>NZ_JBHSBO010000001.1:0-80256 GCF_042650685.1 Micromonospora sp. GCM10011542
GGCACTGGCTTATCAAGCACCCTGTTGAGTTCTCAAAGAACAACCACACACCGATCAGAAACTCCACTCAGTGGAGCCCGTTTCGGGGCAACCGCTCAAACCTACCTGGCCGAACCCTTGCCGTCAACCTCGTGTCCGAGGTGATCAACTTGGTTTCGTCCGAACCCACGATGACGCACGCCGTACCCGGCGGTCGTTTCTGTCGTGGGAAGCCGCAGACCGGCCGATCGCCGCTTCGCGGCCACCCGCCCGGCTCCTGCCGGCCTCAGAACTCTACCCGGTCGGCTTCGCGTCCGCAACCCCGTGTTTCTCGGGGTCTGTCGCACCGCCCGGTCCAGGTTCGTACCGGGTTGCAACCCGGCGGACCCTGGAGCCATTCCCGCGGTTCCGGCCTCTGGACTTTCGCCCGTTTCGTCCGTTCCCCGCTGACAGAGAGAAAGTTACGCGAACGGCCACCGCAAGGCAAATCAACGGGCGTCAGTGGTACGTCATTTCGGGGTCCGGTGTCGTCGGAGACGGGCAGAACCCGGTCGGCGGGGACCGCCGCCGGTCTCGCCGTGCCAGAGTGTCTGACATGAGCGACGTGTCCCGGCCCCCGGCGACGATCCTGGCCGAGGAGGCGCTGCTCGGCCTTCTCCTGCCCATCTGGCAGTTGGTGATCGGGGCGGTCGTGCTGCTCGTCCTGGTGCTGTCGGTCGGTCGGCTGGCCCGGCGGGGACCGTCGCGGATGACCACCGCCCTGCTGGTGACGGCCGCCGCGATCGCCGGCTTCGCCGTCATCGGCGTACTGCTGCAGGGCTGAGGTCTCAGAGCCGCCGGTTCGCCAGGCTGGGCAGCTCGGCCCGGATCGTGGCGAGCCGGTCGAGGTCGATGTCCGCCAGGGCCACGCCGGGCCCGTCCGGCACCTGGGTGAGGACGGTCCCCCAGGGGTCGACGACCATGCTGCGCCCGAAGCAGGTACGGCCGGGATCGTGGTCGCCTGTCTGGCCGGCCGCCGCTACGAAGCACTGGTTCTCGATGGCCCGGGCGCGCAACAGCACCTCCCAGTGGTCCCGCCCGGTGTGCAGCATGAACGCCGCCGGCACCACCAGCAGTTGGGCGCCGCCCTCCGTGGCGAGCCGCCGGTAAAGCTCGGGAAAGCGCAGGTCGTAGCAGATCGACAGGCCGACCCGGAGCCCCTCGACCTCCACCACCACCGGCTGGTCGCCGGGGGCGACGGTCGCGGACTCCAGGTAGGAGACCCGGCCGGGGATCTCCACGTCGTACAGGTGGATCTTGCGGTAGGTCGCGGCGAGGCTACCGGAGCGGTCGAAGACCAGCGAGGTGTTCCAGGTGTGGTCCGGGTCCGGTCCGGCCTCGTGGAACGAGCCGGCGATCACCCAGATGCCGAGCCGCCGGGCGACGCCCGCGAAGAAGCTGCCGACCTCGCCGTCCACCGGCTCCGGCTCGGGCAGGCCAGCGGCGGGGCCGAGGTAGTCGACGTACTCCGGCAGGACGGCCAGGTCGGCGCCGCCGGCGGCGGCGCGCTCCAGCAGCGCCTCCGCGGCGGCCAGGTTGGCCTTGCGGTCGTCCCGGGCGTTCAGCTGGCAGACGGCGACGCGCATGTGCACAGGGTACGACCGGCAGCGTCGCCGGGACAGTGGGCGAAGCGACGGCCTCGCACGCCCGTCAGATGCTGGCCAGCACCAGCGCGCCGGCTGCGAAGCCCAGGCCGGCGACCTGGACCGGGCGTAGCCGTTCCCGGTCGACGGCGAGCGCGAGCAGGACGGTGCTCGCCGGGTAGAGCGCGGCGATGGCCGCGATGACGCTCAGGTGGCCCCGGGCCGCGGCGGCGAGGTAGAGCGCGTTCGCGGCGCTGTCCAGCAGGCCGGCGATCGCCGCCCAGACCAGCACCCGCCGCCCGAGCCGCAGTCGTACCCCGGCGCCGGCGGCCACGGCCAGACCGAACGCGATCGAGCTGGCTCGCACGGCGGCGACCGGCCACATGCCGGCGCTCTCCCCGGCCTGGCCGAGCAGCGCGAAGAAGACGCCGAAGAGTGCGCCGGCCGCGAGCGCGAGACCCACCAGTCGCGCCGACACCGCCCTCCGGCTCCCGCCCTCTCCGAGGCTGACCAGCGCGATGGCCAGCACGGCGAGGCCGGCGCCGGTCAGTGCCGGGGCGCCGGGGAAGGCGGCGGTGAACAGGCCGGCGACGATCGGCACCACCGCCGCGGTGATGGCCGTGATCGGCGCCACGACGGCCATCATGCCGCCGGCGAGCGCCCGGTACAGCAGCATGACGCCGGCCGCCCCCGCCACGCCTGCGAGCAGCCCCCAGGTGAGGTCCGTGACGGTCGGCGTACCGGGGACGACGAGGACCAGGATGGCGAGCAGTGGCACGCTCAGCAGTTGGGAGACCATTGTCACCGCGATCGGGTTGGCGTGCCGGGACGCCCGGCCGCCGGAGAAGTCGGCCGTGCCGAACGCGACCGCGGACACCGCCGCGAGGACAATCGGAAACATTCGGCTGTCGTACCACAGCCGGGGCATGCTCGTGCAGATCGAGAGTGCGCGCACCAACCCGAGCGTCCGCACAATCTGCCGAACGCGATCGCGCCGGCCGCCTCAGGGCTGAGCGGCCGGCGCGACGTGAAGACGATCAGGCCGACTTCTCCTCGCGGTCCCGGCGAGCCCGCCGGCCGGTGAACTCGCGGGGCACGATGGTCGGGTTGACGTTCTCCAGGACCACCTCGCGGGTGATCAGCACCCGAGCGGCGTCCGGGTTGCTCGGCACCTCGTACATCGCGGAGAGCAGCACCTCCTCGATGATCGCCCGCAGGCCGCGGGCGCCGGTGCCCCGGAGCATGGCCTGGTCGGCGATCGCCTCCAGCGCCGGCTGGTCGAACTCCAGCTCGACACCGTCGAGCTCGAAGAGGCGCTGGTACTGCCGGACCAGGGCGTTGCGCGGCTCGGTGAGGATCCGCACCAGGGCGGAGCGGTCCAGGCTGCGTACGTTGGTGATCACTGGGAGCCGGCCGACGAACTCGGGGATGAGCCCGAACTTGAGCATGTCCTCCGGCATCACCTGGCTGAAGATGTCGTCGGTCGACCGGTCGGACACCGACCGGAGCCGGGCGCCGAAGCCGGTGCCACCCTGCCCCGTGCGGGACTCGATGATCTGGTCCAGACCGGCGAAGGCCCCACCGCAGATGAACAGCACGTTGGTGGTGTCGATCTGGATGAACTCCTGGTGCGGGTGCTTACGGCCGCCCTGCGGCGGCACGTTGGCCACCGTGCCTTCCAGCATCTTGAGCAGCGCCTGCTGCACGCCCTCGCCGGAGACGTCCCGAGTGATCGACGGGTTCTCCGACTTGCGGGCGATCTTGTCGACCTCGTCGATGTAGATGATGCCGGTCTCGGCGCGCTTGATGTCGTAGTCGGCGGCCTGGATCAGCTTGAGGAGGATGTTCTCCACGTCCTCGCCGACGTAGCCCGCCTCGGTCAGCGCGGTGGCGTCGGCGATGGCGAACGGGACGTTCAGCATCCGGGCCAGGGTCTGCGCCAGGTGGGTCTTGCCGCAACCGGTCGGGCCGAGCAGCAGGATGTTGGACTTGGCCAGCTCGACGGCGTCGCTGCCGGAGCCCGGCGCGCCGGCCGCCTCGGCCTGGATCCGCTTGTAGTGGTTGTAGACCGCGACGGCGAGCGCCTTCTTGGCCTGGTCCTGACCAACCACGTAGTTGTCGAGGAACTGGCAGATCTCCATCGGCTTGGGAAGCTCTTCCCACTTCACCTCGCCGGACTCGGCCAGCTCCTCCTCGATGATCTCGTTACAGAGGTCGATGCACTCGTCGCAGATGTAGACCCCAGGGCCCGCGATGAGCTTCTTGACCTGCTTCTGCGACTTGCCGCAGAAGGAGCATTTCAGTAGGTCGCCGCCGTCACCGATCCGTGCCACCTACGTTCTCCCTGCACTCATCGGCCGGAGACCCGGCCCTGACCTGCGGACGCTGGCTCCGTCCGTCTCCGTTCACCCCGCCGAACCCGACCGGCGAAGCGGTACGGACCCGACGTTACCCGCTGGCGGGACATTCTCCGACCCCCAAAACGGGTGTGTCAGAGGTCGGCCGGGAGCTTGCGCCCCGGCCGGCCTCTGACCCGGTACGGCTCAGCGCGCGGCGTTGGCCGCGAGCAGGCCCTTCTTGCGGCTGGTCAGGATCGTGTCGACCAGCCCGTACTCCTTGGACTCCTCGGCCGTCATGATCTTGTCACGGTCGATGTCCTTGCGGACCTGCTCGATCGGGCGGTTGCAGTGCCGGGAGAGCATGTCCTCCAGCTGCGTACGCATCCGCAGGATCTCCCGGGCCTGGATCTCGATGTCCGAGCCCTGCCCGTAGCCGCCCTCGGTGGCCGGCTGGTGGATGATGATCCGCGAGTTCGGCAGCGCCATCCGCTTGCCCGGGGTGCCCGCCGCCAGCAGCACCGCAGCCGCGCTGGCGGCCTGCCCCAGACAGACGGTGGAGATGTCGGGGCGGACGTACTGCATGGTGTCGTAGATCGCCGTCATCGCGGTGAACGAACCACCCGGCGAGTTGATGTACATGATGATGTCGCGGTCCGGGTCGGTGCCCTCGAGCGTCAGCAGCTGGGCCATCACGTCGTTGGCCGACGCGTCGTCCACCTGGACGCCGAGGAAGATGATCCGGTCCTCGAAGAGCTTGTTGTACGGGTTGGATTCCTTGACCCCGTACGACGTGCGCTCGACGAACGACGGCAGGACGTAACGGTTGTGCACCGCCGCGAACTGGGGCGGCAAGCTCAGGTCGGTCATCGTCAGCTCCTCAGCTCAGGGTCCCGGCGCCATCCGGAACCTGCGCGGCCCCGATGATCACCTTGTCGATGAAGCCGTAGTCCATGGCCTCCTGGGCGGTGAACCAACGGTCCCGGTCCGAGTCCGCCTCGATCTGCCCCTGGCTCTGGCCGGTGTGGTGCGCGACCCGCTCCTGGAACATCCGCTTCGTGTAGAGCATCTGCTCCGCCTGGATGGCGATGTCGGACGCCGTACCGCCCAGGCCACCGGACGGCTGGTGCATCATGATCCGGGCGTGCGGCAGGGCGTACCGCTTGCCCTTGGTGCCCGCGCAGAGCAGCAGCTGGCCCATCGAGGCCGCCATGCCCATCGCCACGGTCGACACGTCGTTGTCGATGAACTGCATGGTGTCGTAGATCGCCATGCCGGAGTAGACCGAGCCACCCGGCGAGTTGATCCAGAGGTTGATGTCGCGGTCCGGGTCCTCCGCCGCGAGCAGCAGCAGCTGCGCGCAGATGCGGTTGGCGACCTGGTCGGTCACCTCGCTGCCCAGGAAGATGATCCGTTCCTTGAGCAACCGGTTGTAGACCGAGTCGTCGAGGTTGCCAATGGAGTCGCCACCGCGGGCCTCGAGCGCCCGGAGCGACTTCTTGGGGATGTGCATGTCGGTCATGGCAGCCCTTCGCTCTCCGTACCGTCTTTCCCGACACTAACCGCTGCGGAGGGCCGCAGAGTCCCGGTCGGGGCACTGTTCGCTCTCAGCGCAGCTGCGTCGGGCCGTACCCGGGAAACGGTTTCGGCCGCCGCCCGCCGCGAAGCGACGAACGGCGGCCGCGCCCGAGTCGATCAGTGCTCGTGGTCGTGCTGGTGCGCCGCCTCGTTCTCGGCCTTCAGCGCGTCGAGGGTGACCTCGTTGCCCGCCGAGTCCTTGATCGTGATCCGCTCCATCACCGACGCGAGCGCCTTGCCGCGACGCACGTCACCGAAGACCACGCCGGCCGCGCCGGAGCGCACCAGCTGGTCGTAGTACTGCTGCGGGGCCATCCCGGCGCGCTGCGCCCGGTGGACGATCTCGTGACCGAACTCGTCGTCGGAGACCTGCACGTCCTCGGAGTCGGCCAGGGTGTCCAGCAGGAGCTGCACCTTGACGCCCTCGGTCGCCGCCTCGGTCAGCTCGGCGTCGATCTGCTCCTCGGTCTTCTCCTCGGCCGCGAGGTACTCCTCCATCGAGGCGCCGATCCGCTCGAGCTGGTCGATCATCGCCTGCTTGCGGCTCTCGACCTCCTCGCGGACGACGCCCTCCGGCGCCGGCACCTCGGCGGCAGCGACGAGCTGCTCCAGGGCCTTGTCCCGGGCGGCGTAGATCTGCTCGACCTGCTTGCCCCGGGTGACCCGCTCGCGCAGGTCGCCGCGCAGCTCCTCGATCGTGTCGAACTCGCTGGCCATCTGGGCGAACTCGTCGTTCAGCTCCGGCAGCTCCTTCTCCTTGACCGTACGCACGGTCACCGCCACCTCGGCGTCCCGACCGGCGAAGTCGCCGCCGACCAGCTGGGTGGTGAAGGTGGTGCTGTCGCCGGCGGCGAGACCGACCACGGCCTCGTCCAGACCCGGCAGGAGCTGCTTGCTGCCCACCTCGTGGGAGATGTTGCTCGCCGAGCCGCCCGGCACGTCCTCGCCGTCGACGGTGGCGTTCAGGTCGATCTGGACGTAGTCGCCCTCCTGGGCGGCCCGCTCGACGGTCTTGAGGGTGGCGAACCGCTCGCGCAGGTTCTTCACCTGCTCGTCGATCTCGCTCTCGTCGATCTGGAGCTCGTCGACGGTCACCTCGATGGTGGCCGGGTCGGGCAGGGTGATCTCCGGCCGGACGTCCATCTCGGCGGTGAAGTTGAGCGAGTCACCGTCGTTGAACTCGGTGATCTCGACCTCCGGGCGCCCCAGCGTCTTCAGGTCGTGCTCGCGTACGGCGGCGAGGATGTTCTCCGGGATGGCCTCCTGCACCGCCTCGTTGAGGACGGTGCCCCGGCCCACCCGCTGGTCGATGACCGCGGTCGGCACCTTGCCCCGGCGGAAGCCGGGAACCTGGACCTGCGAACCGATCTCCCGGTACGCCTTCTTGAGGCTCGGCTCGAGCTCGACGAACGGCACCTCGATGGCGAGCCGCACGCGCGTCGGGCTCAGAGTCTCGACGGTGCTCTTCACAGGCGTACTCCTTGACGGATCTGGGTTTTGATTCTGGGCTTTCGATTGGCCCATCGAGTGTAGGTGAGCCGGCGCGGCCGGCTGCTAGCGCCCGGGAACCGCACGGGAACGGCGGCACCCGGGGGCGACCCGGCCGCGGACGACAGTCGGGGTGGCGGGATTTGAACCCACGGCCCCTCGCTCCCAAAGCGAGTGCGCTACCAAGCTGCGCCACACCCCGTGGCGACGAGCAGTCTATGCCGTCGGCGCGGCCGAGACGTGCCGGGGCCGCCACCACTCGGACACAATCCCCCGAAAGTCCCACCGCGCGGGGTGCCTGCTCCCATGCCCGAGGCGGCAACGTCGGGGAAACAGTGGTGTCGCGGCACGCGGAGGCCACCAGATCCCTGGCGTTATGCCGATCTCGGTGCGCGGTGCGGGCGCGGCTGCGCGGCCGGCGGAGGCATTGGGTAGGCTGTCGGCGCGTCCCGTTCCGCGGGAGGCACGCGGGCGTAGCTCAATGGTAGAGCTTCAGTCTTCCAAACTGACGGTGCGGGTTCGATTCCCGTCGCCCGCTCCACCCACGAAGGCCCAGGCAGACCGCGTGATCGCGGCACCTAGGCCGTTCGCTTCTCTCCCACTCTGGATCTTGCGTGCCATCCGCGTGCCATTCACGGCCGGCGGCGGCCACTTCCGGCGATACGGCGGTCCATCGCCTGGGCGATCTCGCGGTCCCGCTCGCTGGTGGCGTGTTGGTAGATCAGGGCTGCCCGCATGGTCGCGTGTCCCAGGCGGTGCATCAGCTCTCGTGTGCTGGCCCCGGAAGCGGCGGCGAGGGTGTTGCCGGTATGGCGTAGGTCGTGGAAGTGAAAGCCAGCCAGGCCCACCGAGTCGACCGTCTTGGTCCATTTGACGGCCCGCCCGAAGTTGCCGGAACGCAGCGGCGCACCCTTCGCACCAGTGAAGATCAGCGCGTCGGGGCCGTCTTCGACATGGTCGGCCAGGTGCTCGCGCAGGGACTCAACCGCGGCTGCCGGCAGCGCGACAACGCGAACCCCGGCGGCGGATTTGGGTGGCCCGAATTCCAGACGGTCCTTCAGCGCCGCCAGCTTGCGAGGCACCCGCACGGTCCGCGCGTCCAAGTCGACATCGCAGCGACGCAGGGCAGCCAGCTCTCCCCACCGCAGACCCGAGAGGGCGGCGACGATGATCAGCGCGGCGAAGCGGGCGGAGGAGGACACGCCGCGCTGTCCGCGCGTTGCCGAATTCCGCTCTATAAGATCAAGGCGGCCCGCAAGCGGGCCGCGCCGGCCCGGCCCCGGCCTGCTGGCGACCTTCGGCCGGCATCGGCCGGGCCGGCCGGCCACGCTGAGGGACGACCAGGACTCAGAAGACCTCGGGGCTCCGCCCCGAACCCCGACCCTCCTCAGAGATGCCGCCGCGGCTCACCTCGCCGGTCACCACAAGGGCTACCAGCCTCCCCGAACGGGGACCAGGTCGTTCGTCCGGTAGGGCGCTCCACCTGGTCCCCGTTCGGGGAGGCTGGACGGTCTGGCGACTGCCCGACGAGGAGATCCGCTGAAGCCAGCATGCCGTTGACCCCGCTGTCACCTGCAGGGCGGGAGAATGCCAGGGGGTCAGGTACCGGTTGGGGGCAACGCTAATCTCGCCGCGCAGTCGGGGTAGCCGCTGGAATTCAGGCGTGTAAGGATCGCGCGGTGTTCACCTCGTCGGAATCCCCCGGTGCCGCCGTCGTGTTGGTCTTTGTGCTTTGCGGCATCGCTCTCATAGCTCTAGGCATCCGGATGATCGTCACGCGGCGTATCCCGTGGTTCCTTGACCAGCAGGGTCTCGCACCGCTGCCGTTGCGCAGAGGCAGCTCCCTCGCACTGGTAGGTGCCACTATCGTCCTGGCCGCGTCAGCGGGGTTTCCATCGGTGCCGCCGGTGCCGCATCCGGTCCCAGTAGCGCTGAACGCAGCGGCTTTTATCACCATCGCGGCCTCTGCGGCCTGCCTGATCTTTGTGCGGCGCTAGCAGCCAAGTCGGCTAGATCGACAACTCCCATGCTGGCGGTCTGGGAGCCACGGGTGGGAGCCACCGGGGCGGACTGGACGGGACGGTACGGGACCGATGGAGTTGCCGAGCGCTTGAGGACCAGGACCAGGCGGACGGCATCGGACGGCCTTGACATGCTCTTCGGAATCTACGGATCAGATGGTGAGCAGCCGCGTGTCGTACAGCCATCCGTACAGCCCAGACAGCCAGCCAACGCCGACGACATCCGACAGTGACGGACGGGCTGAGCAGGAGAACGGCTCCCCTACCAGCCCGCTCCGATCTTCTTTCAAACCCAAGGCCGGCCCGCCCTGCCCAGGAGTGTGGCCGTCAACTCGGGTTTGACCCCGGTATCCAATCTCCTATCCCAACTTCCCACTCCAATTCGCCGTCTTTGACAACGGGCTTCAGAGGAGCCGGCGCGCGGGGGTAGTCGTAGGGGATTCGGTGAGCCAGGCCAACGGCGCGTCCTTCCAGCAAAGCCAACATCTCCGTAAGCAGATCGTCCAGGCTATCCCACGCCGAACCGAAGGGGCCGTCGACTTTGTCGAACTCGAATACCCGCCCGTACGGTGGCTGCGGCTGGGTATCGAGGACAAGACACCCGCCACACAGATCGTTTCCGAACGCGATCCAGCTCGGCCGCCAGCCATCGCCCCAGATTGACGCCCTCTGTCGGGTGTCCCGTGCGATCTGCGAGCTATCCATCACGTGGTAGCCCGACGGAAGCAGGATTAGGCCGATGACGTCTCGTGCCGCGGAACCGTTGAAGCTGTGAAGCAGTTCCACTAGATCGGGTGGAAGTTCCGTGTCCATTTCTGAAGCGAGCTCAGCCAGCGCCCGTTCGTCCGCTGGAGGATTGAGCTTTGCGAACGTGAGAGGCGCATTCTTCCGCAACCACTCCGCGATCTGCCTCCACAGGGGAGTGATGCTGCTCGACATGGCTCACCAATCTATCGTAGGGAGCCTGCCTCCGCGTTGGTCAGAGAGCATCGATTGGGAGCCAACGGTGGGAGCCACCGAGGCGAACGGAGTCGGACGAGCCCGGACCGATCCGGTTGCCGAGGGCGCGGGGACCAGGGCGACGCGGACCTTGCCGAACGGCTGCGAAGTGGTCTTGGGAATCTACGGTCAGATGGCGGCGGCGTGCCAGCCACGTGCCAGTAGCCGGTACCCCGGGCGGGCACGAGCGGGCACGAGCCGTGGCCCACTCCCCTTTCGCCAGCAGGCGTTTGGGGCATCTCGGGGCAGTGATCTTCGTCCTTCCAAACTGACGGTGCGGGTTCGATTCCCGTCGCCCGCTCCAACCACAAAGGCCCAGGCAGACCGCATGATCGCGGCACCTGGGCCGCTCCGTTTCTCCCCGTTCTGGATCTTGCGTGCATCCGCGTGCCATTCACCGTTGGCGTCGGCCTCGCCGGCGATCCGGCGGTCCATCGCGCCAGCGATCTCGCGATCGCGCTCGCTGGTGGCGTGCTGGTAGATCAGGGCGGCCCGCATGGTGGCGTGTCCCATGCGGTGCATGAGCTCCCGCGTGCTGGCCCCCGCCGAGGCTGCGAGCGTGTTGCCGGTGTGTCGTAGGTCGTGGAAGTGGAAGCCAGCCAGGCCCACCGAGGCGACCGTCTCGGTTCATCTGACGGCGCGCGTCGGGACCGTCCTCGAGGTGCTCGGCCAGGTGCTCGTGCAGTGCCTCAACCGCAGCCGCTGGCAGCGCGACGACCCGGACCCCGGCGGCCGACGTAGGTGGCCCGAACTCCAGACGATCCTTCAGCGCTGCCAGCTTGCGGGGCGCCCGCACAGTTGCGGCGTCAAGGCGGCCTGCAAGCGGGCCGCGCCGGGGCCCGGGCTGCTGGCGACCTCCGGCCGGGATCGGCCGGGCCGGCCGGCCACGCTTTGGGACGACAGAACCACGAAGACCTCGGAGCTCCGCCCCGAACCCCGGCCCTCCTCAGAGATCCGCTAGACATATTCACAGCGTGGCCACGAGTCCCTACGGTGGCGTGATGAAAGACGAGGCTGCCGCTGGTCGGCGAGCAGGGTCGGCCAACGTTGCGGCGGGATTCGCAATCATCCTTGTCGTCTGCGCTGTCGGTGGCTACCTCGTGTGGCCCGTCTTGGCCGAGCCGGTCTACCTGGCGCGCTCATTCTTCAACCGTGGCTGCTTCGCCGCACCGGACGAGCCGGCGAAGCTGGCTGGCGAGGCAATCTTTCAGCAGCTGCCGGCGAGCGCGTCGCCCGTTGGAGGCCCGGCCACGCTACAGCCCTGCACCCAAACTGGTCCCGGCAGTGAGAGCCAGATCTACGGCGTGGTGACGGTCGAGTATCGCAGCGGATTGTCGGACAAAGAGATCCAAAGCCACTACGAGACGGTCGCCCGCGAGTCGGGGTGGGCGCCCGAAGCCTCAAACGTCCGGCTGCTGTTCGCCAAGAAGATGGCCCGGGATCGTTGCCTGTCGCTGCACGTCTTTCATGACCCCACTCATCGGCCCGGCTCCTACAGGGTCACGGTCGCCTTCTGGCCCAAGTACCAAGACCACTTCTGCAATGAGTCTCACCCGGCGCTGCTGAACGACGAACCGACTACTACACCGCCACCGCGATGACAGCAACGGCGCTGGACGGACTGACGCAGCAGCGGACGAGTAGAGCGCTCCGACCAGCCGCTGTCGATCCTCCTCCACGAAGCCAGACACCACGGCCGCTACCGATCAGAGGGTGGCTTGGGAGCCACGGGTGAGCCATCCGGGCGAACGGAGCCGGATGAGCCCGGACCGCTCCGGTTGCCGGGCCAGGGCCACGCACGAGATCCGAGTCGTATGGCACCGCATCGGGGAGCAGCTCCGCCGCCACGCTCCGCGCCCGGTCCTAGCTGGGCGGCGTGACGCCGCGGCCGCCCTACCAGGAGCTGACGCTCAGGCCGACCGTGCCCAGCAGCACCGAAGCGCTCGGCTTCCCTTGGTCCCTCGAAGTTCTATTCCGGCGGCGACGCGGCCGGGATCGTCGGGGACGGGCGAGCAGTCCGGCTACTCCAACCGCTGTTGGCGGTGATCTGGCCGGCGCTGATCAATGTCGTCATCCACCCCCTGATCCGCTTGAGCTGGATCGGGATCACGGGGGCGGATGCGCGTCACTGAGGGTGCCGCGTGCACCCTGACCGGTCTGGGGACGCCGCCCCCAATCCCGTCACACCCGTGCGCTGACGCTGGGTACGGACCTACGGGGCAGCAACGGCGGCGAGGGTGCCCTTGCCGAGGACGAGCAGCACGCCGGGCGTCAGGCCGCGTACCCCGTTGATCTGCTGGTCGACGCGGCCTCGCGCGCTGATCCGCCCGGCGTCGTCGACGAGCAGCAGCATCCCGGGCCGGCGGACGGCCAGGACCTGACCGCCGCCGGCTCCGACGACCGCCCCCACCTGCTCCGCCCCCGTGGCCACCCGCCAGAGCGGGGCAGCGGTGGCCAGGTCCACCGCGACGTGCCCGCCCCGGCGCTCCCGTGCCCACAGCAGCGAGTCGACCACGCTGATCGCGTCGACGCCCATCGACGCCGCCGTGCCCGTCGAGCAGTCGCACTGACGTCCCGCCCGGCTCACCGACCAGTACCCGCGTGCCGACCGGAGCGGGCAGCACGGTCGTCGCGGGCTGCGGGTCCGTCCAGAGCAGGCTTCCGGTCCAGCGGTCGTACGCCCGCAGCGCGGTGTACCCGCGCCAGCCACCGACGAGTACCCGCTCCCCGGCCACCGCCACGTTGCCGGTGAACCGTGGCTGGGGAACGCTCCACCGCACCGCGCCGTTGCGCAGGTCCAGGCAGCACAGCTCGTGACGATCCTGACTGATCACCCAGCACTGCGTACCGTCGACGACGACGGCCCGGGGCCAGGTGCCGACCGGGACGTCCCAGCGGGTGGCACCGTCGGCCGCGTCCAGGCAGACGAGTCGGGTCCCACGCTCGTGCACCACCACGGCGTCGGGGGTGCTGGCGATCGCTTTCGGGTCGGCCCTCTGGTGCAGGGGCCGACGCCACCGGATCTGAACGATCATTCAGGGTAACCGCGAGCGTTTCGGCCGGCCGGCACGGGCAGCCGGCTCAACTGGTCGGCACCAGCAGGTAGGCCCGACGGCCCGCGTCACCGCCCTCGTCGCAGGCGATGGGACAGGCGAAGCCCACGATGACGCCGTCCTCGTTGACGTCGTCAGCGGACCGCAGTGTCACCGTCGGGGGCAGGTTCCGGACCCGCTTGTTCAGGTCGACCATCCGACCGCCCTGCCACAGGAACGCCCGCTCCTTGTAGTACTCGTCGGTGGCGGTCCGGGCGAGGCCCACCACCTGGCCGGCCTCGTTGACGGCGCGGGCCTCCGAATAGTTGCCTCCGAGCGTGCCGAGGTCGCGGATGGTGCCCTCCCGCCAGAGGGTCGCGTGCATCTCGCCGGCCCTGTTCTGCGAGACACCGACGACGTGGCCGCGGTCGTTGATGTCCCTGGCGTACGTGGACTCGGTGACACCGCCCAGCGTGCCGAGGTCCTGCAGGGCCCCGCCCTTCCACACGAACGCGTGCAACGCGCCGCTCGGCGTGATGGCGCCGCCGGCCACGTGCCCGGAGTTGTTCACCGCGTACGCGACGCTGTCGGTGCCGTACGGTCCGGCCTGACCGCCGAACGTGCCCAGGTCGATGATCCTGCCGTCGCGCCAGACGACCGCCCGGTCGGGCGAGCCCTGCCTGTCGAACCGGCTGCCGGCCACCACGCCACTGTCGTTGACGTCGAACGCCGTGCTGCCGCCGCCCGCGCCGTACCCGGTGCCGAGGTCGGTCATGACCCCGTCGGCGTATCGGAAGGCGTGCGGGGGTCCGTCGCGTTGACGTGGGAGGCGCCGACGACGACGCCGCTCGCGTTGACACCCAACGCTGAACTCCCGCTGTACGTGTTGTCGTAGATGACGCCGAGGTCGGTCATCACCCCGTCGGTCCACGCGAAGGCGTGGTAGTTGTAGATGCCGTCGATCGTGGAGGCGCCCACCACGGTCCGGGCGTCGTTGAGTGCCGACCCGTCGCTGCTGGGCAGTAGCTCTTGACAGTCATCGATCAATGCACTGGTGTGGGGGCCAGTGCATATCGACTTCCGTCAGGAGGGCACATGATCGTCCGACGACGGTGGACGGCCGCCGCCACCACAGCGATCCTGATCAGCGCGGTCCTGTCCCATCCCGGTCCGGGCGCGGCCGCGCCCGCCGATCCGGCCCCACCCTCGATCAGCCTGGCCGCCGGGGAGACCGCCCTGGTCCGGGTGCAGCTGCGCGACCAGGCGCAGCTCGACCGGCTCGTCGCCGCCGGCGCCGACCTCGCCAACCGACCCCGCTCCCGGGACAACCGGATCCTGGTCGACCTGGTGCTGACCGGCGCGCAGCTCGCCGAGCTGACCGCGCAGGGCGCGACCGCCGTGCAGGTGGTGCAGCGCGCCGGCGACGGCAGCCGGCACTACGCCGACAGCGTCCGCGCGGCGCAGGCCCGTACCACCGCCGGGCTGCGCGCTCCGGCGGCCGACCAGCGCACCGCCACCGCGACCGCGGTGGACACCCTGCTGGTGCAGCAGGCGTACTGGTGGACCACGAACGGGCAGACGTTCCTGCAGACCCAGGTGGCCACGACCGCCACGGACGACCCGGACGTGGAGATCACCGTCAGCTGGCGCACCGCGGACGGTGCCACCGGATCGTTCCCCCTCTACCGGTTCGAGGACTCCGGCGAGTACCAGTACCACTACGCCCTCCCCCAGCCGGTGCCGAGCCGGCCGGTCCAGGTGACCGCCACGTCCAGCCTGGGCGGGGTCAGCCGGGCCGTCACCCCGGCGCTCTGGCCGAACGCCGCCCCGCCGCCGCTGCCGGCCGGCTACCAGAAGGACTTCATCGACGCGTACCTGACGCCGATCGACGTCCAGGCGCGGATCAAGCGGCTGGCCCGCCAGTACCGCGACCTGGTCGACGTGATCGACCTGCCGAACCGGACCCAGGGATACCGGCGCAACGCCGTGGCGTACCTCGGCGACCCGGCGGCGGCGGCCGTGGTGGTCGAGTCGGTCCGCTTCGGTGACCAGGGCATGAACGGCGTCCAGGTGCGCACGGTCGACCCGGGCCGCCCGAACCGGGCGTTGAGCGTCCGCTACCGCGACCGGGTGCTCACCGTGTCGCTGGCCACCGACGGCGCCGGCAAGACGGTGAGCACCACCGACGAGGTCGCCGCGGCGATCAACGCGGCTCAGGCGAACCGGTTCCGCGCCACCGTCGAGGACGGCTCGGCGGGGCTGCCGATGCCGGTGGCCGGCCCGGCCCGGCTCGACGACGGCCTGCAGGGCACCGAGGTGCCGGCGCGGCCGTGGACGGTGCAGGCGCTGCGCCTCGGCGTACACCGGGACGGCTCCCGGGTCGGGGTGCTGGCGTACTCCCAGGAGCACGCCCGGGAGTGGGCCACCCCGCTGGTGACGCTCGAGTTCGCCGAGCGGATGCTGGCCAACGCCCGCACCGACCCGGCCACCCGGGAGCTGCTGGAGCAGGTCGACGTGTTCGTCATCCCGACGGTGAACCCGGATGGCGCGAACTACTCGTTCAACGACTTCAACATGCAGCGCAAGAACCTGGTCAACCACTGCACCGGGTCCGCTCGGGACCCGCGTTTCCGCAACTCGTGGGGCGTCGACGTCAACCGCAACTACACAGTCGGGTCGCTCTTCGACGGGTACGTGGGCGCCAGCGCCAACTGTCTCTCCGGCAACTACGCCGGCACGGCCGAGCTGTCCGAGGCGGAGAGCCGCAACGTCATCGCGTTGGCGAAGTCCCACACGAACATCAAGTTCGCGATGAACGTGCACTCCTACGGCGGCTACTTCATGTGGCCGCCCGGCGCGTACAAGGCGGACGGGCGGGTCACCCTGCCCCGGCCGTCGATCGACGAGTCGAAGCTGTTCCTGGACAGCGCCCGGCGGATCGTGGGGGCCATCGCCCAGGAGCGGGGCACCGTGACCTGGCCGTCGCAGACCGGGCCGGTCGCGGACGTGCTCTACTCGGCCGCGGGCAACTCCGCCGACCAGCTCTACTACGAGCTGGGCATCTTCGCCTGGGACTTCGAGGTCGGCAACGACCGGTGGAACCCGGCCACCGGCGAGTGGGAGGGCGTCGGCTTCCAGCCGCCGTTCGACGAGGCGCACGGCGAATCCCAGGAGTACGCCGGCGGGCTGGTCGAGCTGGTCCGGGTCGCCCGCGACTACGCCGCCGCCGAGGCGGCTGCCGGCTGACCGCGGTGGGCCGTGCCGCCGCCGATCGCCGGCGGCGGTACGGCCACCCCGCGCCACGGGACGGGACGAGCCACCGAGACATTGACGTATGTCGCTCTCAGGTGTCTCATGGCGGATACCTGTCGGTAACCCGTCCTCCCGGAGGTTCCGATGCGCCCCCCGTGCTCGCTCGCCGCCGACGCCCGATCGTGCTGATCGACACCCGGACCGGGGCACGGCAGCCGTACTGGGCGGAGCTGGACGCCACGGCCGCCGACCGGCCGGACCGGCAGGCGCTGATCATCCGGCCGGCCCGCAACCTGGCTGAGAACACCCGGTACGCCGTCGGGCTGCGCCGGCTGCGTACCGCCACCGGCGCTCCGGTCGCTCCGTCGGCGACGTTCACTCTCCTGCGTGCCCCCACACCCCCGGCCGACCCGGCGCTGCACCGCCGCTGGGAGTACACGCAGCGGGCTCTCGGCTCGCTCGCCGCGGCCGGCGTCGACACGGCGAGCTGGACCTGGCCTGGGACTTCACCGTCGCTAGCCGACGCGGGCTGACCGGACGCATCGCCCACATGCGCGACGAGGCGTTCCGCCGGCTCGGCATCTTCGCCCCAGCGGTCACCATCGACGGCGTCACCGACCGGCCCGCCGAGAGCGACCCGTACATCCGGCGGCAGGTCGAGGGGACCGTGCTGGTGCCCAGCTACCTGAACAACCCGCTCGGACCACCCGGCTCCTGGCTGAACACCGGTGACGACGGGCTGCCCGAGCAGGAGGGCGTGATACCCAACTGGCGAAGTTCTACTGCAACATCCCCCGCTCGGCGAGCGCCGCGACACCGGCCCGGCCGGCGCTCTACGGCCACGGCCTGCTCGGCTCGCCGCTCGAGATCGAGCAGTCCCGGCTGCGGCAGTACGCGAACGAGTCGAATACGATGCTCTGCGCCACCGCCTGGATCGGCATGGCCACCGAGGACGTCCCCAACGTCATCTACTCGCTCGGCGACTTCTCGCAGTTCGCCTCGATCCCGGACCGCACCCAGCAGGGCTTCCTGAACTTCCTCTTCCTCGGTCGGCTGCGTACCCCGGCGCTGGCGTCCGGACGCAGCGCGGACGCCCCTTCTGGGACATCCCGGCGGCACCGGCCCTGCCCTACGCCGGCAGCGCGCTGGTGGTGGTGGACAGCGGTTCACCGGCGCCCGCCGGCGGGCAACGTCCCGCCCCGCGCCGGCCTCGACCCGCACGGCCACCCGGCCAACTCACCGGCGATCCGGGCGATGATCGCCCGGTTCCTCGCCACCGGCGAACTCGTGGACACCTGCGCCGGAGCGCCCTGCACCGCACCGACCAGCTGACCACGTCGGGGGCCGCGCCACCCGGTGCGGCCCCCGACGCCCCATCCGTTTTGCACCGGGACGCCCCGGGTAGGGCTTCGGCATGGACACGAACACGCAGGCCCACCTGATCGGCGGCCCCAAGGACGGCAGCACCCACGACACCGGCGGCAGCGCCCTGGTGGAGATCGAGATCGACGGCATGATGCACCGCTACATCAGGACCACCAAGGAGCACGACGGCAGCCCGGTCTACAACTACGACGGCATGGTCGCCCCGGACGGCGGCGAGCCGGGCGTGGAGGACCCCGCCGCCCGCGTCGCCTCGCCGCGTGCCGACGCGGAGGGGCACGGCGGCACCCACTGACCCCCGCCGCCGTGTCACCCGGCCGGTGCGCAGCCGGGCCGGCCGGCCACGGATGAACCGTGGCCGGCCGGGTAAGTAGCCGCCGGCCTGGTGGGGAGACGACCGGGGTCGCGGGCGTGCCGCGACCGGGCGCGCGGGCGGGCGGCGCTGGCCGGCCCGCCCGGGCGTACCCGGATCAGTTGTTCGAGATCCAGTTCCAGGCGGAGACCACCCAGGCGGTCTGCTGGAGCCACGCGACGCCAAGGCCCGCGAGGAAGACCGCGGTCACCAGGTGCGCGCCGCGCGCGCTGCGCCGGATGCGCCCCATCTGCCGCTCCAGCACCACCCGGCCGAGCAGCCGGGAGAGCGCGAACAGGCCGACCGCCACCAGCAGGCTCAGCACCAGCACCAGCAGCGGACCGGTCAGGTCGCCCTGCCCGGAGAGGGCCCAGATCCCCCAGCAGACGAAGGCGAACAGCCCCGCCGCCGCGGACCACTCCCCGCCCCGGCGCAGCTGCGCCACGTGCCAGCTCAGCGGCCGGCGGGGCGCCGGCGCGTCCGGCCAGCCGGTGCCCGTCGGGTCCTGCTGCGTCACCGGGAACGGCTCGGTGCGTGGCTCGCGCGACGGCTGACCCACCGAGGCCACTCCGCGGCGGAACCCGTCCCGCTGCGGCGGCACCCCCACGCCGACCTGCGGGGGCACCTCCACGGTCCGCTCCGCCCACGGCTGGGTCTGGTCTGCCATCTCGTTCCTCCCCCTGACCGACGGCACCACCACCGCCTGAAGCGAGGGTAGCCAGCCGGCACATCGGTCGCCGACCGCGTCCGCCCGCCGGGCGCGAGGATGTCGGATCCCGATACCTGAGGGGTACGGTCGGCTGATGGGTGACGTGGAGCGACGACGGCGCCGACTGCGCCACCACGGCGACACCGACCCGGCCGGGCGGGGCACCGACGGGCCCAGTGCGGCCACGGCGCCCGTGCACGACGGCGCCGAGCCACCCCGCCGCCGGGGGCCCGGCGGCGACGACCGGGACGGCGAGCGCGGGCTGCGGGGCCTGGTCGGCTCCGGCTCGTCCCAGGTCGACCTCAGCGCCGCGCTGCGGGCGCGGGACGCGGCCCGGCCGACCGACGACGACCTCGCCGAGGCGGAAGCCCGGGTGGTGGTCGTCCGGCGCAACTGGGTGCCCCGCGAGGAGCTGCCCCGCTCGCCGCGCTGACCGCGTTCGGCACCGCGCGTCCGCTCCGGTCAGGGCAGGACGGGCAGCTGCCGGGTCTGCTCGTACTCGGCCACCTGGGCGATCCGCCGGGCGTGCCGCTCGTTTCCGGAGAACGGGGTGCCCAGGAACGCCTCGACGATGGCGGTGGCCTCGTCGAGCGTGTGCTGCCGGGCGCCGACCGCGACCACGTTCGCGTCGTTGTGCTGGCGGGCGAGCTGGGCAGTCTCGACGTTCCAGGCCAGCGCCGCGCGTACCCCGGCGACCTTGTTCGCGGCGATCTGCTCACCGTTGCCGGAACCGCCGATGACCACCCCCAGAGAGGTGTCGTCGGCCACCACCCGGTCACCGGTGTGCAGGCAGAAGGTCGGGTAGTCGTCGTCCGGGTCGTAGGCGTGCGGGCCGACGTCGACCACGTCGTAGCCCTGCTTGGCCAGATGATTGGCCAGGTGCACCTTCAACTCGAAACCGGCGTGGTCGGATCCCAGGTAGACGCGCATACCCCGAAGTCTGTCAGGCCGCCGGCCGGGACACCGCGCGGGCGGCGTCCCGGAGCCGGGTTCGTCACAGAGCCGGACGGGCTCAGCGCGACAGCTCGGCCACCACCAGGCCGCCGCGCGCCTTCGGGGTGAACCAGGTGCTCTTGCGCGGCATCTTCTCGCGGGCGAGGTTCACGGCCACGAAGTCGTCCACGGTCACCGGCGCGATGAGGATCGCCAGCTCGGCCCGGCCGGCGTCGACCTCCCGGGTGAGCCAGCTCGCCGGGTAGTCGCCGCCGACGTAGGTGATCCGCTTGTCGCCCGGGTCCAGCCCCAGCGCGTCACGCAGCAGCAGCCGCTCGACCAGCGCGTGGTCCAGGTTCTCCAGTCGGGCGGCGCTCTCGTCGTGCGGCAGGGTCACCGCGTACCCGGCACCGGCGAGCCGGAGATGCACGGTGCCACCGGTCGCCGGCACCTCGACCGGGCCCTCGATGGGGGTGATCCGGGCGCCGGCGGCGCGCAGCCGGTCCAGCAACTCGGCCGGTGTGGTGGTCAGCTCGCTGACCAGCCGGTTGTACGGCTGGATGGCCACCGACCCCGGGGTGGTGACCACGGCCAGGAACCGGGGCAGCCCACCGGTCTGCGCGGCCAGGCTGCGGTGGTTGCCGTCGGCGACCACCAGCTCGCCGCCGCCCGCCAGCGCGGTCAGCGCGTCCTGCTCGGGGCCGGGGCCGAGCAGCCAGATGGCGTGGGTGCGCCCCGCCTGGTCGGTGTCGGTGGCGGCGGGCGCACCGGCCGCGTCGGTCGCCGCCGCGAGTGCGGCGTGCAACTCGTCGCCGCGCCCGGTCTGCAGCAGCAGTACGGGAGAGAGCAGGTGCCCCAACGCCTCGGCCAGCGCCACCCGCTCGCGCACCTTGGCGATGAAGACGTCCTCGTTGCGGATGACCAGCCCGGGCTCGTCGGCGCGGGTGGAGATCTGGTCGGTGTCCACCAGGGCGAAGAGGCCGTACGCCGACTCCTCCTGCGGCGCGCTGATCCGGTAGAGCACCACCACCTGTTCGGCGGGGGTGTAGCTGCCGTCCGCCTTGGCCTCGGCGAGGCGGGCCACCGCGTCCGGCAGCGAGTCCAGGAACGATTTGCCGAGACTCTCCGGCGCCCGGTGCGGCATCTCGATGCCGAGGGCACTGTGCGGGTTCGCCTCGATGATCGCGGTGATCTCCGCGTCGTCGGCGAACTCGTCGTAGTTCTGCGCGCCGGTGCCGCCCGTGGTGATCCAGGCCCGGGCGATCGGATGTACGACCGTCATGCCCGCGACGCTACCGGCGACCGCGTCGCTGCCGACGGGGACCCGCGTGGCGTCCACCAGATGAAAGCGGCGGAGCGCTCAACCGGCGCGACCGGCGGCGCCGTTCTGCCGGCGGTGCCGGCCGGCCCCGGCGTGTCCACCGGACCGCCGGCCGGTCGCGGCCGGCCCGGTGGCCGTGTTCCGGCGGGGCGCCGCGGGCGGGCCCGGCACGGGCGCTGGTGTCGGGGCGGGCCGCGGGTTCGGCGGCGGCGCCGGCACCGGCCGCGGGGGGGCGGGCGGCGCCGGGATCGGTTCGGCCGGCGCGGCCGCCGACGGTACGGCCGGCGCGGGCGCCCCGTCCGGGACGGTGCCGGCGGGTGACGGCGGGAGGGCGGTCGGCCCAACGGCGACCGGCGGCGAGTCGGACGGCGCGAGGTCGGTCGGCGCGGCCGACGGGAAGTCGGTCGGCGCGGCCGACGGGAAGTCGGTCGGCGCGGCCGACGGAAAATCGGCTGGCGGGACCAGCGCGGAGCCGGTCGGCGGGGTCAGTCGGGAGGTGACCGGCACCCGGGCCACGCCGACCACGATCGGTGGGGCGAGCAGGTCCGCCAGATGCGCGGGTAGGTCGGGGCGGAGCGCCGGCCAGCGGAAGTCGTCGACCGACCAGTAGGCGGCACCGGGAGTCTCGGTCACCCCCTTCAGGGTCAGCTGATCGTCACCGGACGCACGGTGCTTGGCCATCGGGATTGCCTCCACGAGCTGCGGGGTGCGGCCCTGCGGGTCGCTGCGGCGGACATGCAGGCCAACGAATCCGGCTGCCACCCGGTGACGGGGCAGGCTCCGCTGCTGACCCGACACGCCGAGCTGGGCGCGGTGCGGGTCTGGAGGTAAGGAGGGGCCCCTTGTTAACGCCTGGCGTTAACAAGGGGCCCCTCCTTGCACATCAGTCGAAGATCGGGCCGAGGTCGCGGGTGCGCTTGAGCTCGTAGAAGCCCGGGGTGCCGGCGACCAGCAGGACGCCGTCCCAGAGCCGGCCGGCCGCCTCGCCCTTCGGGGCCGGCGTGATCACCGGGCCGAAGAACGCGACCTGCTTGCCGTCCGGACCCGGCGCGTGGATCACCGGGGTGCCCACGTCCTGGCCGACCGGGCGCATGCCCGCCTCGTGGCTGGCCCGCAGCGCCTCGTCGTACTCGGTGCCGGCGGCGGCCTCGGCCAGCGCCGGGTCGAGGCCGGCGTCGGTCAGCGCGGCGGCGAACAGCTCGGGGCCGACCTGCTCCTTGCCGAGGTGGATCCGGGTGCCGAGGGCGGTGTAGAGCTTGCGGACGGCGTCCGAGCCGTACCGCTGCTCCACGGCGATGCACATCCGCACCGGGCCCCAGCCGCTCTTCATCAGTTCCTGGTACTGCTCGGGCAGGTCCCGGCCCTCGTTGAGCACCGACAGGCTCATCACGTGGAAGCGGATGTCCACTTCCCGGACCTGCTCGACCTCCAGCAGCCAGCGGGAGGTGATCCACGCCCACGGGCAGATCGGGTCGAACCACATGTCAACGGCGACACGTTCGGTCACGGTGGAGTCCCTTCGCGACAGGCGGGCGCCGGCAGTCCGGCGTCTCATCCGAATCTTCACCCCCGGGGGCGTCCGCCGACACCGGAACGAGAGCGTGACCTCGGCCACCGCCGCCTGGCAGCACGTGGAAGACTCGGATCCGAGCTGGCCGCCTTGAGCGGTCGGCGACGGGCGCCGCTGCGGCGTACGGCGAGATGTGGGATGGAGACGAACAGTGCCGGGAGTGCGCAACCTGACGCAGGTCGAGGCGACCGAGCGGGCCCGACTGCTCGATGTGACCGGGTACGACATCAGTCTGGACCTGTCGACCGCCGTGCTGGCGGCCGACGGTCGCACGTTCCGGTCCACGACCGAGGTCCGGTTCCGCTGCGCCGAGCCGGGCGCGAGCACCTTCATCGAGGTGGCCGCCGAGTCGGTGCGGTCCGCGACGTTGAACGGCGCGCCGGTGGACCTGTCCGGTTGGTCGGCCGAGAAGGGCCTGACGCTGTCCGGCCTGGACACCGAGAACACCCTGGTGGTCGATGCGGACTTCGGCTACTCCAACAGCGGGCAGGGCCTGCACCGCACGGTCGACCCGGTGGACGGCGAGACGTACCTCTACAGCCAATTCGAAACGGCCGACGCGCAGAGGGTGTTCGCCTGCTTCGACCAGCCCGACCTGAAGAGCGTCTACACCTGGCACGCCACGGTGCCGGCGCACTGGCGGGTGGTGTCGAACATGCCGGTGCAGCGTGAGGAGCCGGCGGGTGAGGCGCGCAAGACCGTCCACTTCACCGAGTCGCCCCGGATGAGCACCTACATCACGGCGCTCTGCGCCGGCCCGTACCACGAGGTGCGCGACAGCCACGACGGCATCGACCTGGGCGCGTTCTGCCGGGCGTCGATGGCGCCGTACCTGGACGCCGACGACCTGTTCCTGATCACCAAGCAGGGGTTCGACTTCTTCCACGAGAAGTTCGGGGTGCGCTACCCGCTGCCCAAGTACGACCAGCTCTGGGTGCCCGACTTCAACGCCGGCGCGATGGAGAACTTCGGGTGCGTCACGCACGCCGAGTCGCACTACCTGTTCCGCTCGCAGGTCACCGACTTCGAGTACGAGCAGCGGGCCAACACGATCCTGCACGAGCTGGCCCACATGTGGTTCGGCGACCTGGTCACCATGCGCTGGTGGAACGACCTGTGGCTCAACGAGTCGTTCGCCGAGTGGGCCAGCCACTGGTGCAACACCAACGCCACCCGGTTCACCGAGGCGTGGACGACGTTCCTGTCCATCCGCAAGAACTGGGGCTACCGGCAGGACCAGCTCTCCTCCACGCACCCGGTCTACACCGAGATGCCGGACATGGAGGCCGTCGAGGTCAACTTCGACGGGATCACCTACGCCAAGGGCGCCAGCGTGCTCAAGCAGCTCGTCGCGTACGTGGGCGAGGAGCCGTTCGTGGCCGGGCTGCGGGCGTACTTCGGCAAGCACGCCTGGGGCAACGCCACCTTCGACGACCTGCTCACCGAGCTGGAGGCGGCCTCCGGCCGGGAGCTGCGCAAGTTCGCCGCGCAGTGGCTGGAGACCGCCCAGGTCAACACGCTGCGGCCGGAGGTCGAGATCGGCGCCGACGGCACGTACCAGCGGGTGGCGGTCCGGCAGGAGGCGCCGACCGACTTCCCGACGCTGCGTACCCACCGGATCGGCGTGGGCCTGTACGACCTGACCGACGGGCGGCTGGTCCGCCGCGAGCGGCACGAGGTGGACGTGACCGGCGAGCGGACCGACCTGACGCAGCTCAACGGCGTCCGGGCGGCCGACGTGCTGCTGCTCAACGACGACGACCTGAGCTACACCAAGCTGCGCCTGGACGAGCGGTCGCTGGCCACCGTGGTGCAGCACATCGGTGGCTTCGAGTCGTCGCTGGCCCGGGCGCTGTGCTGGACCGCCGCGTGGGACATGATCCGCGACGCCGAGCTGGCCGCCCGCGACTACGTGGCGCTGGTGCTGGCCGGGCTGCCCGCCGAGACCGACATCAACCTGGTGACCGCCACGCTGCGGCAGGCCACCACCGCGCTCACCTTCTACGCCGACCCGGCGTGGGCGCCGACCGGCTGGGCCGGGCTGGCCCGCACCGCGAAGGACGCCCTCGCCGCCGCCGAGGCGGGCAGCGGCTTCCAGCTCGCCTGGGCCCGCGCGTACGCCGCCGCCGCACGCTCCGAGGAGGACCTGGCCACCCTGCGCGGCTGGCTGGACGGCTCCGGCGTGCCGGCCGGGCTGACCGTCGACACGGAACTGCGCTGGGCGGTGCTCGGCGCGCTGGTGGCCAACGGCGCCGCCGGCACCGCCGAGATCGAGGCGGAGCTGGCCGGCGACCGCACCGCCAGCGGCGAGCGGGAGGCGGCGTACGTGCACGCGCTGGTGCCGACGGCGGAGAACAAGGCCGCCGTCTGGGCCCAGCTGACCGGGCCGGACGCGCTGCCCAACTGGCGGCACCGGGCGCTGCTGCAGGGCTTCAGCCACCCGACGCAGGTGGAGCTGATCGCGCCCTACCGGGAGCGGTACTTCGCCGCGGTCGCGCAGGTGTGGGCCAGCCGGGACAGCGAGCCGGCGCAGGAGTTCGCACAGCTGGCCTACCCGGCCTACCTGGTGGAGGACGACACGGTCACGGCCACCGACGCGTTCCTGGCGGGCGACGGGCACCCGGGCCCGCTGCGCCGGCTGGTCGCCGAGGGCCGCGACGGCGTGGTCCGTGCCCTGAAGGCCCGCGCGAAGGACGCCCAGAGCGCCTGAGCAGGTGGTACACGGCCGGGGCCGGCGCGGGTGTCAGCCCACGCCGGCCGCGGGCGTTATCGTGGCGGGAGGAGGTGAACGTGATGGCACACCCGACCTACGAGTGGCACCCACCGGATCGGGGATGGCGCGAGCAGGACCTGCTCGACCTGCCCACCGACGGAAACCGCTACGAGGTCATCGACGGGAGCTTGCACGTGACCCCTCCAGCCGGTCCCGAGCACCACGAGCTCGCCGACGAGATCCGAATGGCATTGCGCCAAGCGGCGCCGTCCGGTTGGCGGGTGATCCGGGAAATCGGAGTGCGCGTGCCAGGCGGCAACCTCATCCCGGACCTGACGGCGTTGCGGCCGGGGGCACCGCGCGAGCGGATGTGGGCTGATCCGGCGGACATTGCGCTCGTCCTCGAAGTCGAGTCGACGGGCAGCCGTCGCCACGACCGGTTCACCAAGCCGGCGCTCTACGCCGAAGCGGGCATCACCCACTACTGGCGGGTGGAACGGGGCGACTTCGGCCCGGTGGTGTACCGCTACCGGCTCGGCAAGGGTGAGCACTACGAGCTGTTGGGCACGGTGGGGCCGGACGACCCGGTGAGCGTGGACGAGCCCTGGCCGATGACCCTGGCCCCGAGCAGCTGGCCGCGTTGACGGCGGGCGCGTTCTTCCAAGATCTTCCGCAGCAGCCCGCCCCAACACACCCAAGCCCGGTCCGCTGACGCGGACCGGGCTTGGTCGTACCTGCGGGCGGTCAGCCCTTGCCGGCGTGGCTGGCCAGTTGGTCGAGGCCGTTGATGATGCCGCCGGCCAGGTCACCCCCGCTGAACGCGCCGACCATCGAGAGCGCGGCGAGCTTGACGTACGTGTCCGGAATGCGCTTGCGGGCGTACCGGCCGGTGACGATCTCCAGCTGCCGCTGGTTGGGCGAGACGGCGATCAGCACCGAGCGGTCCGGGTCGGCGAGCTGGTGGTGCAGCCGCTGGGCGTGCTCCCGGATCGGCTCGTCCAAGCCGCCGACGAAGACCGAGAAGACCAGGCCGGTGCCCCGGTCGGCCAGGCGCAGCGCCTCGTCGATGCGCAGCAGCTGTCGGGTCGAGAACGGCCCGTCCAGCACCTCGGGCGGATTACCCGGCCCGGCCTGCTTCTCACCAACGGTCACTTGCGCCTCCGGTTCCACCGGCCGGCGCCTCGACGCTGGCCTGCTCAAGCTTGTGGCTGGTCAGCGCCGGCGCCTGCGCACCGGCCGCCAGCGCGGTGCCGGCCGAGTCGGCCAGCTGCTCCGGGCGGCCCAGGAACCAGACCGGAGTGAAGTCGAAGGGCCGGCCCGGCCGGTAGCGCTTGGCGCCGCCACGACCACCGCCGCGACTCCCGGCGTACGACAGACCGGCGATCACCAGCACCGCGGCCACCGGGATGCCGACGAAGACCAGCAACGTCTCGGTAACAGACAATCCCAACGCCCCCAGGCGGAAGAAGGACCTCAGACAACCGGGTCGGATGGACGATCATGACGGCGACCGTCCGACTCCGTCGCCATTCACGTTAGCGGAGTCGACGGCCCGCCAGATTGCGGGGTGCCGATCCCATCCGCCACTGGAGTGCTCCAGTTCCGCAGCGGTCGCGATCAGCCGCGCGTCGTCGCCGTACCGGCCGGTGAGCAGCACCCCGACCGGCAGTCCGTCGGTAGTGACGCCCAGCGGCAGGGACACGGACGGGTCGCCGGTGACGTTGAAGATGGCGCAGTACGGCGAGAAGCGGCGTTGCCGGTCGAAATCGGCTGCCGGGTCACCGTCGGCGGTGAACCAGCCGACCGGCGCCTGCGGGGCGGCGAGGGTGGGGCAGAGCAGCAGGTCACAGCCGGCGGTACGGCGGGCGCCCAGGCGGACCTGCGCCTGCAGCTCGCCCAGGGTGGCGGCCAGGGTGCCGGCGGAGATCTCGGCGCCCCGGGCGCGCAGCAGCCGAGTCAGCGGCAGCAGCTCCGCCTCGCGCTGCGGCGGCACCGGGGCGAGCGCCAGCACGTACCAGATGATCTCGAACAGTGGCCACGCCTCCGGCCCGAGCGGCGCGGGCACCTCGACCACCTCGTGGCCGGCGGCGGTGAGCAGCTCGGCGGCGCGGTCCACGGCGGCGACGCAGTCCGGGTGGACCGGCTCGTCGGCGAGCATCGGGGTGGTGAACCGGCCGACGCGCAGCCGGCCGGGCGCGGCCCGGCGGGCGGCGGCCAGGTAGCCGCCGGGCGGCGCGACGGGCGGCAGGTATGGCTCTCCGGGCACCGGCACGGCCAGCACGTCGAGCAGCGCGGCGACGTCGGCGACGGTCCGGCCGAGCGGCCCGCTGGTGGGCAGGCCGAAGGCGCCGGAACCGAGAGGCCCGCCGGAGACCAGGCCCCGGCTGGGCTTGTAGCCGACCAGGCCACACAGGGAGGCGGGGATGCGCAGCGAGCCGCCACCGTCGGAGCCCTGGGCGATCGGCACCAGCCCGGCCGCCACGGCCGCCGCCGCGCCGCCCGAGGACCCGCCGGCGGTGTACGCCAGTTGCCACGGGTTGCGGGCCGGAGGCGCGACCCGGCCCTCGGAGTAGAGCGAACAGCCCAGCTCACTGGTGGTGGTCTTGCCGAGGCTGACCAGGCCGGCGGCCTTGATGAAGCGGACCACGTCGGCGTCGACCGGTGGCACGAAGTCGGCGAAGGCGGCCGAACCGAAGGTGGTGCGGACCCCGGCGGTGAGCGTCAGGTCCTTGATCGCGGTCGGCACGCCGTGCAACGGACCGCGCTGCTCGGCGGGTACCGCGTCCGCCGCCCGCGCGGCCTGCCGGGCCAGCTCGGCGGTGACCGTGACGAACGCGCCCACGGTGTGGCCCAGCGCGGCCACCCGGTGCAGGTGATGCTCGACCAGCTCGGCGCTGGACAGGTCACCGCGAGCGATCGCGGCGGCCTGCTCCAACGCGGTCAGGTCGTGCGGCTCGGCCATGACGTCATCCTGCCCGCTCCGACCGGCCGTTGCCGCGCGACACGACAGCCCAGGGCTCACAACAGGATGCCCACTCCGCCTTCACATACCCGGTCGGCCGAGGAAGCGCAGCGCGTTGCGGGAGAGCAGCTTGTCGCGCTGGTCGTCGGTCAGGAAGTCGGCCCCACGGACGACCGCGCCGGCCGGGCGTTCGCCGAGCGGGTACGGGTAGTCGCTGCCGACCAGCACCCGGTCCTCCCCCATCGTGTCGACCAGCAGCCGCAGCGCGGCCGGGGCGAAGACCACCGAGTCGACGCTGAACCGGTCGACGTAACTGCTGGGCGGCGCGGCCGAGGCGCCCCGGACCAGGTCGCCCCGGCGCTGCCAGGCGTTGTCGGCGCGGCCGAGCCAGAACGGGAAGCTGCCGCCGCCGTGCGCGAAGCAGATCCGCAGCGTCTCCGGCACCCGGTCGAAGACACCGCCGAGGATCAGCGCCAGCACCGACAGGTGCGTCTCGGCGGGCATCCCGGTGAGCCAGCGGGCCATCCACCGGTCCAGCCGGGGCCCGCCGGGCATGTCCCACGGGTGCACGAAGACCGGCGCGCCCACCTCGGCGCAGTGCTGCAGGAAGGTGACCACGCCGGCGTCGTCCAGGTCCCGGTCGCCGACGTGGTTGCCGATCTCCACCCCGACGTGCCCGGCGGCGAGGCAGCGGTCCAGCTCCGCGCAGGCGGCGTCCGGGTCCTGCAACGGCACCTGGCAGAAGGGCACCAGCCGGTCGCCACCGGCCGCGGTGACCTCCAGGGTCAGGTCGTTGAAGATCCGGGCCACCTTCGCCGCCTGGCCGGCCGGGCGGTCGTAGCCGAAGAAGACCGGGGTCGGCGAGACGACCTGCACGTCGATGCCGTCGGCGTCCATGTCGGCCAGCCGGGTCGGGGCGTCCCAGCACTCGGCGCCGACCGGTCGGAACTCCGTCTCCCCCACCATGATCATCGCGGCGCGCTCGGAGTCGACCCGCAGCCACGGCCAGCCGGACCCCCCGCACGCGGCGCCGAGGTCCGGCCACCCCTTGGGTACGACGTGGGTGTGCACGTCGACCACGCCTTCGCGCATCAGCCCCTGCCCGGGTGCAGCGCGCCGCAGTTGGCGCAGGTACGCGCCGACTCGTCGGCGTAGAACGCCGAGAAGACCGGCGGCAGGTCGGCGGCGATGTCGCGGACCTGCAACTCGACCTCGTGCACCTTGTGCCCGCACTCCGGGCAGTACCACTGGAACTTCTCCAGCGTGCCCTCCTCGCGGACCCGCTCGACGACCACACCGATCGAGCCGGCCTCCGGCCGCTGCGGCGAATGCGGGGTGTTGCGCGGCAACATCCACATCTGACCCTCGCGCACGTGCACCGTACGCGGACCCTCCGGGGTCATCAGGTTGACGTGCATGTTGCCCTTGACCTGGTAGAAGAACTCCTCGTACGGGTCGACGTGGAAGTCGGTGCGCTGGTTGGGCCCACCGACCACCATCACGATGAAGTCGTCCCCGCCGGGGAACATCTCCTTGTTGCCCACCGGGGGCTTCAACAGGTGCTGGTTGTCGGCGATCCAGCCGGGAAAGCTGAACGGCTCGGCGATCTCACTCACGACTGACCTCCGGAGGGGAGAAGGGCAACGGCCTGGATCTCGATGAGCAGGTGCGGGTGCGGCAACTGGTGCACCGCCACCGTCGTGCGGGTCGGCCCGGTCGCGTCGAAGAACTCCGCCCACACCTCGTTGTAACCACCGAAGTCGTTCATGTTGACCAGGTAGCTGGTCACCTGGACGAGGTCGGCGAGGTCGGCGCCGACCGAGCGCAGCAGATCCCGGACGTTCCCGATGACCGCCCGCGTCTGCGCCCGGATGTCGAGGTTCGTCGTACCGAACTCGTCCACCTCGACGCCCGCGAAGCTGTTGTCCGGCCGCCGGGACGACGTACCGGAGACGAAGACGAACCCGCCCGCCACCTTGACGTGCGGGAACGCGCCTCGGGGCACGGCCTTCCCGGCCACCACCCGCGCGCCCCCGGTCACGCCGCCGCCCGCAACGAAGCCGTTCCGAGCTTCTCGACGACCGCACGGACGTGGGCACCCGGACGCAGCGGCACCGCCGCCGTGGCCGCGCCGGCGAGGAACACCCAGCCCTCGCGCAGCCGCACCCCGTGCCGGCCGGCCAACCGGATGCCCTCGTCGAGGGCACGACGCGGATCGCCGAGGATCGCCGCGGTGGAGCCGACCTGCGCCACCCGCCCGTCGATCTCCAACAGCACGCCGAGGTTGTCCAACCCGTCCGGCACCGGCGACCACGGCCCGATCACGAACGCGGCGGCCGAGGTGTTGTCGGCGATGACGTCCGGCAGCGAGAACCGGAAGTCGGCGTACCGGGAGTCGATCAGCTCGATGGCCGGGGCGACCGCACGGACCGCGTCGGTGAAGTCGCCGACCGGCTCCCCCGGCTCGGGCAGCCGGTCCAGCAGGAACGCCACCTCCGGCTCCACCCTGGGGTGGATGTACGCCGCCGGGTCCACGGTGCCGCCGTCGGGCACCCGCATCGCGTCGGTGAGCCGGCCCCAGATCACCTCGTCCACGCCGACCTGGGCCATCTTCGCCCGGCTGGTCAGCCCCATCTTGAGCCCGACCAGCCGCTCGCCCCGCGCCAGCCGGCGCTGAACGAGCGCGGCCTGCACCCCGTACGCGGTCGACACGTCCAGCCCGACCTCGGCGGCGATCTGCGGGATGGCCGTGGCGTTGTCGGCGGCCGCGCCCAGCTTCTCGGCGATCCCCGCGACGTCCGGTCCGATCATGACTGCTCCTTGCCGGCCAGGTCGAGTGCGACGTCCACGATCATGTCCTCCTGGCCGCCGACCATCCGACGCCGGCCCAGCTCGACCAGGATCGAGCGGACGTCCACCCCGTACTTCGCCGAGGCCCGTTCGGCGTGCCGCAGGAAGCTGGAGTAGACCCCGGCGTACCCCAAGGAGAGCGTCTCCCGGTCGACCTGGACCGGCCGGTCCTGCAGCGGGCGGACGACGTCGTCGGCCGCGTCCATCAGCGCGAACACGTCGCAGCCGTGCTTCCAGCCGTGCAGCTCGGCGACGGCGACGAAGACCTCCAGCGGGGCGTTGCCGGCGCCCGCGCCCATGCCGGCGAGGGATGCGTCGACGCGGACGGTCCGGCCGTGCGCCACGTCGGGACCGGCGGGCGCGGACCCGGAGATCCGGCCGTGCTCGACCGCGACCACGCTGTTGGCCACCCCCAGCGACAGGTTGTGGTGAGCGTGGATGCCGATCTGCGTGTCGGCGTCGAGCACCTGCCGGTACGCGTCGACCCGCTGCGCCACGTCGGACATCAGCAGCCGGCCGCCGGAGTCGGTGACGTAGACGCAGTGCGCCCCGTACGACTCCATCAGCTTCGCCTGCCCGGCCAGCCCGGCCGGGTCGTTCATGTGCGACATCATCAGGAACCCGGCGACGTCCATGCCGTTCTCCCGCGCCCAGGAGATGTGCTGGGCGGAGATGTCGGCCTCGGTGCAGTGGGTGGCGATGCGGACGCTGGTCACCCCGAGCGCCTTCGCCGCCTTCAGGTCGGCGATGGTGCCGATGCCGGGCAGCAGCAGGGTGGTCAGCTTCGCCGTGGTCAGCACCTCGGCGGCGGCGGAGATCCACTCGGCGTCGCTGGCCGCGCCGTGGCCGTAGTTGACGCTGGAGCCGGCGAGCCCGTCGCCGTGCGCGACCTCGATCGCGGCCACCCCGGCGGCGTCCAGCGCCGCGGCGATGGCGCGCACCTGATCGACGGTGTACCGGTGGGCGATGGCGTGCATGCCATCGCGCAGCGTCACGTCCTGGATGTAGAGGTCGGTCATCGGGCCGCCACCTCCGTCGTGGTCGAGCGCCGCAGGGCGACCAGCCGCTCGGCGGTACGCAGCGCGGCGGAGGTCATGATGTCCAGGTTCCCGGCGTACGCCGGCAGGTAGTGCCCGGCGCCGGAGACCTCCAGGTAGACCGACACCTGCAGGCCGACCACGCGCCGGCCGAGCGACGGCAGGTACGCGTCGACCCGATCGAACTGCACGTCCTGCTTGAGCCGGTAGCCGGGGACGTACTCCCGCACGCTGGCCACCATGTCGGCCACCGAGGCGGCGATGGCGTCGGTGTCAGCGTCGGCGTCCGGGCACAGGCAGTAGACGGTGTCGCGCATCAGCAGCGGCGGCTCCGCCGGGTTGAGCACGATGATCGCCTTGCCGCGCTCGGCGCCGCCGACCACCTCGATGGCCCGGGCGGTGGTCTCGGTGAACTCGTCGATGTTGGCCCGGGTGCCCGGCCCCGCCGAGCGGGACGCGATCGAGGCGACGATCTCGCCGTACACCACCGGGGTGACCCGGCGCACCGCGGCGACGATCGGCACCGTCGCCTGCCCGCCGCAGGTCACCATGTTCACGTTCGGCTCGTGCAGGTGCTCGTCCAGGTTGACCGGCGGCACCACGTACGGGCCGAGCGCGGCCGGGGTCAGGTCGACCACGGTGCGGCCGTGCGCGCGCAGCACCTCGTCGTGGCGCCGGTGCGCGCCGGCCGAGGTGGCGTCGAAGACCAGTTCCACGTCGGCGAACTCGGGCAGCGCGACGAGGCCGTCCACGCCCTCGGCGGTGGTGGCCACGCCGAGCCGGCGGGCCCGGGCCAGGCCGTCGGAGGCCGGGTCGATGCCGGCCATGGCCACCATCCGCAGCTCGCTGCTGAGCCGCAGCACCTTGATCATCAGGTCGGTGCCGATGTTGCCGGAACCGAGCACCGCCACCCCGACCGTCATGAGGTTCCCTCCATGGAGAAGCAGGTACGCACCGAGCCCAGCCCGGAGATGCGGGCCTCGTACGCCGCGCCGGGGGTGACCGGCACCATCGGCCCGAGCGCCCCGGAGAGCACCACGTCGCCCGCGCGCAGCGGGTCGCCGGCGCGGGCCAGGGTGGCGGCCAGCCACCGCAGGGCGTGCAGCGGGTTGCCCAGGCAGGCCGCGCCCGCGCCCACCGAGACCGGCTCCCCCGCGTGCTCGAGCACCATCCCGCACAGCCGCAGGTCGACGTCGGCGAGCCGGCGGGGCGTGGTGCCGAGCACGAAGAGCCCGCTGGAGGCGTTGTCGGCCACGGTGTCCACGATGGAGATGTCCCAGCCGGCGATCCGCGAGTCGACGATCTCGATCGCCGGCAGCAGGTGGTCGACGGCCCGGACCAGGTCGACGGTGGTGACCCGCTCGTCGGTGAGGTCCGCGCCGAGCACGAAGGCGATCTCCGCCTCGACCCGGGGCTGGAGCAGCCGGTCGATGGCCACCTCGGCCCCGTCGTCGACCGCCATCGCGTCGGTCAGCATCCCGAAGTCCGGTTCGAAGACCCCGAGACTCTCCTGCACCGCCCGGGAGGTCAGCCCGATCTTCGCGCCGACCCGGCGTTCGCCACGACCCTGCCAGGCCCGCGCCTGGAGCTGCTGCACGCGGTACGCGGACTCGACGTCACCCTCGGGCAGCAGCCGGCCGCGCAGCGGTGGGCACGGCTTGCCACTGCTGCGGGCGTCGGCCAGCTCACGGTTCGCGGCCTCGATGTCAGCTCTCATGACAGGTCCAGACAGACGTTTGTGAGTTCGGAGTAGAAGCCCAGCGAGTGCACGCCGCCCTCGCGACCGATGCCGGACGCTTTCACCCCGCCGAACGGGGTGCGCAGGTCGCGCAGGAACCAGGTGTTCACCCAGACGATGCCGGCGTCGAGGCGGGCGCCGGCCCGGTGCGCCCGGCCCACGTCCCGGGTCCACACCGTCGCCGCGAGGCCGTACTCGGTGCCGTTGGCCAGCGCGTACGCCTCGTCCTCGGCGTCGAACGGTGCGACGTGCACCACCGGGCCGAAGATCTCCTCACGGTTGGTGCGGGCGTCCGGGCCGAGCCCGGTGAGCACCGTGGGCTGCACGTACGACCCGCCGTCGCGGGCATCGCCGAAGGTGGGCGTGCCGCCGCCGGTGAGCACCTCGGCGCCCTCGGCGCGGGCCAGCTCGTAGTGGCCGAGCACCTTGGCCCGGTGCTGCTGCGAGATCAGCGGCATGTTCGCCGTCGCCTCGTCGGCCGGCCACCCGTACGCCAGCTCGCCGGCCCGCTTGGCCAGCCGGGCGGTGAACTCCTCGAAGACTGGGCGCTGCACGTAGAGGCGTTCGGTGCAGAGGCAGACCTGCCCACCGTTGGTGAAGCTGGACCGCACCGAGCCGGCCACCGCGGCGTCCAGGTCGGCGTCGGCGAAGACCAGGCCGGCGTTCTTGCCGCCCAGCTCGAAGCTGACCGCCTTCACCCCGTCCGCGGCGGCCCGCATGATCGCGCCGCCGGTCGCGGACTCCCCGGTGAAGGTGATCGCGTCCACCCCCGGGTGCCGGGTGAGGAACTCCCCGGCCGAGTCGGGGCCGAAGCCGTGCACCAGGTTGAACACCCCGGCCGGTACGCCGGCGGCGGCCATCACCTCGGCGAGCAGCGTCGCGGACGCGGGCGTCTCCTCGCTGGGCTTGACCACCACCGCGTTGCCGCAGGCCAGTGCCGGGGCGACCTTCCAGGTGAGCAGCAGCAGCGGCAGGTTCCACGGCACCACCACGGCGACCACGCCGACCGGCTTGCGGACCGCGTAGTTCAGCGCCCGACCACCGGTCGGGGTGACCGTGGTGAACGACTCGGTGGGCGCGGTCGCCACGATCTCCGCGAACGCGCGGAAGTTCGCCGCGCCGCGCGGGATGTCCAGCGTCCGGGCCTGGGCGATGGCCTTGCCGGTGTCGGCCACCTCGGCGGTGACCAGGTCGTCGAAGCGGCGTTCCAGCTCGTCGGCGACCCGGCGCAGCACCTCGGCGCGCTCCCGCTCGCCCATCCGCCCCCACGGTCCGCGCAGCGCCGACCGGGCGGCGGCCACCGCGTCGTCCACGGTGGACCGGGATGCCTCGACCACCTCGAAGACCGGCTCACCGGTCACCGGGCTGTGCTTGGCGAACGTGGTCCCGCCGGCGACGAACGCGCCGCCGACGAAGTTGCGCAGCAGTTGCGGCCCGTCCGGCGCGCGGCCGGCCATCAGTCGCGGATTCCAGTTGCCGGTCATGCGCGCCTCCCTCGGCCGAGCACCGCGCCGGCCACTCCCACCAGCAGCAGGGCGGCGCCCCCGGCGAGCGCGCCGAGCACCCGGTGCTGCCGGCGGACCCGGCGGCGCACCTCGGCGTACGGGGTGGTGGAGAAGGACACCAGCTCGTACTGCGAAACGTACCGGCCGGGCAGCGCCCGTTCCAGTGCGTGTTCCACCCGACGGCCGAGCTGGAAGACCGGCGAGGCGACCTTGTCGCGCATCTCCACGAAGTTGGTCAGCGCCATCCGGGCGATGGCCTCGGCGTTCTCCTGCCGCCGCCGCTGGAACAGCGGCAGCGTCGCCGACCAGTCGTCGCCGCACTCGTCGAGGCAGCGGTCCAGCTCCACGACGTCCTCGAAGGCGCAGTTGGCGCCCTGGCCGTAGAACGGCACGATGGCGTGCGCCGCGTCGCCGAGCAGGCCGACTCTCCCGTCGGCCTGCCAGGGGGTGCAGCGGACGGTGCCGAGCACGCCGACCGGGTTGTGCTGGTAGTCGTCGACGAGGTTCGGTGCGAGCGGGACCACGTCCGGGTAGTGCTGCGCGAAGTGCCGCTCGATCGCCGCCGGGCTGCCCAACGAGGCGAAACTCGCGGTGCCGTGGGTGGGCCAGAACAGCGTGCAGGTGAACGAGCGGTCCGGATTGGGCAGCGCGATCATCATCGACGTGCCGCGCGGCCAGATGTGCAGCGCGTCCGGGTCCAGGGCGAAGTCCCCACCCAGCGGGGGCAGGGTCAGTTCCTTGTAGCCGTAGTCGAGGAAGTCCACGCTCTCGGTCAGCAGCCCGTGCGCGAGCAGTTGGCCGCGTACCGCGGAACCGGCGCCGTCTGCGCCCAGCACCACCGTCGCGCTCGCCGTGACCGTGCCCTCGGGAGTGTCGAAGGTCAGCGCGCCGTTGGTCGGGTCGAGCCCGACCAGCCGGTGGTCGAAGGCGATCCGCACCCCGGGCAGCGCCGCCGCCGCGTCCAGCAGGGCGTTGTTCAGCGCGCCCCGGCTGATCGAGTTGATCGCCCGGTCGCCGGCCGCGCTGTACGACTGGAACTGCGGCTCGCCCTCGACCGGGTGGATCATCCGGCCGCGCATCGGCAGCGCGTCGGTCATCACCTGCTCGTCCAGGCCGATCCGGCGCAACGCGTCCAGCCCGCGCTCGGAGAGCGCCAGGTTGATGGAACGCCCCCGCTCCACCGAGCCGGTACGCGGGTCGGGCCGGCGCTCGTAGAGCGCCACCGCGTAGCCGCGCCGGGCCAGGAAACAGGCGGTCAGGCAGCCGGCCAGTCCGGCGCCGATGACCGCGATCTCACCGCGCCGCGCCGTCATGAGTTCGCCTTCCCGACCGTCGCGGCGAGCGCTTCGGCGGCCCGCCAGCAGTCGTGGTACGTCGAGTAGAGCGGCACCGGCGCGAACCGCACAATGTCCGGCTCACGGGCATCGGCGATCACGCCGTGCTCGTGCCGCAGCCGTTTGGCCAGTTCGGCGGCGCTGCCCGCGCCGATGCGCACCGACAGCTGACAGCCCCGGCGCTGCGGATCGCGCGGGGTGACCACGGTCAGCGACCGGTCGGCGGTGACCTCGTCGAGCAGCCGCTCCAACCACCCGGTGAGCCGCAGGCTGCGCTCGCGCAGCGCCGGCATGCCGACGGTGTCGAAGAGTTCCAGCGAGGTCCGCACCGGGCCCATCGCGAAGATGGGCGGGTTGGAGATCTGCCAGGCCTCCACGGTGGCCGGTGGCCGGGACACCGGGGTCATCTCGAAGCGGGTGGCCGACTCGGTGCTCCACCAGCCCTCGAAGCGCGGCAGGTCGGGGTCACCCAGGTGCCGCTCGTGCACGAAGACGCCAGCCAGCGCGCCGGGCCCCGCGTTCAGGTACTTGTAGGAGCACCAGGCGGCGAAGTCGACGTCCCAGTCGTGCAGGGCCAGCGGCACGTTGCCGACCGCGTGCGCCAGGTCCCAGCCGACCACCGCGCCGGCGGCCCGGCCGGCGGCCGTGATGGCGGGGATGTCCAGCAGCTCGCCGGTGAGGTAGTTGACCCCGCCGAGCAGCACCAGCGCCACCCGGTCGCCCTCGGCGGCCAGGTAGTCGGTCACGTCCTCGGTGCGCAGGGTGTCCTCCCCGGCGCGCGGGCGCAGCCGGACCACCGTGTCGTCCGGGTCGAGGCCGTGGAACCGGGCCTGGCTGCGTACGGCGTAGCTGTCCGAGGGGAAGGCGCTGTCCTCGATGACGATGCGGGTACGCGTCCCGGCCGGCCGGTAGAAGCTGACCATGAGCAGGTGCAGGTTGACCGTGAGCGAGTTCATCACCACGGTCTCCGCGGGCCGGGCGCCGACCAGTCGGGCGGCCGGCGCCGTCAACAGCTCGTGGTACGGCAGCCAGGCGCGCTCCGCCTCCAGGTGCCCCTCGACGCCGAGCCGACGCCAGGCGTCCAGGTCCGCGAGGAGTTCGTCGCGGGTGGCCCGGGGCTGCAGCCCCAGCGAGTTGCCGGCCAGGTAGGCCGACTCGGGATGCCGACCGCCGTCGGCGGGCGGGACGTGGAACAGGTGACGATGCCCAGGGTCGGTCTCGTCGAGGCGCAGCGCCTCATCTTCGGTGTGCACAGGGGTGTCTCGCTCTCCGGTCACATCGCGGTGCGGGCCGACCACAGCTCCGGGAAGACCACCCGGGCCATGCTGCGCTGCAACCACGCCAGTCCGGCGGAGCCGCCGCTGCCGACCTTGGCGCCCATTGTCCGCTGCACCGCCTTGACGTGGTTCCACCGCCAGTCGCCGAACTGCTCGGCGACCTCGCTGAGCGCCTCGCCGAGCAGCCGCAGGTCGTTCTGCGGGCGGGTGTCGGCGTAGATCCGCACCCAGGCCGCCTCCGCCGCCGGCTGGGGCTCGTGCTCCACGGCCGGGTCCCGGTCCAGTAGGTCGGCGGGGAGGTCGAAGCCGCGCCGGGCGAGCAGCGCGAGCACGTCCTCCCAGAGGCTCGGCGCGGCCAGCTCGGCGACCAACGCGGCGTACACCTCGGTCTGCCGGCGAAAGGGCCGGATCAGCGCCGGGTCGCGCAGCCCGAGCAGGAACTCCAGGTGCCGGTACATGGCCGACTGGAAGCCGGAGCCCTCACCGAGCAGGTTGCGGAACCGGTTGAAGTCGGCCGGGGTCATCCAGCGCAGGCCCTGCCAGGCGGCGTTGAGCCCCTCCAGGTGCAGCGCGGCGCGGCGCAGCGGGGCGAGCGCGTCCCAGACCCGGTCGGCGCGCAGCAGACGCTGGGTCTCGCGCAGCTCGTGGCAGGTCAGTCCGAAGTACAGCTCCATGATCTGGCTGACCATCAGGAAGGACATCTCCCCGGGGTCGTCGCTGAGCGGGCGCTGCAACTGGTGCAGGGTGCTGGCCTGCACGTACGCGTCGTAGGGCACCTGCTCGGCGAACTCCAACGTGGGTTCGCCGCCGTTGCGGGCGGCCCGGGCCGCCCGCTGTCGCGGGGTCACCGTGGCGACCCGGTTCGGTACCCGTCGCTCCGTCTGCTCCACCGGTCTCTCCCTCCCCTGCACTGGTCGACGTCATGATCTCGCGGCTGGATCGGCCGACGGAATGCCGGATCAACGGCGCTTGGCCGGCTCGACCTGACGAACCGAAGGCGGGTAGGCGAATGCGCTTCACGAAAGTAAGGTCTGAGCGTGGACGACATGGACTGGGCGCTGCTCCGCGAGTTGCAGGGCGACGCCCGGCTCTCCTTCAGCGAGCTGTCGCGGCGGGTGCACCTGTCGCCGCCGGCCGTCGCCGAGCGGGTCCGCCGGCTGGAGGAGGCCGGCGTGATCATCGGCTACCACGCGCACGTCGACCTGGCTCGGGCCGGCCGTACCGTGGTCGCGCTGATCCGGATGTCCTGCTACGGCGCGCGGTGCATCCTGCACGACCCGGCCGTGGCCGGCTGGCCGGAGATCCTGGAGATCCACCGGATCACCGGTGACGCCTGCAGCGTGCTGCGGGTGGCGGCCGGCTCGATCGGCGAGTTCGAGGGGGTCATCGACCGGCTCGCTCCGTACGGCCAGCCGTCGAGCACCATGGTGCTGTCCACCCCGCTGGACTGGCAGCCGATAACCCCGCTTCCACCCTCCGACGCCGCGCCCCGCCGCCACTGACTCCGCCCCGGGTTTGCCCCCGGGCCAGCGGGAAAGCAGCGTGCCCAGGGGAGGGTTCCGGCGGTCGTCGCCGGAAGGGGGAAATCATGCAGTGTCTTCGCACGATGAACCGCGCGCTCTCGGCAGTACTGACCGTGCTGGGGCTGGTCGGGGCGTTCGTCCTGATGTCGGTCACGCCCGTGTACGCCGGTGAGAACACCTTCGTCGAGGTGACGCCCAACAGCGCCCAGGCCGGTAGCCGGGTCACCATCAAGGCGAGCTGCGACAACAACAACGACAAGCAGGCCACCGTGCACTCCGACGCGTTCGGCCGGGTGATGCTCAGACCGGACAACGGATTCCTGACCGAATCGGTCACCATTCCGGGCAGCAAGGAGGCCGGTGACTATCCGGTCGAGCTGCGCTGCGACAACGGCCAGACGGCGTCCACGAAGCTGACCGTGCTGAACATGGCATCGCCCAGCAAGGGGCCGGCGACCGGGGGCGGCGGCACCGCCGGCGGCCGGGGCACTGGCGCACTGCTGCTGCTCGGGGGTGTGGCGATGGTGGGCGCGGCGGTCGCGCTCGGCATGGCCGGCAACCGGCGGCGGACGACCGGAGCCGGTTCCTGAGCCGCGAGCACCATGACCCGATCCTCAGATCGCGGACGGCCGGCTCGCGACGGCGACCGGGACCGCGACGACCGGGCCCGGGTCGCGGCGGCGCTGCGGGCCTCCGGCCGGCTGATCGCGCGCGCCTCGGCCCGGGTGCGCCACGTGGCCGGGCAGGCGATGTCGGCGAGCGTCGCCACCTCGGACCCGTCCGCCGGGCCACTGCCACCCCGCCGCCACCCCGCCGGTACGCCGCTGGCACGGCGGCGGTTCAGCACCGGACCCGGCGTGCCGGTGCTGGCCGTCGCCGCGGTGATGGTGCTGATCGTGGCGATGCTCGGCGTCGAGCAGGTGACCGGGATCAGCCTGCTGCCGGACCGGCTCACCGCCGGCCTGCGACCACCACCGAAGAAGTTCCCGGTGCTGCCGGCCAGCCGGCCCGTGGGGCTGGCCATCCGCTCGCTCGACCTGCGGGCCCCGGTGCACGACGTGGGCGTCGCCCCGGACGGCACCATCGCCGTGCCGGACGCCGCCCGCGCGCAGGAGGCCGGCTGGTACGACCGGGGCCCCACACCCGGCCAGTACGGCCCGGCGGTGATCGTCGGGCACGTCGACACCACCACCGGACCGGCGGTCTTCCACGAGCTGGAGGAGTTGCACTCCGGCGACCGGGTCGAGGTCACCCGCTCCGACCGCACGGTGGCGGTGTTCGAGGTGAACGCGGTGGAGCGCTTCGACAAGGGGGAACTGCCGGTGGACGAGGTGTACGGCGACTTCAGTCGACCCAACCTGCGACTGATCACCTGCGGTGGCCAATGGGTCGGTGGGGAGACCGGCTACTCCGACAACGTCGTCGTCTTCGCGTCCCTGGTGAAGGCGCGCCGCACCTGACCGGGTCAGGCGGCGGCTTCGGGTTCGCGCAGGTCGAGCCAGTCGGCCCAGCGCGGATCCGGGGCGCGGTGGCCGAGCACCCGCCAGGCGGTGCCCTTGGGCGCGGCCGGCAATGCGTGCAACCGCCAGCCCAGCTCGGCGGGGGTCTTGTCGCCCTTGGTGTGGTTGCACCGGGCGCAGGCCGCGACCACGTTCTCCCAGGCGTGCCGGCCGCCCCGGCTGCGGGGGAACACGTGGTCGATGGTCTCGGCCGGCCCGCGGCAGTAGGCGCACCGCCAGCCGTCGCGGGCGAAGATCGCCCGGCGGGACAGGCCGACGTGGGTGCGGTACGGCACCCGGACGAACCGGGTCAACCGCACCACCGAGGGCACCGGGAGCGCGTCCCGGGCGCTGTGCAGGATGCCGTCGCCGTCGGCGACGCAGACCGCCTTGGCGGAGAGGACGAGAATCGCGGCGCGACGCACCGACACGACACACAGCGGCTCGTAGGTGGCGTTGAGGACCAGCGCGCCGGAGCCCACCGTGGGTCGTATGTCAGGCATCGCGTCACCCTCCCGGTTCAGCGGCTGCTGGGTCACCGCCGCCGACCGGGGCCGGGCACGACGGCCCACCCGACCGACGCCGGGCCGATCACCGACGTCCGTTGCGCCAATAGTCCCTGATCGGACCTCGGATTGCACGTACTAATCCCTCACGGGGTATGAGGATCTTCCGCATCCGGGCGGATCGCCGGCCCGACCTGGGCGAACTCTGCCGTTGCCTGACAGTGGTTGACAGCCCTTGCCGGTCTCAGTTGTGCCGGATCTGTGCCCGATGATCTTCGACACCTACCCCCTGGACGACGGGTACGTGTCACCATCCATGCCGTGGATGACGGTATGGGCCTACCCGCATCGAGGGCTCGCGGTGAACGACAAGTCGTCAAGCGTCTTCGCCTGGCGCTCCTGACATCCGCCGTGGTCATGATGTTGCTGACGGCTGCCGCTGGTGGCCTGTGGTGGAGCGACCGCGATGCCGCGGTAGCTCCGAACGCTCAGCAGGACGGCAAGATCGGGTGTCCGATCTTTGGGGCGGACGTGGACCGCGGCGCGTTCTGTGGCAACCTCGTCCAAGACAGTAGCCGTCGAGCCCTCATCTCCGACGAACAACGCCAGCGGGCCGAGGACGTAGCCGGGTCCGTGCGTACCGCCGCTTCTCATGCCGGCTGGTGCACCTCGTCCAACGACCTTACGTGCGCGCGCCGGCCAGCATCGCATCCGCCTACTGAACAGGACGCCAGCACGGCGCGGCTATGGCTGGGGCGAACCGGGGCGTCGGCCTTCGAGGCGCGACTGGCCCGGGAAGGTGACCCCGCTCCGGTCGGCTCTCTTTTGTACGCGGCACAGTTCGGCACGGCGTGCGTGGTCGGCTACGTGGAGTCGGTGCCCGGAGGTGCCGGCGCCCAGCGGACGGTTGGCCTTCTTTCGAACGGCAACTGTCTATAGCCGCGCGGTCCTCGGGGACCAGGCGCTACTCGATCAAGGGCTGATTCCTACTTCCTGCGGCATTGATCCAGGCCAGGGGCGTAGTCGATCAAACCGGACGACTGCGGCTCTAAGCTGCTGCTACGCCTGGTATGGATAGTCAAGCATGGTCACTGTTGGCTCTCGTTCAACGGCCTGAAAACGGCATGATCTTGGAGAGCAGCTGAGCTGCCCTGGTGGCGTGCCATCGGAGGTGCCGGCCGGTCAAGCCTTGTGGAATCCTGCGCGGGTGACGTGTGAGATATGCGGACGTGAGTTGGTTCTTAACGGCGTGACCAACCTCCATGGACATGGTCCAACCCGGTGGTACTCGTGCTCTCACTGCCCAGTGCAGTTCTACCAAGCCGAGAAGACCGGTGAGTCCTTCTATGGGCCGCACGCCCCGATAGACCAGCAATGGGCGGCCGGTTACCCAGCCACCGCAGACTCGTCGGACCCGAGTGCCACGCTTCACGCTGTGGGCGACGGGACCCTATGCGGTCTCCCACGGCAGCAGGTGACGGTGTACCGGCATCACTTCGATCCATCGCGGCCCAATGCATGTGCCGCCTGTGTGGCTGCCGCGCAGGAAGTCGACGCCCGCTGGCCGGCAGAGAAGCGGTGACCCTTCCGGTCGTCGCCAGGTAGTCACCCCCGCCGCAACTCCCCCGGCTGCGCCTCCTAGCCATCCCGGAGTGCCCGAGAACCCCGCCGGAGGCAGTGCCCTTCTCCCGCTCAACATCGAAGCCCCGGATCTGCCAGTACCCATGGCGGCCCGGGGCTTCGTCGTCTGTCGCGCCGCCGGCGGGCTAACACCGACGCGCTGGCGGCCGAAGGCCAGAGGCGCGGCGGCGGGCCATCGGCCCGGCCCAGGTTCGGCGGCGCGAGCGGCCCGCGACGCGGGCCGCCTTGAAACCTACGTGCACTGGCTGCCGAAGAAGGACCGACCGCGCGGCCTGGTCGGCCAGCTGCTACGGCAAGCCGGGGGCCAGCGGCCCAAGCCTTCCGCCACCCAAAATTGGAGCTAAGTTGTGCCCTGGTTGTGCCCGATGATCTTGGTGAGGCGTTTTTCCAGGTCAGAGCCGGTCTACGGCGGCCATTCGGGGACTTCACGTACTAATCCGGGGTCCCACATGAAGCTTTTCCCGCCCCTGCCACGATGGCCGGTTCGCCCCTGTCCGGACCTGCTCTCGGCGGCAGATCACCCGCCGGTGGGTCGGCGTCGGGCGGAGCCGTCCGTTGCGGTACGAAGTCACAGTGAGTGTCGCCAGCCTGATCCCCTTCGCCCTGTCCGCCGACGTGCCGCCCGACTGCCAGGGCAGCACCTACTGCGAGTGGATCTACACGGTGACCGACTCGGCCTGGTTCGCCGAGGGCAGCTACTGGATCCTGCTCAAGCCGCTGCGGGTGCTGCTCATCCTGGCGCTGGCGATCGTGGCCCGCTGGGCGGTGCACCGGACGATCCACCGGCTGGTCCGCACCACCTCGGTCGGCGCGGTGCCGACGATGCTGCGGCCACTGCGCGAGCGGGTGCCGACCGCCGCGCTCGACCCGGCCGAGTTCGTCCCCGAGCGGCGCCGGCAGCGGGCCGAGGCGATCGGTTCCGTGCTGCGCAGCATCACCACCGCGTTTATCTTCGGCATCGCGCTGCTGATGATCCTGCGCGAGTTCAGCTTCGACCTGGCTCCGCTGCTGGCCAGCGCCGGTATCGCCGGCGTCGCCCTGGGCTTCGGCGCGCAGACCCTGGTCAAGGACCTGATCGCCGGCCTGTTCATGCTGATCGAGGACCAGTACGGCGTCGGCGACACCGTCGACCTGGGTGAGGCGACCGGCGTGGTGGAGTCGGTCGGGCTGCGGGTGACCACGGTCCGCGACGGTCGCGGCGTGCTCTGGTACATCCGCAACGGCGAGATCGTCCGGGTGGGCAACAAGAGCCAGGGATGGGCCCTGGTCGTGGTGGACTTGCCGATCGGTTTCTCCGGCACCGAGGAGGCGACCGCGGTGCTGCGGACCGCCGCGGCCTCGTTGGCGCTGGACCCGGAGCTGTCACCGGAGATGGTGGAGGCGCCGGAGGTGCTGGGCGTCGAGCAGATGACGGTGGACGGCGCGGTGATCCGGACGGTGGTGAAGACGACCGCGGACGGGCAGTTCGCGGTCGGCCGGGAGCTGCGCCGGCGGTTGGCCGAGGCGCTGGAGAACTCCGGGATCACCGCGCAGATCGCCGCCGCCCGGCGCTTTCCGGGCCTGCCGGACCGGCCGCCCGCAGACGGCGAGACCGGCCAGGGCGGGGCGACCTGATCCGTCGGTGACGCTGGCCGACGATGTCGGGGTCGCGAGCCGGCCAGCCCCTCGGGTATCGTCCGTTCGTTCAGTCGGAGATGTGACGATCGATCCGTTCGCCCTAGCCAGTCGTCAGACGATCGGGCAGAATCCGGGGCACGCGTTTCCGCTGGAGCGGGATCACGTCCTCGCTGATCCGTAGATCTGATGAGAGTTCCCGGCAGGTTCGTCACGAGCGGCCGACCCCGGGGGCCGATGGAGGCGACGGTGCCCGACGAGCGACCTTCCGCGGTAGGCCCGGCCACCTTCCGCGAGGTGTTCGCCCAGCGCGAGTTCCGGGCCATCTTCGCGGCGAGCGCGCTGTCCTGGGTCGGCGACTACATCGCCAAGGTCGCCGTCACCCTCCTGGTCTACCAGCAGACCAGATCCGTCGCGCTCTCCGCCGCCGCGTTCGCGGTGAGCTACCTTCCCTGGCTGGTCGGCGGCCCGGTGCTCGCCGCGCTGGCCGAGCGCCACCCGTACCGGCGCGTGATGATCATCTGTGACCTGGTCCGGATGCTGCTGATGGCGGTCATCGCCATTCCCAACCTGCCGGTCCCGGTGCTGCTGGTGCTCCTCTTCACCGCGACGCTGGCCAACCCGCCCAGCCAGGCGGCGAAGTCGGCGCTGATGCCGCTGGTCCTCACCGGCGACCGGCTGGTGCTCGGGCTATCGTTGAACAGCAGCGTGGGCCAGGCCGCCCAGGTGCTGGGCTACCTGTTCGGCGCGGTCGTGGCCGGAATCGACCCGGCCGTCGCACTGCTGATCAACGCGGCCACCTTCGCCCTCTCGGCGCTGCTGGTCCGCCTCGGCGTGCGGGAGCATCCGGCGGCGATGGCCGCCGCGCACCGCAGCCACCTGCTGCGGGAGACCGGCGAGGGGTTCCGGATCGTCTTCGGCACGCCGGTGCTGCGGGCGATCGCGGTGCTGGTGTTCAGCGCGATGCTCTTCTCGATCGTGCCCGAGGGTCTGGCCGCCGGCTGGGCCAACGACAACCACGGCGATCTCGACGCGACCATGGCGCAGGCCGTCATCATGGCCGCCAACCCGGTCGGCTTCATCCTCGGCGGGCTGCTGGTGAGCCGGCTGTTCGGCCCGGCCCGGCGGCTGGCCCTGATGCGCCCGCTGGCGGTGCTGGCCCCGGTGGTCCTGGTGCCGGCCCTGTTCAACCCGCCACCCCTGGTGGTCGCGCTGCTCGCCGCGCTCTGCGGGTTCGCGGTGGCCGGCATGCTGCCGATGGCCAACGGGCTCTTCGTGCAGGCGCTGCCCGCCGAGTTCCGGGCCCGCGCCTTCGGCGTGATGGCCACCGGCGTCCAGGTCATCCAGGGTCTGGCGGTCATCGTCACCGGGCTGCTCACGGAGTGGTTCGCCATCCCGACGGTGGTCGGGGCGTGGAGCGCGGCCGGGGTGCTGCTGATGCTGCTGGCCGCCCTGCGCTGGCCGGACCGGCAGACGGTCGAGGGCACGATCGCGGCGGCCACCGCCGCCAACGCCGCCGTCGACGTTCCGGCGACCGGCGCTGCCGTCCGCACGGGGCGGACGGAGGCGGCGCGCCCCGGCGCCGACCCGGTCGGCCCGAGCGGTGGCGACGCTCGCCGCCGGCACGCGGTCACCTGACCGGCGGGCGTGAGCCGACGCACAGCCGGTGCCGGGCGTCCGGGCCGGGACGCTCCGGGCCGCACCTGGCAGGATGGAACGGTGAACCCCGCAGGTGAATCCGACCGTCCCGGTGCGTCGATGACCCTCTTCGAAGCGGTCGGCGGCGAGCCCACCTTCCGCAAGCTGGTCGACGAGTTCTACGCCGGCGTCGCCACCGATCCCCTGCTGCGCCCGATGTACCCCGAAGAGGATCTGGGCCCGGCGGCGGACCGGATGACGCTGTTCCTCATGCAGTACTGGGGCGGCCCGAACACCTACTCCGCCCAGCGCGGGCACCCGCGGCTGCGGATGCGGCACGCGCCGTTCCGCATCGGCGCCGCCGAGCGGGATGCCTGGCTGCGCAACATGCGCCGCGCCGTGGACCGGCTCGACCTGGAGCCGGAGATCGCCAGCACCCTCTGGGACTACCTGGAGCGGGCCGCGTACTTCATGGTCAACGTGGCGGAGGACCCCGCCGCCGACGCCTGAGCCGCGGCGGCCTCAGAGCAGGGCGCCCTCGTCGTGCAGCCAGTCGACGAAGCTGGTGGCCACGGCGGCGCCGCAGTCGAGCATCTCGACCAGCAGCGCGTCGTGGGTGCCGGCACCCAGCGGCACCTGCAACTCGGCGTAGATCGGCAGCTGGCCGCGCTCGGTCGGGTCGCCGATGTACGCCTTGCAGAACCGGCGGGTGTGGTTCCACTCGTTGACCACCCGGTAGGCGCGATCGGCCCAGTCCGGCGGCACGGTGGCGTGTGGGCGGGCCCGCATGACCAGGATCTCGTCCTCCGGCCCTTCGAGGGTGACCAGCACCGCGTGCCGCTCCCACATGGCCAGCAGGTTGCCGTCGCCGTCGGCCAGGTATCGCACGTCGAGCAGGTCCAGCGCGTCGCAGACCCGGCTCAGGGTCACCGGCGCGATGGTGCCGGGCATTTCCGTGAGCACGGGTCGTTCGCTGCCCGCGCAGTCGTCCCCCGGCTGACGGGGGCTGGGCGGCCCGACCCGGACCGCGCTGTCCACTGTGATCCCGCTTCGACCTTCCGGTTCGCCGCCCTCGGCGGGACCGGGGCGCCATGACCACCACGGCATCGCTCGTCGCACCTCACTCCCCAGCGGATCCAGCCGCCTACGGTGCGTTGGATCCGAGGATGGACGGTACCCGGACAGCCGGGTTGAAGCATCCCCCCAACGCCAGCCCCAGGCCAGAAGAATGACCACGGGTCATCCTTTCGGACGACCACCGGTGGGCGTGACGACAAGATCAGTGGCCTTCTGCGACCACGCGGCTCCGTATGGTCCCACCAGCCCGACCCAACGGCCGGCCACCCGCACGTGCACCCCGCCGTCGGGCGGGGCTTCGCCCGCGCCCAGGAAGCCCATCCGCACGAGCCCCTGCACCAGCCGCTGCGGCACCTCGACCGGTGGACCGGGCGGGTCGTCGGGGGTGACGAGCACGGCCACGTGGTCGAGCAGCGCGTCCCGCAGCGCACGCTGACCGACCGCCCGGCCGGCCACGCCGTGCTCGGTCGCGGTACGCAGGGTGCCCGCCGCCGCGTCCGCGATCCGCCGCAGGTCTCCGGCGGGCAGCGTCTCCACCGCCCGACTGCGCGGCGGTGGCAACGGCCAACGCCAGTCGGCGTCCCGGCGCGCGGGCAGCGCCCCACCGCCCCGCTCCAGCTCGGCCAGCAGCTCGGCGGCGGCCACCGTGGCGTCGACGTCCGGCTCCGCGGCCGCCGCGGCGGCGACCGTCCGGACCACCAGCACCTGCCACGGTAGCCGGGCCCAGAGGGCGGTCCGACCGGGCACACCGGCCGGGCGCAGCCGGATCGGCGCGCCGGGATCCAGCCGGACCAGCCGGGCCAGGAAGGCGCCGGCGTCGCGCACCCCGGCGATGCCGTGCCCGGGCGGGCCGGCGTCGACCCGACCCGGCCCGGCCGCGCCCGGCCGGGTCACGCCGATCCGCCCTGCGGGGCGTAGGTGAGCAGGAACTCCCGCTCCTCGGCGCTGATCCGGCGGGGCACCTGCCGGGTCAGGTCGAACGGCACCAGCACCGAGCGGGCCCGGCTGGCCAGCACCTCGCCGTCGTAGAGCTCGTAGGCGACGGTGAACCGGGACGCCCGGATCTCCTCCACCCAGAGCTCGATGCGCACCGTGGGCGCGGTCTCCGCGGTGGCCCGGCCCAGCGCGTAGTCGACCGGGCGCAGGTAGTCGACCTCGTGCCGACGGATGACCACACCGTCGGCGAACGAGCCCACTCCCCAGGCCCGGCCGCCGGCGAACATCAACGCCACCCGCGCCTCCTCGTAGAGCGTGAGGAAGCGCGAGTTGTTGACGTGGCCGTACGCGTCCAGGTCCGACCAGCGCAGCGTGCAGTGGTAGACGAAGCGGTCAGTCACGGGTGAGCTTGCGGTAGGTCACCCGGTGCGGCCGGGCGGCCTCCGCGCCGAGGCGGTCGATCTTGTTCTTCTCGTACGCGTCGAAGTTGCCCTCGAACCAGAACCACTTGGCCGGGTCCTGGTCGTCGCCCTCCCAGGCCAGGATGTGCGTGGCGACCCGGTCGAGGAACATCCGGTCGTGGGAGATGACCACGGCGCAGCCGGGGAACTCCAGCAGCGCGTTCTCCAGGCTGGAGAGGGTCTCCACGTCCAGGTCGTTGGTCGGCTCGTCGAGCAGGATGACGTTGCCGCCGATCTTCAGCGTCAGCGCCAGGTTGAGCCGGTTGCGCTCGCCACCGGAGAGCACCTTGGTCGGCTTCTGCTGGTCCGGGCCCTTGAAGCCGAACGCGGCGATGTACGCCCGCGACGGCATCTCGACCTTGCCCACCATGAGGTAGTCCAGCCCGTCGGAGACGACCTCCCAGACGGTCTTGTCACCGTCGAGGCCCTGCCGGTTCTGGTCGACGTACGACAGCGAGACGGTGGGACCGACCCGGACCTCGCCGCCGGTCGGCTCCTCCAGCCCGACGATGGTCTTGAACAGCGTGGTCTTACCGACGCCGTTCGGGCCGATGATGCCGACGATGCCGTTACGCGGCAGCGAGAACGACAGGTTGTCGATCAGCAGCCGGTCGCCGAAGCCCTTGCTGAGGCCGTTCGCCTCGATCACCGTGCTGCCCAGGCGCGGGCCCGGCGGGATCTGGATCTCCTCGAAGTCGAGCTTGCGGGTCTTCTCCGCCTCGGTGGCCATCTCGTCGTACCGGTCCAGGCGGGCCTTGGACTTGGTCTGACGGGCCTTGGCGTTGGAGCGGACCCACTCCAGCTCCTCGGTGAGCCGCTTCTTCATCTTGGCGTCGCGGCGCCCCTCAACGGCCAGCCGGGCGGCCTTCTTCTCCAGGTAGGTGGAGTAGTTGCCCTCGTACGGGTAGGTCCGGCCGCGGTCCAGCTCCAGGATCCAGTTGGCCACGTTGTCGAGGAAGTACCGGTCGTGGGTGATCGCCATGACCGTGCCGGCGTACTTGGCCAGGTGCTGCTCCAGCCAGGAGACGCTCTCCGCGTCCAGGTGGTTGGTGGGCTCGTCGAGCAGCAGCAGGTCGGGCGCCTCCAGCAGCAGCTTGCACAGCGCGACCCGGCGGCGCTCACCACCGGAGAGCTGGGTCACGTCGGCGTCCGGCGGCGGGCAGCGCAGCGCGTCCATGGCCAGTTCGAGCTTGGAGTCGATGTCCCACGCGTCGAGATGGTCCAGCTCCTCCTGGAGCTTGCCCATCTCCTCCATCAGCTCGTCGGAGTAGTCGGTCGCCATCTGCTCGGCGATCTTGTTGAACCGCTCCAGCTTGGCCTTGGTCTCGGCGACCGCCTCCTCGACGTTGCCGAGGACGGTCTTGGCGTCGTTGAGCGGGGGCTCCTGGGCGAGCATGCCGACGGTGTAGCCGGGCATCAGCCGGGCCTCACCGTTGCTCGGCTTGTCCAGCCCTGCCATGATCTTGAGGAGGCTGGACTTACCGGCGCCGTTCGGACCGACCACACCGATCTTGGCCCCCGGCAGGAAGTTCAGCGTCACGTTGTCGAGCACGACCTTGTCGCCGTGCGCCTTGCGCGCCTTTTCCAGGACGTAGATGAACTGGGCCACGGTGCGGGCTACCTCCGTAGGTTGCGACTGGGCCGGCGGGCGCGGGCGCGGGCCGGAACCTCCACCCGCCGCCGCCGGCCGGGAGCCGGCTGCACGCACGCCGTCGTCAATCCTGACAGGTACGCGGCGCTTCGCCCACATCACCCCGCCCCAGCGGTACGCCGGCGAGCCGCGTGACCGTGTGGATCACGGGTTGTCGACAAGATCACGTCGAGGATTCGCCTAGCACGGGACGGGTAGGGAACTCCGGCACGGGGGACCAGAGGCCGCAGCTACGCTCAGTACGCTCATCGCGGTGGACCCGTCAGTACCCGGAGGTGGCCGATCGTGACCGTCCGTAGCTCCTTTGTCGTCGTGGCGAACCGATTGCCGGTCGACGAGGTGAGCACACCCGAGGGACGGCAGTGGCGACGCAGCCCGGGCGGGCTGGTCACCGCGCTGCATCCCGTCCTGGCCGAGCATCAGGGAACGTGGGTCGGCTGGGCCGGCGGCACCGGCGCCGCGCCCGAGCCGTTCGACCTGGAGGGCATCCGGCTGCACCCGGTGCCGCTCAGCGCCGAGGAGCTGGAGCGCTACTACGAGGGCCAGTCCAACGCGACGATCTGGCCGCTCTACCACGACGCGGTGGAGACGCCGGCGTACAAGCGCCGCTGGCGGGAGGCGTACCGCCTGGTGAACGCACGGTTCGCGGAGGCCGCGGCGGACGTGGCGGCCGAGGGCGCGACGGTCTGGGTGCAGGACTACCAGCTCCAGCTGGTGCCGGCGATGCTCCGGGAGCTGCGGCCCGACCTGCGGATCGGGTTCTTCCTGCACATCCCGTTCCCGCCGATCGAGCTGTTCATGCAGATGCCGTTCCGCACCGAGATCCTGCGCGGTCTGCTCGGCGCCGACCTGGTCGGCTTCCAGCAGCGGCTGGCGGCGCAGAACTTCGTCCGGCTGGCCCGGCACCTGCTGGGGCTGCGCTACGAGGGGCAGATGATCCAGGTCGACGGGCGGCAGGTGAAGGCCGGCGCCTTCCCGATCTCGATCGACACCCAGGAGATGGAGCGGATGGCGGCCGACCCGGCGATCCAGGCCCGGGCCAAGCAGATCCGAGCCGAGCTGGGCGACCCGAAGACGATCATCCTGGGCGTGGACCGGCTCGACTACACCAAGGGCATCGAGTTGCGCCTCAAGGCGTTCCGCGAGCTGCTCGCTGACGGAAAGCTGACAGTGCCGGACGCCGTCATGGTGCAGGTGGCCACGCCGAGCCGCGAGCGGGTCGAGCATTATCAGGCACTCCGGGTCAAGGTGGAGCGCGAAGTTGGTCGGATCAACGGGGAATTCGGCAGGGTCGGCGTGCCGGCGGTGCACTACCTGCATCAGTCGTACAGTCGCAGTGAACTGGCCGCGATGTACGTCGCTGCCGACGTGATGATGGTGACCCCGCTGCGAGACGGAATGAATCTGGTGGCCAAGGAGTACGTCGCATCGCGCGCCGACCAGGGTGGCGCGCTCGTGCTCAGTGAATTCGCCGGCGCCGCCACCGAGCTGCGCCAGGCCTTTTTGTGTAACCCGCACGACCCGGACGCGGTCAAGGACGCCCTGCTCCGGGCCGTGCACGTGGAGAAAACCGAGGCACGCCGCCGGATGCGGACAATGCAACGTCACCTACGTACCCATGACGTGGGGCACTGGGCCAAGTCGTTCCTCTCCGAGCTCGGGGCGACCGAGGCGGAGGCCGCGTGAACACGTCCGTCAACGACGGAGCGGCGACCGCCACCGGGGTGATGGACCCTGAGCTGCGCTCCGCCATCGGCCGGATCGCCCGGGTCCCCCAGCTCCTGATCGCCTGCGACTACGACGGCACGCTGGCGCCGATCGTGGAGGACCCGAGCACCGCCGTACCGCTGCCCGAGTCGGTGGCGGCGGTCCGCGCGCTGGCCGCGCTGCCGCAGACCACCGTGGCGGTGATCTCCGGCCGGGCGCTGCGCGACCTGGCCGCGCTCTCCCGACTGCCCAGCGAGGTGCATCTCGTCGGCAGCCACGGCTCCGAGTTTGACATCGGCTTCGTCGAGCGGCTCTCGCCCGAGCTGGTCGCCGTGCGCACCCAGGTCCGCAACGCGTTGCGCGAGATCGCCGCGGAACACCCGGGGATCCGGCTGGAACGCAAGCCGGCCAGCGTCGCGGTGCACACCCGGGGAGTCGACCCGCAGGTCGCCGCCAGGGCCATCGAGGCGGTCCGCAACGGCCCGGCCACCTTCGACGGCGTGACGGTGACCCAGGGCAAGGAGGTCATCGAGCTCTCCGTGGTGGCCACCCACAAGGGCACCGCGATCGACCAGCTGCGTACCCAGCTCAGCGCCAGCGCCGTGCTGTTCATCGGCGACGACGTCACCGACGAGAACGGGTTCGGCAACCTGCACGGGCCGGACGTCGGCATCAAGATCGGCCCCGGGGAGACCCAGGCCGACTACCGGGTGGCCGAGCCGATCGAGGCGGCCCGGGCGCTCGCGCTGCTGCTGGAGACCCGGCGGCACTGGCTCTTCGGTGAGCGGGCAGTGCCGATCGAGCGGCACTCGATGCTGGCCAACGGGCGTACCGTCGCGCTGCTCACCCCCGAGGCCAAGGTCAGCTGGCTCTGCCACCCCAAGCCGGACTCGGCGGCGATCTTCGCCGACCTGGTCGGTGGCAGCCCGGCCGGGCACTTCAGCGTGGCCCCCGAGCGGGGTGGCATTCCGCTCGGGCAGCGCTACCGCTCCGGCACCATGACCGTGGAGACCCGCTGGTCCGGGCTCACCGTCACCGACTGGCTGGACAAGCCGGCCCGGGAGACCACCCCCGACGGCCCGGCCGTGGTAACCGGCGACTCGACCCTGATCCGGGTGCTCACCGGCAACGGGCGGGTCCGGCTGGACTTCGCGCCCCGGCCCGAGTTCGGCCAGGTCGCCGTGCAGCTGCAACCGCTCGGCGACGGCCTGCTGGTGCTCGGCTCCAACGAGCCGGTCGCGCTCTACTCCCCCGGCGTCGAGTGGCAGGTCGGCAACGACGGTGGGAACGAGAACGCCAAGGCGATCGTCGACCTCTCCGCCGCCGGCGGGCAGATCGTGCTGGAGCTGCGCTTCGGCACGCACAGCCTGGAGCACCACCGCCTGCCGATCCACGAGCGGCAGGCGGCCGCCGAGCAGCCGTGGAAGGACTGGGTGGCCTCGCTGCGGCTGCCCAGCACCGCCCGCGACCTCGTCGCCCGTAGCGCACTGACCCTCAAGGGGCTGTGCCACGAAGCCACCGGCTCGATCCTGGCCGCCGCGACCACCTCGCTGCCCGAGGAGGTGGGCGGCGTCCGCAACTGGGACTACCGCTACTGCTGGCTGCGCGACGCGGCACTGACCGCCCGCGCCCTGGTCGACCTGGGCTCCCTGGAGGAGGCCGAGGCGCTGCTGCTCTGGGTGGACGGCTGCATCGAGCGCACCGGCGGTCACCCCGAGCGGCTGCACCCGCTCTACACCATCGACGGCTACGAGCTGGGCGCCGAGGCGGTCATCGACACCCTGCCCGGGTACGCCGGCTCCCGGCCGGTCCGGGTCGGCAACCTCGCCAACCACCAGCTCCAGCTGGACGTGTTCGGCCCGATCGCCGACCTGATCGCGGCCGTCGCCGACGCCCGCGGCTCGGTCCGCGAGGACGAGTGGCGGGTGCTGGACAACATGGTCGAGGCGGTTCGCCGCCGCTGGCACGAGCCCGACCACGGCATCTGGGAGGCCCGGCTGCCACCCCGGCACCACATCTTCTCGAAGGTGATGTGCTGGATGACCGTCGACCGGGCGCTGCACGTGATGCGCCAGCACGGCGGCGAGGACCGGCCGGAGTGGGTGGAGCTGCGCGACCGGATCGGCGCCAACGTGCTGGAGCACGGCTGGCACGAGGCGGTCGAGGCGTACAGCGTCGCGTACGGCGACGAGGACATGGACGCCTCGTCGCTGTGGATCGGGCTCTCCGGCCTGCTCCCCGGCGACGACCCGCGCTTCCTCTCCACCGTGCTCAAGATCGAGGCCGACCTGCGCAGCGGCCCGGTGGTCTACCGCTACCACTGGGACGACGGCCTGCCGGGCCGGGAGGGCGGCTTCCACATCTGCACGGCGTGGCTGATCGAGGCGTACCTGCGCACCGGCCGGCGTACCGACGCCGAGGAACTGTTCGCGCAGATGATCCTCACCGCCGGCCCGACCGGGCTGCTTCCGGAGCAGTACGACCCGCTGGCGGAGCGCGGGCTGGGCAACCACCCGCAGGCGTACAGCCACCTCGGGCTGATCCGCTGCGCTCTGCTGCTGGACAACATGCTCAAGCAGTAACCCCGCGCTGACGAGACGGCGGCCGGAGCGACGCGCTCCGGCCGCCGTCGTCGCCTTGCCCGCCGGGGTGGTGCCCCGTCCGCGCGTGGCACCGCGTCCGCCCGTGTGGCGCCGCGCGCGCCCGTTTGGCGCCCGCACGACACCGGACGCCGCGACCTCAGTTGTCGAGCGCGCCGACCACGTCGCCCACCACCACGACGGCTGGCGGGCGGATTCCCGCCGCCACGGCGTCGGCGGCGACCGTGCCGAGGGTGGACCGGAGCTGGCGTTGGGCACCGGTCGTGCCCTCCTGCACGACGGCGGCCGGGGTGTCCGGCGAGCGGCCGTGCGCAACCAGGGTGGCCGCGATGGCGGCCAGGTTCTTCAACCCCATCAGGATGACGAGGGTGCCGCGCAGGCCGGCGAGGGCGTCCCAGCGCACCAGCGAGGTCGGCGAGTCCGGCGCGACGTGCCCGGAGACCACGGTGAACTCGTGCGCCACCGAGCGGTGGGTCACCGGGATGCCGGCCGCGGCGGGCGCGGCGATCGAACTGGTCACCCCGGGTACCACGGTCACCGGCACGCCGGCGGCGGCACAGGCCAGCAGTTCCTCGCCGCCCCGGCCGAAGACGTACGGGTCGCCGCCCTTGAGCCGGACCACGAACGCGCCGGCCCGCGCCCGGTCGACGAGGATGCGGTTGATCTCCTCCTGGGCCCGGGACGGGCCGTAGGGGATCTTCGAGGCGTCGACCAGCTCGACGTCGGCCCGCAACTCGTCCAGCAGCAGGCCGGGCACCAGCCGGTCGGCCACCACCACGTCGGCCTCGGTGAGCAGCCGCCAGCCCTTCACGGTGATCAGCTCCGGGTCGCCCGGGCCGGCCCCAACCAGCGCCACCCGACCGCCAGCGTCAGGAGGGGGCCCTTCCTCTACCGCAGGCGTTAACAGGGGGCCCTTCCTTGCATCCAGGAGGTCGCGGATGGCGTCGCGGACGGTCATGGCCCGGCGCGGGTCGCCGCCGCCGAGCACCGCGACGGTCACCGGACCGTGCCGGGTCACCGCCGGCGTCCAGGCGGTGGCGGCCGTCCGGTCGTCGGCGCGGACACAGAAGATCCGGCGCTCGGCGGCGGCGGCGCTCACCGACGCGGCGGCGAGCGGATCGTCGACAGCCACCTGGACCAGCCAGGCACCGTCCAGGTCTCCGGGTGCGAACCGCCGCGCCGCCCAGTGCAGCCGCCCGGCGTCGACCTGGGCGCGCAGCGCCGGCATCAGCTCCGGCGCGACGAGCAGGACGTCCGCGCCGGCGTCCAGCAGCGCGGGCACCCGCCGGGTGGCGACCGCGCCGCCACCCACCACGACCACCCGCCGCCCGCCGAGCCGCAGGCCGAGGGGGTACGGGTTGGCGTTCACGCCGCCGCCGCGCTACCCAGCCGGAAGGTACGCCCGCTCACTTCTCGGCCACCCCGGCGGAGTCGAAGGTGGCCACCTCGTGCAGCACCCGGACCGCCCCGGTGACCACCGGCAGGGCCAGCAGCGCGCCGGTGCCCTCCCCGAGGCGCAGCCCGAGGTCGATCAGCGGGTCAAGGCCGAGGTGGCGCAGCGCGACCGTCGCGCCCGGTTCGGCCGACCGGTGCCCGGCGACCATGGCGGCCACCGCGTCCGGCGCGAAGGCCGCGGCGGCGAGCGCGGCGGAGACCGCGATCACGCCGTCCAGCAGCACCGGCGTGCGCCGGGCCGCCGCGCCCAGGATCAGCCCGGCCAGCGCGGCGTGCTCCAGACCGCCGACGGCGGCCAGCACGCCCAGCGGGTCGGCCGGGTCGGGGGCGTGCCGGGCCAGCGCGGCCCGCACCACCGCCACCTTGTGGGTGTACGTCGAATCGTCGACCCCGGTGCCCCGGCCGGTCGCCTGGGCCGGGTCGACCCCGGTGAAGGCGGCGATCAGCGCGGCCGCCGGCGTGGTGTTGCCGATGCCCATGTCCCCGGTCAGCAGGATCCCGGCGCCCGCGTCGATCAGCTCGTCGGCGATCCGCACACCGGTCTCCACCGCCGCGCGCGCCTCGTCCCGGGTGAGCGCGGCGGTCACCGCGAGGTCCCGGGTGCCCGGACGGACGTTCGCGGCCACCAGCCGCGGCACCGCCGGGTCGAGTGCGACCGGGTCGAGTGCGGCCGGGTCGCCGGCAGGACGGTCCGAACCGGCCGGCTCGTCGGCGGTCGGGGCCGGAAGCGGAGTGGCGACGCCGACGTCGACCACGGTGACCGACGCGCCGGCCTGTCGGGCGAACGCGTTGACCACCGCGCCGCCGGCCAGGAAGTTGCCGATCATCTGTGCGGTGACCTCCTGCGGCCAGGGGGTCACCGCCTGGGCGTGCACCCCGTGGTCACCGGCGAAGATCGCCACCGCGGCCGGCTCGGGAAGGGGCGGCGGGCACTCCCCGGCCAGGCCGGCGAGGCGTACCGAGAGCTCCTCCAGGGCGCCCAGCGAACCCGCCGGCTTGGTCAGCCGACCGTGCAGCTCGCGGGCGGCGGCCATCGCCGGCCCGTGCAGCGGTCGGATCGCCGCGATCGTGGTCTCCAGCATCATGCCTCCAGAATGTCGCCCAGTACCTCGGTGAACGCGTCGGTGGTGGCGCGGTCGCGCACCGCCACCCGTAGCCAGTCCGGGCCGAGCCCGGGAAACGTGTCGCCACGGCGTACCGCCCAGCCCCGCTCGCGCAGCGCCGCCCGGACCCGGGTCGCCCCGGGCAGGTGCAGCAGCACGAACGCGCTGGCCGGGCGCCCGACCACGCGTACGCCGGGCAGGTCGGCGAGGCGGGCGACCAGGTGGTCGCGGTCGGCGGCCAGTTGGGCGGCGACGGCGCGCTCCGCCTGGACCGCGACAGGGCTGGCGCAGGCGGACGCGGCCGCCAGCGCGGGCGTGGAGACGGCCCAGAGGGGCTGGACGGCGGCCAGCCGGGTCAGCAGCTCGGGGGCGCCGAGCAGGTAACCGATCCGCAGGCCGGCCAGCCCCCAGGTCTTGGTGAGGCTGCGCAGCACCAGCAGACCGGGCAGGTCGCGCCGGGCGGCCAGGGAGGCGGGCTCCCCCGGCGACCCCGGGGCGACGGTGGTGTCGGCGAACGCCTCGTCGACGACCAGCACCCGGCCCGGTCGGGCCAGCGCCGCCACGGTGGAAGCCGGATGCAGCACCGAGGTGGGGTTGGTCGGGTTGCCGATCATCACCAGGTCGGCGTCGGCGGGTACCCGGGCCGGGTCGAGCCGGAAGTCCTCGGCGGGGTCGAGCAGGACGCGGTGCACCTCGTGCCCGGCGGCCCGCAGCGCCGCCTCCGGCTCGGTGAACTGCGGATGCACCACGACCGGCCGACGTGCCCCACGCAGCGCCTGGGCGATCAGCACGAAGCCCTCGGCCGCGCCGGCGGTCAGCAGTACCTCGTCCGGGGTACGGCCGTGCCGGGCGGCGACCGCCGCGCGGGCCGGCGCGGGCTCGGGGTAGCGAGCGAGGTCGGCCAGCGCGGCGGTGATCGGGCCGGCCAGCCACTCCGGCATCGGCGCCCGGCGCACGTTGACGGCGAGGTCCACCAGACCCGCGCCCACCTCGGCGTCGCCGTGGTGTGCCAGGTCCGGCTTCCCGACGGCGACCGGCCCGGCGCCGGCTGCCGTTCCGTTCGGCTGATCACACATGTCCGCGATCCTGCCGGGAAGGTGGCCGGCGGGACAGCCGATCCGGGGTGGGACGCGTCACCACCCCACCGGTTTATGAGTTCTTCTCATGTCCGAATCGGAAATGTCATAACTTGGCCACGTGAGCACCCGACCCCTTGCCGCCGCTGGTCGCCTCCTTCCACTGCTCCGCGCCGGACTCATCGCCGGCATCGTGATCGCCGCCGTCGCGTACCCGCTGGTCGCCGTCACCGGCCTCGGCGCCAAGGCGACCGCGCACGCCGTGGAGCACAAGACCAAGTTGCTGACCAAAGCCCTGCCCGCCGAGACCTCCTACCTGTACGCGCCCGACGGCAAGACCGTGCTGACCATGTTCTACGAGGAGTACCGGCAGTACACGAAGCTGTCGGACATGTCGCCGAACATCCAGCAGGCGATCATCGCGGCCGAGGACTCCCGCTTCTACCAGCACCACGGCGTCGACCCAAAGGGTGTGGCCCGCGCCTTCGTGGCCAACGCCCGCTCCAGCGGCGTCTCCCAGGGCGCCTCGACGCTGACCATGCAGTACGTCCGGATGGCCCTGCGGGACAGCGCCAGCACTCCCAAGCAGGTCCAGGAGGCCACCCAGCAGACCAGCCTGCGCAAGGTCAAGGAGATGCGGATGGCGCTGGACCTGGAGAAGGAGATGAGCAAGGAGCAGATCCTGGAGCGCTACCTCAACTCGGCGTACTTCGGTCACCGGGCGTACGGCATCTACGCGGCCAGCGAGATCTTCTTCTCCAAGACCCCGAAGGACCTCACCCCGGTCGAGGCGGCCACCCTGGCCGGGCTGGTCAAGTCGCCGTCCGAGTACGACCCGGCCGACTCCGACCAAAAGGAGGCCACCGGGCGGCGCAACTACGTGCTGGACCGGATGAGCCAGCTCGGCTACCTCTCCCCCGACTCGGTGGCGGCGGCCAAGGCCCAACCGATCCAGCTGAAGCTGACCAGCCCGCCGAACGACTGCGCCTCCGTGCCGGAGAAGTACAACAGCTGGGGCTTCGCCTGCGACTACCTGAAGAACTGGTGGAGCTCGCAGCCCGCGTTCGGGGCGAACCGGCTGGAACGGATGGACAAGCTGCGCCGGGGCGGCTACCGGATCGTGCTCAGCATCGACCCGAAGATCCAGGAGGCGGCGGACAAGAACGTCGGCGCCAAGGAGGGCACCGGCAGCCCGTTCGCCAACGGCATCGTGGTCGCCGAGCCGGGCACCGGGCGGGTGAAGGCGATGGCGGTGAACCGGACGTACTCGCTGGACCTCAGCGAGAACCCGCAGAGTTCCAACCCGGAGGCCGACCCCAGGACGAAGGCCAACTACCCGAACACGGTGGCGCCGCTGCTCGGCGGCGGTGACCTGCCGGGCTACCAGGCCGGGTCGACGTTCAAGATGTTCCCGATGCTGGCCGCGCTGGACGCGGGGATGACGCTCTCCACCTCGTTCAACGCCCCGTACAAGTACAAGTCGGCCGTCTACGACGGGTGGGCGCCGTCCAACGCCAGCGGCGCGATGACCGGGCAGCAGACCATGTGGTCCGGCTTCGGCAAATCGGTCAACACGTACTTCGTGTGGCTGGAGGAGAAGGTCGGGGCGGACCGCGCGGTCCGGCTCGCCGAGCAGCTCGGCCTGCGCTGGCGCACCGACGTCGACCGCGAGCAGGCGTCGCCGGGCAAGGCGAAGAAGTGGGGGGCGTTCACCCTGGGCGTCTCCGACGCCACCCCGCTCGAGATGGCGAACGCGTACGCCGCCATCGCCGCCGACGGCCGCTACTGCGAGGCCATCCCGGTGCAGTCGATCTTCAACCGGGACGGCACCCCGGCCACGTACACCACCGCCGCCGGTATCCACCGCGAGGTGGCCAAGCCGCGCTGCCGGCAGGTGGTGAGCGCGGACGCGGCCCGGGCCGCCACCGACGCCGCCCGCTGCCCGACCGGCGACACCCCGGCGCGCGGCAGCTGCGGCGGCTGGTCCACCGCCGACAGCGTCCGGGGTACGGTCGGCCGCCCGGTGGCCGGCAAGACGGGTACCACGGACAGCACCCGGTCGGCCTGGTTCGTCGGCTACACGCCGGAACTGGCGGCGGCGAGCTTCATCTCCGACCCGGACAACCCGTTCAACGCCGTCGGTGACGGGCAGTCCCAGATCCCGATCGCCGCGGTCTCGGAGACCCTCCGCGACGCGCTCAAGGGTCAGCCCACCCGCCAGTTCACGCCACCGTCCGACGCCATCGTCGGCTGACCGCCACCGCACCGGCGCCGGGACCCACGCCGGGCCCGGCGCCGGTCAGCGCAGGTCGGCGGCCACGAACGACCAGAGTTCGAGATCGACCCGGCCGCCGCGGACGAAGCCGGCGTTGCGCAGCAGGCCCTCGTAGCTGAACCCGGCCTTCTCGGCGACCCGACGGGAGGCCAGGTTGCCCGGCGCCACCCGCAGCTCGACCCGCTGGAAGCCGTGCTCCAGGATCAGCGCGATGGCCACCGCGTCCACGGCCTCGGCGGCCAGCCCGAAGCCCCGCGCGTGCGGCGCCATCGCGTAGGAGATCTCGGTGAGCCGGGCACCCCAGTCGGTACGCCGGGTCCACAGCGTGCCCACAACCCGCTCGTCCTCCCGACGCACCACCGCGTAGTGGTCGCCCTCGCCGCTGTCGCGGCGCTGCCGCGCCAGCTCGGTGCACCAGGCGTGCCCGTCGATCGGCCCGGAGTCGTCCGCCAGGGGTAGCCAACGACGGGTCTGCTTGTCGGCGAAGATCTCCCCGGCCGCCGCCGCGTCCGCCGCGGTCATCTGCCGCACCTCGGTACGCGGGGTGGAGACGGTCAGCGCCGGGAAACGGCGCACCGCCACCTGACCGATCACGCCGGCACCCCACCGGGCTGCGCCGGCACGGCCTCACCCGCCGGCTCGGTCGCGGCGGCGGCGACCAGCCGGGCGGCGGTCTGCGGGTGCGCGGCCCAGTGCAGGGTGAGCTGCGAGGCGTGCACGTTGCGCCAGACGAAGCCCTCCGGCGAGCCACCGTCCCAGCTCCAGGCCGCACGCTGACCGGCCCGCGGGGTGAGCACCGCGCGGTGCTCCTTGTGCCCGACCAGCACCGTGCCCAGCGCGGCGACCACGCTGTCGGTCTGCGCGGTCGCCTCCCGGTAGCCCACCACCAGGCCGTCCCGGCTGGCGCCGACCGCGTCCAGCACCCCGCACATCGGCAGCCCGTCCAGTTCGCGGGCCAGCCACAGCAGGCCGGCGCCCTCGGCCACGACCGGACGCCCGGTGCGCGCCAGCTCGGCCACCGCGATGCAGAGCCGCCGGTTGGCCGACAACTGCTCGGCGTACGCCTCGGGCAGCGCGCCGCCTACGACCAGCGCCCGGGTGCCGGCGGGCAGCGCCTCGTCCCGCAGTGGATCGATCGTGACCAGCTCGGCGCCCGCGGCCCGCAGCAGCTCCGCCGTCTCCGGGTGGCTGAAGCTGCCGCCCGGCCCGCCGGCCAGCGCCACCAGCGGACGCTCCGCCGGGGCGGTCACCGCGCCGAGCGCCTCCTCCGGCGACCAGGCGGCGGCCGGCAGGTCCGGGGCCGAGCGGGCCAGCCCGAGCAGCCGCTCGAGGTCGACCGTGGCGGCCACCGCCTCACCCAACCGGCGGACCGCCCGGGTCGCCTCGGCGGACCCGCCGACCACCGGCAGCACGCCGTGCCGGCGCGACGGCAGCACCGCCGGCAGGTCCTGGCGGCGCAGCGCCCCGTAGACCGGCACACCCACCTCGTCGAGCGCCTCGCGCAGCATCGCCTCGTGCCGGGCCGACGCCACCCGGTTGAGGATCACCCCACCCAGCCAGAGCTGGTCGTCGTACGAGCGGAAGCCGTGCACCAGCGCGGCCACCGACTGACCCATCGCGGCCACGTCGACCACCAGCACCACCGGGCTGCGCAGCGCGGCGGCGGCAGCGGCGGTCGACTCCTGCTGCGGGCGGCCGGCGAGGCTGTCGTACAGGCCCATGCTGCCCTGCACCACGGCCAGCCCGGCCCCGGCGGCGCCGTGCGCGACCAGCGGGGCGAGCCGGTCCAGGCCGACCAACCGGGGGTCGACGACCCGGCCGGGCCGGCCGGCGGCGAGGCCGAGGTACGCGGCGTCGACGTGGTCCGGGCCGAGCTTGAACCCGGCGACGTCGACACCCCGGTCGGCGAGGGCGGCGAGCAGCCCGATCGCCAGCGCGTTCTTGCCGTGCCCGGAGGACGGCGCGCTGAGCACCAGACGCGGCACGACGGTCATCATCGACTCCTCGCGGACGGGTACGCGACGGCGGACCGGGGGCCCGGTCCGCCCGCGTGACGATACCCGGCCCGACCGACGGGCGAGCGCCGCCGAGCGGCCCATCCGGTCCGCCGCCGGCCGGTCGCGGTCAGTGGCCCCGGTCATACGGGTAGCCTCGTTGCCGTGTACCGGTTCCTGCTGAGCCCACGCTGGCTGGGCGCCCTCGCGCTGACCCTGGTCGCCGCCGCGGTCATGGTGCTGCTCGGCAACTGGCAGCTGGACCGCTACCGGGGCCGCACCGAGGTCAACGAGCGGATCGACGCCGGCGAGCGGATGGCGCCGGGGCGGCTGGCCGACGCGCTGCGCGCCCCCACCGGCGGCGCCGGCACGGTCGGTCCGGCCCCCGCCGACGACAAGGTCTGGACCCGGATCAGCGCCACCGGCCGGTACGACCCGACGAACACCGTCCTGGTCCGCGGCCGGACGGCGGACAGCCGGGTCGGCTTCGAGGTGCTCACCCCGCTGGTGCTCGCCGACGGCACCGCCCTGCTGGTGGACCGGGGGTGGATCCCGCCCGCGCCGGGTGGGGCGACCGCCCAGCCGCCGGTGCCCGCGGCACCCACCGGCGACGTGACGGTGGCCGGTCGGGTGCACGCGAGCGAGAGCGGCGCGGGCGCCGTGGACCGGCGCGACGGCCGGTTAGAGACACGGCGGATCGCCGTACCGCGGCTGGCCCGGGAGCTGCCCTACCCGGTGTACGGCGGTTACCTGCTGCTGGACGAGCAGACCCCGGCGGCCGACCCGGTCTTCAAGGCGGTGCCGGTCGGCCACGCCAACAACTGGCAGAACTTCGGTTACGTCGTGCAGTGGTGGCTCTTCGCCGTGATGGCGCTGTTCGGCTACGGCTGGGTGGCCCGTCGGGAGGCCCGCCGGGCCGCCGGCATCGGCACCCCGCGCTCGGTCGACCGGGCCGCCGAGCCGACGCCGAGCACACCCGCCTGACGGGTCGCACCCCACGTCCGACCCGCCGGTCGACCCGCGACCGGCCGGCGGCGGCTCAGTCGGTGCGCCGGCCGGCGTGGATGGCCCGGACCGCGTCGATGGTGTCGGCCTCGGAGGCGGGCTTGTCGTCGCGGTAGCGCACCACCCGGGCGAACCGCAGCGCCATCCCGCCCGGGTAGCGCGAGCTGGTCTGCACCCCGTCGAAGGCGATCTCCACCACCTGCTCGGGGCGGACCCGGACCACCCAGTCGCCGCGCTCGACGGCGAGGCCGAGGAACCGTTCGGTCTGCCAACGCAGCAGCTCGTCGGTGAGCCCCTTGAACGTCTTGCCGAGCATGACGAAGTCGCCGCTGCGCGGGTCGCGGGCACCGAGGTGCAGGTTGGACAACCAGCCCTTCCGCCGGCCGCTGCCCCACTCGACGGCGAGCACCACCAGATCGAGGGTGTGCCGGGGCTTGACCTTGACCCAGGCCGCGCCGCGCCGGCCGGCGTCGTACGGGGCGTCCGGTGCCTTGACCACCACGCCCTCCTGGCCGGCGTCGAGCGCGGCGGCGAACGCCGCGCCGGCCTCCTCCGGGCCGTCGACCTCCATCCGCCCGACCAGCAGCGAAGCGTCGACCGCGCCGGCGAGCGCGGCCCACCGGTCCCGGCCGGGCAGGTCGATCAGATCCTCGCCGTCGAGGTGCAGCAGGTCGAAGAAGTACGGCGTCAGCACGGTCTCGCCGGTGCTGGCCGCGGCGGCGAGCACCGCCGGGGCGACCGGGGTGCGCCCGGTGGTGCTCGGGGTGGTGCGGCGAGCGGCCCGACTGGAGGTCTGCTGGAACGGCAGCGGCCGGCCGGTCTGGTCCAGGCCGATCGCCTCGCCGTCGAGCACCAGCTCCCGGCCGGGCAGGGCGCGGACCGCCGCGACCACCTCGGGCACCCGGGTGGTGATCTCGTCGAGGCTGCGGGTGAAGACGGCGATGTCGGCGCCCGAGCGGTGCACCTGGATGCGGATGCCGTCGAGCTTCACGTCGACCACCGCCGGGGTGCCGGTCGCGGCCAGCGCCTCGTCGACCGAGGGGGCGCTCTGCGCCAGCATCGGCGCCAGCGGCCGGCCGACGCGCAGGCCGAAGCCGGCCAGCGCGGCGGCGCCGCCGTCGAGCGCGGCCATCGCCACGGCGCGCAGGTCGCCGGCAAGCAGCAGCGCACGGCGGACCGCCGCCACCGGGACGTCGGCGGCCCTGGCCACCGCGTCGGCCAGCAGCCCGGCCTGGGCACCCTGCCGCAACTCGCCGCTGAACAGGCCGGTGAGCAGGCGCTGCTCGTCGGCGGTCGCCGCTGCGTAGAGGGCGCCGAGCAGCGCCCGACGCCGGGTCTGCGAGCCGGTGCCGTGCACCGCGGCGATCTGCTCGACGGCCGCGTCGACACCCGCCACGGTCAGCGTCGGCTCCGCCGCCGGCGGGGGCAGGTCACGCAGGCTCGCGTAGCCCACGCCGGTCTGCCGCTGGCGCAGCTCACCCGCCAGATAGCCGGCACCCGCCTCGACCTCGGTCGGGTCGAGCCGGCGCAACGCGTCGGCGAGCAGCTCCACCTTGGCCCGCCGGCCGCTGGTGGCGGCGACGGCGGCGGAGGTGGCTGCCAGGTCGATGAACCGCACGGGCTTCATCCTGCCAGCCGCCCCCGACACCGCCCGGGCATTGCCGTGCCCGGGCGGTGTCGACACGGTGCCGCCGCCCGCGCCGGTGCGGGATCAGGCGGAGACGGGCTCCTCGATGCGCAGCCCACGGGAACGGACCTCGTCGGCCACCCGCGACAGCACCGAGTCGAGGGCGACCAGGGCGGTGGACAGCTCACCGAGCTGTTCCTTGAGCGTGTCCTCGGACCACGCGGAGACGTCGACGTCCCCCAGCGCACTGACGGCGGCCCCCAGGCGGGCCATCACCTCGTTCGTACTCATGTTCGAAAGGCTATAACAGCCGTGCGCCGGACACACCGCAAACTCCCAGATCAGGGCCGAAGTTACGGTTTCGACACTCAGGGCGTGTTTCGACCCGCCGCAGCCACCTTGCCCAGCAGCAGCGCCTCGGCGAGGCAGACCCGGGCGAACTCGCCCAGGTGCAGGCTCTCGTTCGGGCCGTGTGCCCGCGCGTGCGGATCCTCCACGCCGGTCACCAGGATCGCCGCCTGCGGGAACATCTCCTGGAAGGTGGCGATGAACGGGATCGAGCCGCCGACGCCGATGTCCACCGGGTCGGTGCCGTCCCAGGCGCCCTTGAACGCGGCCCGGGCCGCGTCGAACATCGGTCCGGTCGCGTCGATGACGCACGGGTTGCCGTCGTGCTCGAAGGTCACCGTGACCTGCGCGCCCCACGGGGCGTGCCGCTCCAGGTGGGTGCGGAGCGCGTCGTACGCCTTCTTCGGGTCGTCGCCCGGCGCGAGCCGGACGCTGAGCTTCGCCTTCGCCGACGGGACCAGGGCGTTGGGCGCCTCACCGGTGGCCGGCGCGTCGATGCCGAGCACCGCCAGGGCGGGCTTGGTCCAGAGCCGGTCGGTGATCCGGCCGGTGCCGATGAACCGCACGCCCTCGGCCAGCCCGGCCTCGGCGCGGATCCGGTCCTCCGGGTAGTCGACGCTGGCGCCCTCCCTGCCGACCAGCCCGTCGACGGCCACGTCGCCGGCGTCGTCGTGCAGGGTGGCCAGCAGTCGGACCAGCGCGGTCAGCGCGTCCGGGACGGCGCCGCCGAACATGCCGCTGTGCACCGCGTGGTCCAGGGTGCGGACCTCGACGAAGCAGTTGACGATGCCCCGCAGCGAGGTGGTCAGCGCCGGCACGCCGATGTCCCAGTTGCCGGAGTCGGCGATCACGATGACGTCCGAGGCGATCTCGTCGCGGTGCTCGGCGAGCAGGCGCTCCAGCGAGTCGGAGCCGTACTCCTCCTCGCCCTCGATGAAGAGCACCACGCCGACCGGCAGGGCGTCACCGTACGCGCGCAGCGCCGCCACGTGCGCCATGATGCCGGCCTTGTCGTCGGCCGCGCCACGGCCGTAGAGCCGGCCGTCGCGCTCCACCGGCTCGAACGGGTCGGACTCCCACAGCGCCCGGTCGCCCACCGGCTGCACGTCGTGGTGGGCGTAGAGCAGCACCGTCGGCGCGCCGGGCGGGGCCGGCTTCCGGCCGATCACCGCGGGCTGACCGCCGGAGCGCACGATGTCGACGTCGAGGCCGCAGCCGCGCAACAGCTCGGCGACCGCCTCGGCGGAGCGCTCGACGTGCGAGTGGTCGAAGCCCTCGAAGGCGATGCCGGGAATGCGGACGAGGCGTTCCAGGTCGGCCCGGACGCCGGGCATCTCCCGCTCGACGGCGGCCCGCACCTCGGACTCGGACAGGATCGGTGTGGTCATGACCGGCATCGTATGCCGGCCTTACCGGAACGTGCCGGGCGAGCCCGCGTCACCGCCCTCGGACGCCGTACCCCCGCCGTTGGTGGTGTCGCCCGCGCCGGGTGCGGTCCGGCCGGCGCGGCGGGCCCGGCCGGCGGCCTCGGTCGCGGCGTCCATCCAGGAGCGTGCCCGACCGGCGCCGCCACCCACCCACTCGCCCACGTCGGCGGCGCCGTCGCCCAGCCGGCGCAGCAGCCCCACCAGCGGGTCGGTGGATGTGCCGAACGCCTCCCGGTACGACTCGGCCGCCGCCCGGATCTCCTCGGAGACGCTGGTCGCGCGGTCGTCGTCGCGGCGGGGATAGTCCCCGCCGAGCACCCGCCCGTACGCCCCGGAGTCGATCCACTGCCGCAGCTGGCCGGCCCGGGCCACCGGCGTCGGGTGGGTGCTCCACGCGGTCATCCGGATCTTGTGCAGGCTGTCCCGCAGGTCGCCGCCGCCGGAGTACTCGGCGGCCTGCTCCAGGAAGGCGGTCGTGTCGATCTGGGACAGGTCTCCCCCACCGGCGAGCTTCATCAGCAGCCGCAGCGCGGCGGCCGGGTCCTGACCGGCGAGCAGCCCCGCCCGGTCGGCGGAGAGTTCCGCCTTGCGCCACCACTCCAGCATGGCCGCGATGATGGCCCGCAACGCGAACGCGCCGACCGGCAGCCAACTGAGGTTCGCCGCCCAGCGGGTCAGGATCATGAGCATGGTCTTGTACACCGCGTGGCCGCTGCCCACGTGCCCCAGTTCGTGACCGAGCAGGCAGCGCAGCTCGTCCTCGTCGAGCTGCGGGACGCAGGCGGAGTTCAGCACGATGAACGGCCGTTCCAGGCCGACCGCCTCCGCGCCCAGCCAGGGCGACTGGGTCACGTACAGCTCGGGCAGCTCGGCCACGTCCAGCGTCGCGGCGGCCTCGGTGTAGCGCTGCCAGACCGCCGGGTACTGCCGGTGGTCGACGCGGATGCCGGACGCCAGCACGGAGAGCCGGAAGCCGCGCTCGTTCCACATCCCGAAGAACGTCCGCACCACGTCGTCGAAGCCGCGCAGCTCGCGGAGCGCGACCAGGGCGCCCCGGTCGGCGGGATGCTCCCAGGCTCGGGAGCTGATGCCGGTGAGGGTGGTCCGGCGCCGCGCGGGCGTCTCCGCTGCCGACATGGTGGCTCCTTCGTTCGCCGTACCGACCCTGCCTCGCATCGTGCCGCAGCCGGTCGCCGGCGTCCATGGCCGGACGGGTCAGCAGATCCGCAGGTAGTACCGGTCGGCGTCGTGCGGCAGGCCGGGCGCCCCGTCGACGCGCAGGTCCGCGTGCGCGGCCGTACCGTCGGCGGCGAAGTGCGCCCGCTCCCCGGCGTGCCAGCGGCGCAGCTCGGGCAGGATCTCCGGGCCGTCCCGGGCCACCGCACGGGCCAGCCGCAGCGGCGCCGGCGCGGTGACGAGGACGGCGAGGGTCAGCTCCGGGCGCACCGCCGCCCGTGCGGCGCTCACCCCCTCCAGGATCAGCACCGGCGTGACCGGCACCGGCACCGGGCGGGGCAGGAAGGCCCGCCGCACCCAGCTGTATCGACGGTAGGCGCCGGGCCGCCCGGCGCGCAGCGGCGCCAGCACCCACTCCTCCAGGCGGGGCCAGAACGTGAGCTGGTCGTCCCAGCCGTCGAGCAGGTCGTCGGTGTGCACCACCGGCGGTGGGGCGCCGCCGGGCAGCGCGGCGAGGGCGTCCGCGAGCCGCGCCGCGAACCGGCTCTTGCCCGCGCCGCTCGGCCCGTCGACCGCGACGAGCCGGGTCCGCCCCAACCGCGCCGGGCCCGCGAGCACCCGGCGGGCCAGCTCGGGGTACGCCTCGAACACCGCCACCGGGTTCGTCGCGACCGCGTCGGGCTCCGTGGTCACCCCGGTCGGGCAGGCGGGGACGGCGAGTTCGCGCACGGCAACCAGCATGGCCCACCCGGGTATGGGGCTGTCTGTCGGCGTCCGCAGCGTGATCGCGGGCACGACCCACCCCTGCCAGGGCACCTGACGGACGGTCCGCTCGGTTTCCTGGAAACCGGGCTATCCCCGCGCCCGCAACACCTCGATTTCAGGCAAACCGTGTCGATCATGGCTCGTACGTCGGGGCGCGCCGCCCCTTCACGTCCGGGGGAATCGGGGCGGGGACGGGTGACGCCCGGCCCGTTCGCCGGGCGGAGCGGAACGGGACTGGGCATGATCGGGAGGTGCTCCGAGACGTGATGAGCCCCGGTATCGACGCCCTGCTGGAGCAGGCCCGCGCCGGGCTGCACCGACTGACTCCACAGCAGACCGTCGAGGCGGTCCGCGGCGGCGCGCTGCTGGTCGACACCCGCTCCGACGGGCAGCGCCGGGAACAGGGCAACCTGCCCGGGGCGATTGTCATCGACCGGACGGTGCTGGAGTGGCGGCTCGACCCGGCCAGCGCCTGGCGGATCCCGGAAGCCACCGGGTACGACCGGGAGATCGTGGTGGTGTGCCGGCACGGCTACAGCTCCAGCCTCGCCGCCGCGAGCCTGCAGACCCTCGGGCTGCGCCGGGCGACCGACATGATCGGCGGCGTCCAGGCGTGGCTCGAGGCCGGCCTCCCCATCTCCGACCGCCCCGCCGACATCCGCTATTGACCCCCGCCCCCGCAGGGGTCAGAGTCTGGGGGCTCCCGGGGGGATGAAGGGAAGGCCGGGGGGTGCGCCGGCCTCGATGAGGCGCCACAGCGCGGCGGTGTCCAGGTGCTCCTCAACCAGGTCGCCGAGCAGGTCGAGCGAACGCTCCCGGACGGCGGCGAAGGCGGTGGCCGGTGCCACCCGGAAGCCGGTACGGCCGGCCAGCCGGGCCGCCTCGGTCAGGAACCAGCGACGGAACCCGTCGGACTCGAAGGCGCCGTGCCAGTGCGTGCCGTGCACCGCGCCGAGCACCGCGCCCTCGCCGACGCCGTCCGCGCCGGTCAGCAGTGGGGCCAGCGCGGGGTCGGTCTGCGAGACGTACCCGTGGTGGATCTCGTAGCCCCGCACCCGCAGGTCACCGGCGGCGACGCCCTCCGACTGGCGGACGGTCTTGCGCGGGTCGAAGGTGATCTCGATGGGCAGCAGGCCGAGGCCCGGCACGCTGCCCCGCCGGCTCTCCACCGGATCGTGGATGGCCCGGCCGAGCATCTGGAAGCCGCCGCACAGACCCAGCAGCGGCCTGCCCGCCGCCGCGTGGGCGAGGACGGCGTCGGCCAGGCCGGTCTCGCGCAGCCAGGCCAGATCCGCCACGGTCGATTTGGAACCGGGCAGGACGACCAGGTCGGCGGCGGCCAACTCGGCCGGCTCGACGGTGAGGCGTACCCGGACGCCGGGCTCGGTGGCCAGCGCCTCGACGTCGGTGGCGTTGCTGATCCGGGGCAGTCGGACCACGGCCACGTCGAGCCACTCGGTGCCGTGCGGGGCGGCCGGACGGCCGAGCACCCGGCCGTACGCGAGGGAGTCCTCGGCGTCCAGCCACAGGTCCAGCGCCCAGGGCAGCACCCCGTACGTGGGGCGGCCGGTGACCTGGTGCAGCATGTCCAGCCCCGGCTGGAGCAGGCCCCGGTCCCCCCGGAACTTGTTGATCACGAAGCCGGCGATCAGCGCCTGGTCGGCCGGGTCGAGCAGGGCCACGGTGCCGAACATCGAGGCGAAGACACCTCCCCGGTCGATGTCGCCGACCACGATGGCGGGAAGCCCGGCGTGCCGGGCCAGCCCCATGTTGACGTAGTCGCCGGCCCGCAGGTTGATCTCGGCGGGGCTGCCAGCGCCCTCGCAGATCACCACGTCGTACGCCTCCCGCAGCTCGGCCAGCGCCGCGTACGCGGTCTCGGCGAGCCGGGGGCGCAGGTGACGGAAGGTGCCGGCGGTGATCGTGTCGACCGCCTCGCCGAGCAGCACCACCTGGCTGGCGAGGTCACTGCCCGGCTTGAGCAGGACCGGGTTGAAGCGCAGGTCGGGCGCGAGCCCGCAGGCGGCGGCCTGCATGGCCTGGGCCCGACCGATCTCTCCGCCGCGCCCGTCCGGCCCGACCACCACCGCCGAGTTGTTCGACATGTTCTGCGCCTTGAACGGGGCCACCTTGACGCCCCGGCGGTGCAGCCACCGGCAGATGCCGGCGGTGAGCACGCTCTTGCCGGCGTCGGAGGTGGTGCCGGCGACCAACAGCCCGCCGCTCACCGCCCCCTCCCCACCCGCGCCACCCGCCGGCCAGCCGCCGCGAGCAGCCGTCCGACGGTCAGCGGGTACGCGGCGGCCAACCCCACGGCGGCCAGCCCGACCGCGCCGGAGATCCGGGCGGCCCGGCGCAGGTGCCGCGCCTCCGGACGGGGCCCGTCACCGAGAAACGGACGCACCTCGGAGCGGCCGAAGTAGACGTTGCGGCCACCGAGCCGGACCCCGAGCGCGCCGGCCATCGCCGCCTCGCACTGGCCGGCGTTGGGGCTCGGATGGTCGTTGCGGTCCCGCCGCCACACCCGCCAGGCCCGCCCCCGGTCACCGTGCGCGACCGGCGCCACAGCGATGGTGAGCAGCCCGGTCAGCCGGGACGGCACCAGGTTGAGCAGGTCGTCCAGCCGAGCGGCCGGGGTGCCGAACCGGGCGTAGCGCGCCGACCGGTGCCCGACCATCGCGTCGAGGGTGTTGGCCGCCCGGTAACCGAGCAACCCGGGCAGGCCGGCGACGGCCCCCCAGAGCAGCGGGGCGACCACCGCGTCGGAGGTGTTCTCGGCGACCGACTCGACGGTGGCCCGCGCCAGCTCGGACTCGTCCAGCGTCGACGGGTCCCGACCGCAGAGGTGCCCGAGGCGCCCCCGCGCGGCGGGCAGGTCACCGTCGCGCAGCGCCCCACCCATCACCGTGGCCTCGTGCCGCAGGGTGCGGCCGCCCAGCACCGTCCAGGTGCCGGCGGCGACGAGCACCGCGCGGGCCACCGGTCGGCGTCGGGTGACCGCCGTGGCGACCGCTCCGAGCAGCACCGGTGCGCCCACCGCCAGCGCGGTGAACGCCGCGCCGGCTGCCCGGTCCGGCCGGTACATCCGCCGTTCCAGGGCGCCGGCGGCCTGCCCGAAGCCGGCCACCGGATGCCACCGGCGCGGGTCGCCGAGCAGCCTGTCCAGCGCGTACCCGGCCAGCAGCCCCACCGCGTTCGCCACCGGCGCTTCCCGTCGCACCCACACCACCTCCGGCCGGCCAGCCTAGACGAGCACCCTGGGTCCCACCTCGAACGGCGGGAGCCCGCCGTCGGCGAGCGTCGCGCGGGGTGACAACGCCGGCCGCGTCGCCACCCCGCCCCCGTCGTGACGCCCGCCGGCCCGGTCACGCGGGTTGGGGCACCCTCCGGCCACGCCGCCCCCGCCCGGACGGCACGGGCTCCGGCTGGCTCTCGTCCGGCACCGGGTCCAGGTCGTCGTCCTCCGGATCGCCCAGCTCGGGCAGGGAGCCCAGCTCCGCCGGGTCCTCGCCGTCCTCCGCAACCGCGGCCACCATGTCGTCGGCGGCGTAGGGCTGCTCCCGCCCGGTCCGCGACGCGGCGAAGTCGGGCAGCTCGAACTCGTCGTCGAGTGGACGGTCGTCGGGCAGGGTGGGCGCCTCCCCTGCCGGCACCGGCTCGGTGGGTTCCCCGTGCACCCGGCCCTCCGCCTCCGCGTCCTCGACGGTGCTGGTGGTCATGCTCGGCCGGTTGCGCAGGAACCGGGCCCGGCCCCGAGAGAGGTCGTGGCCGACCGCGACCGCCTAAAGCTCGTAGAGGGTGCGGTGGTTGCCGGCGTCGTCGGTCCAGTCGCGGGTGTAGAGCCGGCCGCAGACCACCACCGGATCGCCGACCATCACCGAGGCGGCCACTCCCTCGGCGAGCTTGCGCCAGCAGTTGGCGCGGACCCGCAGGCTGTTGCCGTCGAGCCAGCGACCGCTGTCCCGGTCGAGGCGCCGGGCGGTGGAGGCGACCTTGAAGTTGGCCACCAGGGTGTTGCTCTGGGTGGTGCGCCGCCACTCCGGCGCGGTCAGCACGTTGCCGACGATCGTGACGTAGGTGTCGAACATCGTCCCTCCAGGGGATCGGGGGCTTGCCAGCGCGAGTCGACTCGGCACCGAGCCTGCGGCGGCGGCGCCCCCGGACGCCAGCGGCCCACCCCGACCTGTGGACGACGGGCCCACCTGTGGACAACGCCCTGATCACGCTCGGTCTGTGCTACCGCCGACGTGACGAACCGGACTCGGGCGGTTCCGGATCGCACCCGGCTGGGTATGGACTTGATCAACCGCACCGACGACAACACGACGTCGAACGAGAGGTCAGCGCCATGATGATCACCACCATCGACCCCGCACACGTCCCCGGCCCGGTGCGACGATGAGCGCCGTGGCGAACCCGGCCACCGCCGCCGAGTGCCTGCGCGTGGGCGCCGGATTCTCGCAGGGCGACCGCAACTGGATCGCCGAGCAGTTCGCCACCCTCGACGCCCGGCTGGCCAGTTTCCACGCCGACGCCACCGAGATCGAGGTGTCGGTGAAGGACCGGGAGGCGCGGGGGCAGAAGGTCACCCTGGAGTGCTGGATCGCCGGCCGACAGAAGATCGTCACCACCTCCGCCGAGGAGGACCTGCACGCGGCGCTCAACGACGTCCGTGACGACCTGCGCCGACGACTGAACGACGCGAAGACCCGGCAGGAGCCTCGGCACAACAAGCACCTGCGCGACGTCGGCCACCCGGAGGGCGTGGTCGACCAGACCGAGGACGAGACCGGCCTGCCTGCCGCCGACCCGAGCCGCGCAGACGCCGAGACCGCCTGAGCCGTACCCGTCCGCCCCGACCGGCAGGTGCGGCCGGCCGGGGCGGACGGCATTCGGGGGCTACCGCCGGGTAGCTTGCCGGCGTACCGTCGCCTTCGTGGAACCGGACGTGCTGGGGCCGCCGTACGAGCGGCAGACGATCGACCTGGGCACCGACGACGAGGGGCCGGTGGTCGCGACCCTAATCCGGCGGCGGGCCGAGCGCCCGACCGGGCGGGCGGTGCTCTACGTGCACGGCTTCGTCGACTACTTCTTCCAGACCCACCTGGCCGACTTCTTCGCCGAGCGTGGCTGGGACTTCTACGCCCTCGACCTGCGCAAGTACGGTCGCAGCCTGCTGCCGCACCAAACTGCGAACTTCTGCCGGGACATCAGCGACTACTTCCCGGAGCTGGACGCCGCCGCCGCGATCATCCGCGAGGACGACGGGCACGACACGCTGCTGGTGATGGGCCACTCCACCGGCGGTCTGATCATCTCGCTCTGGGCGGACGCCCGCCGCGACGCCGGCGTCGTCGACGGCCTGGTCCTCAACAGCCCCTTCTTCGACATCAACGCCCCCTGGGCGGTGCGGCGACCCCTCGCGGCCGCCGTCTCCCGGCTGGGCCGTCGGGCGCCGCAGCGCATCCTGCCGTTCGGGCTGGGCACGGTGTACGGCGAGAGCATCCACGCCGACCACCGCGGCGAGTGGAGCTACGACCTGGCCTGGAAGCCGCTCGCCGGGTTCCCGGTCCGGGCCGGCTGGCTGAACGCCATCCGCACCGGTCAGCGGCGGCTGCGCGCCGGGCTGGACATCCCGGTGCCGGTGCTGCTCGCCTGCTCCACCCGCTCCTTCCGGGGCACCCGGTGGCACGATTCGGCCGCCCTGGCCGACGCCGTGCTGGACGTCGAGCACATGGTCCGGTACGCGCCCCGCCTCGGCCGGCACGTCACTCTCGCCCGCTTCGACGGCGGGATGCACGACCTCACGCTCTCCGGTCCCGCCGTACGCAAGAAGGTCTTCGACGAGGTCGGCCGGTGGGCCGAGGCGTTCCTGGGCGCGGGCCCCACCGCCCCCGCCGACACCACCCCAACCGACGCCATCGCCGAGGCCACCCCGGCCGACACCCGCCCGCCGACCAGCCGCCGGCCCACCGACCCCGCCACCGCTCCGAGCACCTGACGCACCACCCACCCCGCACCGCGCACCGTGACCCGTCCGAGATCTTGGAGAGAAAGCGCCCCTAGAGGGGCAGTTTCCCTCCAAGATCTCGCTCGCGAACCGCCCCCGCGCCGTCAGGGGGCGGCGGGCGGTTCGAGTGCGGCGCGGATCCGGTCGAAGGTCGCCACCGGGTGCCCGCCCACGCCGGGCAGCACCAGGCCGAGGCAGTACAGCGCGAACTCGCCCTCGGCATCCACCCGCACCGCGAAGACCGGCGCCCCGACGTAGCCCGGAGGCAGTTCGGTGGTGATCCGTACCGTGTCGCCCTCCCGGACCACCCGCTCGATCGCGACCTCCAACGGGCGCGACCCGTCGTCGCGTACCCCGTGGGCCAGCACGAAGGCCGAGCCCGGCTCGGCGCCCAGGGCCGCGACCACCTCGGGCCCGGCGGCGATCCGGTCGGGCACCGGCTGCACCCGCCAGCGCCAGCCGCCGTCGGCGGCGTGCCGGTGCAGCCCGTCGCCGGGCAGGGCCGCACCACCGCCGGCGAGTTGCCGCCAGCCCGGCGCGAGGTCCTCATCGGCCACGGCGACCGGCGCGAGGTCCGCCGGCTCGGCGACGCTCGACCGCAGGCCGAGTTCACCCCCGGCGGTACGGGTCAGCGCACCGGCCGTCAGCAGGTACTCCCCCGGCGGCCCACCGTCGCCCCGGTAGAAGAAGGCGGTGCCGACTCCCGGCTCGCCCGACGACCGGTACGGCAGGATGGCCCGCCCCACGATCTGGCAGAGTTCGTAGGCGACGTCGTTCTCGGCTTCCGGATCGAGCAGCACCAGCCGAGGGTACGGGCCGCCGTCCGGCCGCCCCGCCGGAACCCGGATGCCGACCGACCCCCTTCCGTGCGACCCTGCCGAGGCCACGGCGACGCGGCCACCCTTTCCCCCGACTGTCGGCGGGGCGGCGGTACCCTCGTGGCGCGACACCCACGCCACGCGCCCGTAGCTCAGCGGATAGAGCAGGGGACTTCTAATCCCAAGGCCGCAGGTTCGAATCCTGCCGGGCGCACCCTTTCCACCGCAGGTCAGCGGCTTTCCGCTCCCGGTCGAGACGATCACCACGGCCTCCGTACAGCCATTCGTACAGCCAAGTCAGCCGAAGAGGTGCTTCGCGGCCTCGTTCACGGCGGCCCGCTCGATCTCGGGCAGGACGTGGGCGTAGGTGTTCATCGTCAGCCCGATCTGGCTGTGCCCGAGCACCTTCATCACCGTCCGGGGCGACGCACCGGAGACGAGCAGGAACGTCGCGCAGGCGTGCCGCAGGTCATGCAGCCGCAGCCAGTCGAGGCCGGCCGCCGCCCGAATCTTGTGCCACGTCCGGTCGATGTGGTCCGGATCCATCGGCGTACCGACCTTGGACGGGAAGACCAAGCCGTGATCCTGCCACCGCTCCCCCGCCACCAACCGGTCGGCGGCCTGCTGTCGACGGTGCGCGCGGAACAGGGCGAGGGTCTGCGCCGGCACCGGGACCGTCCGACGGGACCGCTCCGTCCTGGGCGCCACGAGCTGCAACCGGCCATCGGCCCGCTGGACGGTTTGCCGAACGGTCAGGGTGCCGGCGTCGAAGTCGATGTCCGACCAGGCGAGCCCGAGCAGTTCCCCGCGACGAAGCCCGACCGTCAGGGCACAGACGTACAGCGCTTCCAGGCGGTGCCCTCGCAGCGCATCGAGCAACCGCTTGGCCTCGTCCACGCCCAGGGCGCGACGCTCGACTTGCCTCATCGCAGGCGGCCGGACCGACTTGGCGGCGTTGCGGTGTACCAGTTCCTCCCGCTCCGCGTCACCGAGTGAGTTCCGGATCAGCCCGTGGATGTGCCGAACCGTCGTTGCCGAGAGACCGGAGTCTGTCTTCTCGGCGAGCAGCCGGCGGATGATGGTCGGCGTCAGCTTGTCGAGCGCCAGCCGGCCGAGCGCCGGGCGAACGTGGTTCTCGATGAGCTTCCGGTAGCGCTTGCCGTAGACCCACTTCCGCGACCGCTTGCCCTCGCCCCAGCCCACATCGAGCACCGCCGCGGCCAGGACAGCTACAACCAACTCGTCGCCGAGTCACGGCTGATCCGGCACTTCGAAACCGTATACGTACCCGGACTGCTCCAGACCGCCGACTACGCCCGCCGTGTCCTCACCGAGATGGTCGAGCTGCACAACCTCGACATCGCCGACGTGGACGCCGCCGTAGCCACCCGGATGCAGCGTCAGCAGCTGCTCTACGACACCACCAAGCGGTTCGAGTTCCTACTCGCCGAGCCCGTGCTGCGGTGGCTCCTGACCTCGCCCGAGGTCATGCGCGGCCAGCTCGACCGGCTGCCAACCGTCGTCGGTGTACCGAACATCCGCTTCGGCATCCTGCCTCTCGGCGTCCCGCTCGCCACCACCCCGCAGAACTCGTTCCAGATGTACGACGATGTCGCCATCGTGGAAACCTTCGTCGGCGAGACCACCTACCGTGACGACGAAGCCGCCACCTACACCAGGGCCATCGAGCGACTCTGGCAGGAAGCCGTCACCGGCGAAGGCGCCCGCCGACTGATCGTCCGCGCCGCCCAGGAGCTCCAAAGCTAGGCACGTCCCTGCGCTGGCCCGGTCCTTTCGTCGTCCGGGCACTGCTTCAGCACGGCCGGGGTACCGTCCGGCATCTCGACCGGCACGGCCAGCGAGGCGAACGCGTACCCGAACGGGGGTCCCACCACCCGCAGGTCCCACTGCACGACGCACTCCGCCAGCCGGTCCAGCAGCACCGCCCGCCAGGCCCGGCCCGCCGGGATCTGGTCGGTCCACCGAAGGCTCTCAGGGATCTCCATCCGGCCATCCTCGGGCCCTGTTCCATGATCGCGTACAACCGTTTCCGGCGCGGTGCCGTCTGGAATAGCGAACCCCACGGAGGTGGCCGGATGCCGGACGCATCGGACCAGGAATACATCGAGTACGTCACCGCCCGCTTGCCGGCGCTGCGGCGGCTCGCGTACGGACTCTGCGGCGACCGCGACCAGGCCGACGACCTGGTGCAGGAGACCGCCACCCGGCTCTACCTGCGCTGGGCCCGGATCGGCGAGGTCGAGCAGCTCGACGCGTACGTCCGCACGGTGCTGGTGCGGCACTTTCTGGACACCCGGCGGCGCGGCTGGTGGCGGGTGCACCTGTTCGGCGGTCCGCCCGATGTGCGGTCCACCGAGGACCGCGGCGTCGAGGAGCGGACCGTGCTGCGCGACGCCCTGGCCAAGGTGCCGCCCCGCCAACGGGCGGTGCTGGTGCTGCGTTTCCTGCACGACCTGCCGGTGGAGGAGGTGGCCCGGACGCTGGGCTGCTCGCCCGGCACGGTGAAGAGCCAGACCTCGCACGGCCTGGCGGCGATGCGACGGCTGCTCGGGGACCGCGAGATGGCCGGCCGGACCGGAGAGGAGCGGTGGGCATGAGGACCGATGACGAACACGTCGCCGACCGGCTGCGGTGGCTGGACGACGAGCCCGGCGGCCCACCCCGAGTCGACCTGCCGGGGGCGATCCGGGAGGCCCGCCGGCGCCGCCGCAACCGTCGGGTGGTGGCGGCCGGGGCCGTCGCGCTGGGTGTGCTGGCGGCGGCCGCGCTGCCGGCGGCGCTGGGCGGGAACGGGCGGGCTGCCCCCGCGCCGGCCGCGAGCCCCAGCCCGTCGATGCCGTCCCCGGAACCGCGGCCGACCGGCCCGTGGCAGGGGGTGTGCACGGCCGAGCTGCTGCCCGTGCCGGGCGATCCACACGGCGCGGTCACCGGCGGTGACCCGGACGGCCGGTGGCTGCTCGGCCGTCGGGCCCCGCAGGGGCAGGGCCAGATCGATTTCGGCCTGCTGGTCTGGGAGGGGGACCGGGTCCGGGAGGTCGAGCTGCCGGGCTCGATGCAGAAGTTGACGGATGTGAACCGGGCCGGCCTGGCGGTGGGTTCGTCGTTCGGGAACGGAAGCGAGTCGCGGGCGTGGGCGGTGCGCGACGGCGAGGTCATCGGCCTGCCCGTGGCGACGTCCGGGGGCGCGACGGCAGTCAACGACGCCGGCCGGATCGTCGGCTATCGCAATCTGGTTCCCGGGAAACCCTGGATCCAACGGCCGGTGGTCTGGGACTCGTACCGGAGCCAGCCGGTCGACCTGCCACTGCCCGGCCCGCAGTGGGAGGGCGCGGCCGTCGACATCGACGAGGACGGCACCATCCTGGCCGTGATGTCCGACGGGCACCCGGACAAGCCCACCCGCGCGGTGGTGTGGCGTTCGGGCGCCGCCCGGCCGGAGGTGCTGCCGTTGCCGCGGGTGCCCGGCGGGAAGGCCGACCGGTTCCTGCCCCTGTCGTTGGCCGGTGGCTGGGTGACCGGCACCGCCGAACGCGACACCAAAGTCGTCCCCCGGAACGGCATAACCAGGTACCCGGTGCGGATCAACCTGCGGACCGGGCAGACGGACGTCCTGAAGGGCGTGCTCTGGTCCGGGACTGGCAACGGTCGGGGCTGGCTGGCCGGTTCGGTCGCCGATGACGTACCCGGCGTGATCACCGACACGAGGTCGGTGAAGCTGCCCGTGCCGGACGGCTGGCGCGGCGAGCGGCAGGGCGGCGTAACCAGTTTCAGCGACGACGGCCGGGTGCTCGGCGGCCAGCTCGAGTCCGACGACCAGGTCCGGCCGGTGCGCTGGACCTGCCGGTGACCGGTCCGGGGGCGGTCCCGCACCGCCCCCGGACCGGAGCCAAGCGCGGCCGGCGGATGTCGCCGTACGCCCGGTAGAAGCCGTCCCGCCCGGACTCCCAGACCTCCGTGACCAGGTAGCGGCTGCTGTGGACAACGCCCTGATCATGACCGAATGTGCTACCACCCTCCACGGCCCGGCAGGGTTGTCGCCGCGGCATGTCGACCCGTCCGGCCGCCCGAGCCCGGCCTCCTTCGTCAGGTGACAGCGGGGTAGGTAGCCCGATCAGTCCGCGCAGGTTGGCCCGCCGTGCTCGGGACAGGGACCGGCGCATCCTCCTTCGTCGGATGGGGTGGTGTGGTGTTCGTGCCCGGCTTGGTCGACTCGGAGCGCTACCCGTGATCTGTTGCCGAATTGGCCTGTACTAGACGAGTAAGTCCTAACTCAGGACGGGGCTGCGGACGCAGCGAAGGGTGTTGATGATCC
>NZ_JBHSBO010000002.1:0-23915 GCF_042650685.1 Micromonospora sp. GCM10011542
GGTTGCGCGTTCTCGGCGCAGCGGTCTCGATCATGGCCAGCACGATACGGCGCGCGCGCTCATCGGCATGACCGCGCAGCGCAGTGGGCTGGGCGCCGCCAACGCGCGGACAGCGGCCATGAGAGTGCATCGACTCGGTTACTGCATGATGGTGACCGGTGGATGCTCCTGCGAGGCGGTGCACCGGTAGACCTGGAGTGTGTAGCCACGACCAATTTCCACCTGGGTCGGGGTGTGGTCGACGGACTCGTCCTCCTCGGCGATGGGACGCCAGCTGCGGCTGTCGCCGTCCCATTCGTCGCTGGGGATGGTGAGAAGGGGTTCCAGAGGAGCGCCGCAGCACCGGAGCTCATCAGGGCCCGCCGGGCTCCGGAAGGTAAAAAAGGCGGACCAGCCCCCGACCTTCCAACCGGGAGCGATTGACAGATCGCCCCTGTAGCCCGGTTGCTTCTCGTCCGGTGACTGGAGGAGCTCCCTTTCTCGGGAGATGATGCGTTCCGCCAGCTTGTCATCCAGCTCGTGATAAGCCGGGTACTCGATGACCTGCTCTGGGTCCAGAACGCAAGGCTCCGGCACGTAATAGCCCTGGCCGACGAAGGCCGGCTCGGGCGGGTGCATCAGCAGGTTCCGCACGCTTGTGGACCGCCGCCACCGTAGGTGCACCGCCGACCGCGCATCCATGATTTCGTCGAACGGGCACCACAGCACCTGAAGCATGTCCGTGCCATCGGGACAGGGCAGATCAGGGACGTCCCGGGCGTAGAGCTGCGCCAGCGGGATGAGCGGCAGCGGCTCCACCGGCAGCAGCGCCGGGTCGTAACCGGCATCTACGCGGTCTACGACCACCTTCTCATCGGGAGTGAGCAGGTTCGTTCCCGGCGGCCTGGGCCGTTGCCACGCCGCGGCGAGGATGCGTCGACGCGTGCGGACGTCCTCCAGCGTCGTCAACTCGTACGGCTCGTGCCTGTCGCCGCATGTCGGCCAGGCCTCGCCTACCGGCCACAGCAAAGGCCCGCCCACCGAGCTGTCATGCACGGTCGGGTCTCCTGGGCGGGGATGAAGGCGGGTGGCGGTCCTGGCCCTCGCTGCCAGTTCCGGAAACAACGAGACCACGTCCAACGGACGCGGTGGGGTGGTGCGCGTCATGATTCCCTCGCAGACCCGGGACTTCCGACAGCAGCGTACTGCTCCCCGTCGCGACGACAACCGCATGCCGCGCGGTCAACCTCGTCGTGACACCGTCGTCACCGGTCCCCTCGACGACGCGTCGCGCCGCTAATCCGCCCCTGACCTCGGTACAACGCGATCCCGGCCGACTGCAGCCACGACACCTGCCCGTCGTCCTTTCCACGCGACACGAAGGAGTCCCGGTGACCCAGCACGGCCGCCACGTCCAATTCGCCCGTCACGGCCTCGCGGGCACCCGGCACCTGCCGCGCCGCCCGCAAGGCGGACGCACTACGCAGCAAAGCCTTGGTCGGCATACACGCCCAATACGAGCACTCCCCGCCGACCAGCTCGCGCTCGACGATCACGGTGGTCGGGCCGCCCTGCACCGCCCGGTCGGCGACGTTCTCCCCGACCGGGCCCGCACCAATCACCACGACGTCGTACTCGGTGGCGCTCATGTCAGTTGCCCTTTGCGCTGCGGCCGAGGCGGAAGGCGGCAATGAGGAAGAAGATGGCGCCGGGGATGGCGTAGCCGGCCGCGTTGGTCAGCGACGGGTTGTCCGCTGAAGCACCGGCGATGAAGGACCCGCCGGCCAACACCGAGATGCCTCCGCTGATGATCATCGGCCACTGCCCGCCCATCTTGCGACGAGTGACACCCACGATCAGCTGAACCAGGCCGGCGACGACCGCCCAGGCACCCCACACCCTCAGCACCGCCGGAATGCCGGACGCGCAGGCGACACCCACGCCGACGGCGGTGATCAGACTGACCGCTATGTTCACGTACAGCAGGGCCGGCGAGCCAGTGGTCCGCGACGAGCGAAGGTCGTAGATGGCAGCGCCCACGTCGAACAGCGGGTAGAGCACGAAGAGCACGACCGTGAGCGGATAGGCGGAACCCTAGGCGGCTGACTAATCCGGTGCTACACCCTCTCGGCGGGCCCCGGCCCGGCGCGCGTGTCGCGTACAGCCAACGATCGACGACCCAGGTCAAGGGCGCGCAGTTGATCATCTACCCGGATGCCCCGCACGGCATCACGAAAGGCACAAGGACCAGCTCGGCCGCGACCTGCTGGAGTTCGGGACCCTCCGCCGGCTCCTCTACGACGTCCCGTAGTATTTACTACGTCTCGTAGTACCAACCCTGAAGGGATACCCAAGTGAGCACCATCGTCCTCATCCACGGCCTCTGGCTCACCCCGCGCAGCTGGGAACACTGGGTCCCGTACTACGAGAGCAAGGGCCACCGGGTGCTTACGCCCGCGTACCCGGGCTTCGACGTCGAGGTGGAGGCGCTGCGCGCCGACCCGACACCGATCGCCACAGTCACCGTGCCGGAGACCATCGCCCACCTGGAGAAGGTCATCACCAACCTGGACGAGAAACCAATCATCATCGGGCACTCGTTCGGCGGAACCTTCACCCAGCTGCTGCTCGACCGCGGGCACGGCGCCGCCGGTGTCGTCATCGACTCCGCACCGCCGGAAGGCATCCGGGTCACGCCGCCGCCGCAGATCAAATCGCTGTTCCCGATCCTCAACAACCCGGCCAAGCGCCACCAGGCCGCGGGTCTCACACCCGAACAGTGGCACTACGCGTTCACCAACACCCTGTCGGCCGAGGACTCGAAGGCCGCCTACGACCGGTACGCCATCCCGGCGCCCGGCAGCTGGGTGTGGCACGGTTTGCTGGCCAATCTCACACCCGGCAAGCAGGAGACCTGGGTCGACTTCCGCAACGCCGACCGGGCGCCGCTGCTGTTCATCGCCGGAGGGTCCGACCACACCATGCCGCCGTCGGTCAACAAGTCCAACGCCCACCACTACAAGGGCGAAGGCACGATCACCGACTACATCGAGTTTCCCGGCCGATCGCACTGGACCTGCGCCGAGCCCGGCTGGGAACAGATCGCCGACACGGCACTCGACTGGGCGCTGCGGCACGCCCGGTGAGGCCCGGCTGACCCACATCGGCGGACCGTGCTGATTGAGACGGCCGGATGGTGTCTGCTCACCGACCCACTTTCGATCCGCCCGGACGCCGCCGTTCGTTCGGCTGGGGCACGGCCTCCCGCAAGGAGGCCGGCCCCGCCGTCCAGCCGTCGGCACTCGGACCGCTCGACGCGGTACTTCTCAGTCACGACCATCACGCCGACGACCTCGACGACGCGGGCCGGGCAATCCTGCCCACGGCAACCGCCGTCATCACCACCGAGGCAGGGGCTCGCCGCATCGGCGGGGTCGGAACCCTCCGCCGGCGCCGGCGATGAGGATGTTCCGCGCCGGCGCCAGCGCGGCGAACAGCGGCGGTACGGCCAGCGAGAAGGCGCCGGAGTCGACGGGCAGCGCGGCAGGATGCATCACCGCTTCATGATTACGCACACCCGCGCCATCCGGGCCCCGCAACCCCCGCTCGGACGACCGGCCGATGGCGGCAGCGGGCCTGGCACGGTTAGCTGATTACCGCCGGCTGAACCCGCTGAGCGGAGCGTAGGCCGAAAGCCCGTCGATGACGTGGTGGTGGTCGACATGTTGGCGATTCGTGGCGGTGCCGCCTTCGACGGGGTCAGTCCTGTCCTGGTCGAGCAGCCCCTGGTGCTTGTCGACGACGGGCGAGTCGTCGACGTGCGGGCCGGCGGTGCGCCGCCTCCGGGGACAGAGGTGATCGATCTGGGCGGTGTGACGTTGCTGCCCGGCCTTGTCGACGCTCACGTGCACCTGGTCTTCGACGCCAGCGCGGACCCGGTGGGCGCCATCGAGAGACTGCCGGACGAGGAGCTGCTCGGTCGCATGCGTGCCGCGGCGCGGACCTGCTTGGCGGCGGGAATCACGACGGTGCGGGACCTGGGCGACCGGGCCTATCTCGCGTTGCGGCTCCGCGACGAGTTGGTCGCCGAGCCCGCTGCTGGTCCGCAGATCCTCGCGGCCGGCCCGCCCGTCACGACCAGCCGGGGCCACTGCTGGTTCCTCGGCGGCGCGGCGGACGGGGTCGACGGCGTCCGGGCCGCGGTACGCGTCCGCGCCGAGCGGGGCGTCGACGTGATCAAGGTGATGGCGACCGGCGGCGAGATGACGCCCGGATCGCTCTCGCATGAGTCACAGTACGGGCCGGACGAGTTGCGAGCGGCCGTCGAGGAGGCTCACCGCCACGGACTGCCCGTGGCGGTGCACGCCCACGGCGTATCCGGAATCGAGCACGCCGTCGCCGCGGGCGTCGACACGATCGAGCACTGCTCGTTCATGACGGACGACGGTGTGGACTCACGCCCGGACCTGATCGCGGCGATCGCTCGGGCCGGCATCGTCGTCTCGGCGACCCTCGGGGTCGTTCCCGGCTCCGCACCGCCGCCGCGGATAGCCGCTCGACTCGGTGGGTTCCTGGCCAACCTGCGTCAGATGCGGGACGCCGGCGTCACGGTGGTGTGCGGCAGCGACGCCGGCATCGGGCCGCCGAAGCCGCACGACGTCCTCCCGTACGGCGCCGCGATGTTGGTCGACTGCGGGTTCCCGCCGGTCGAAGCGCTGCGCGCGGTGACCTCGTCGGCCGCACAGGCGTGCCGGGTCGGCGAGCGCAAGGGGCGGCTGGCGCCCGGCTTCGACGCCGACCTGCTCGCCGTGGACGGCGATCCCCTCGCCGACATCACCGCCATCCGCGCCGTCAGGGCCGTGTTCCGCGCCGGCCATCGGGTGCGCTGAGATCCCCAGGTCCCTGAGGGGCGCGAGCCGGCACACGAGCCGAAGGTCCACCGCGCGGGGCGTCGACCGTCAGCGGCACGACTCGCCGTCCGGCCTTGGTGGGAGTACAAACAAGACACTCGGTGAATGACGGCACGGGGAGGCTACTGATGATCGGATCCAGATCCTCCCCTGGCGGGCGGCCCGCTGCCCTGGCCGCGGCCGGGCTCATGAGCGCGATGCTGACACTGGTGTGCGCGCCATCGGCGGCGGCAGCCGGTTCCCTGGTGCCACCGTCCGGCGTGAGCGCGCGTGCCTCCGGCACGAGCACCATCGTGATCTCGTGGAACTCGACCGCATCGACCTCGTTCTACCGCGTGCTGCGCGCCACCATGTCCGGCGGCCCGTACTCCGTGGTCGGCACGGTCCCGACGACGTCGTTCACCGACGCCGCTCTCACGCCGGCCACCCGGTACTTCTATGTGGTCCAGTCGGGATCCGGCAGGAAGCTGTCCGCGGATTCGACGGAGGCCAACGCCGTGACCGCGTTCACCGCGCCTGCCGGTGTGCACGTCAACGCCACGGGATCTGCCATGGACGTGCGGTGGGAGGTGGTGCCGGGTGCGGTCCGTTACGAGGTCCTGCGGGTCGCACCCTATGGGACGTGGACGGCCATCGGATCGACCACGGCGATCACGTATCGCGATGAGAACGTCGTCAGCGGCAGCTATTACGGGTACGCGGTACGTGCCGTGGCGCCCAACGGGGCGACCGGGACCTCCGTGAACGTCTCCGGGCATGCGGGTCCGGCGACGAGGATGGACTTCACGGTGTACCCGGCCAGGGCCGAACCGGGACAGTGGGTCCTGCTCAGCGCCGAGGTACGCAACGCCGACGGCTCCCGACCGACCGGCCCGGTGGACTTCTACCTCAACGGTTCCTGGCTCAAACAGGTGGAGCTGGGCGGCGGCCGGGCAGAGCACGTGGTGCAGATGGGCACGCAGTCGCTGACGTTCTCGGCCCAGTACCAGGGCGATGTGCTGCCCGTGACGGGTGCCAGCGGGTCCGGGCCGGTCATCTCCTCCGCCCATCCGGCGTACGGGTCGCTGACGCTGCAGCCGGCGCAGGCGCGGGCGGTGGGCGGGCAGGCGATAGCCCTGGCGAGCGGGGACCTGACCGGTGACGGCCTGAACGACGTGGTGGTCACCAGCCAACGGACCGTGGAGCAGTCCTACGAGGCCGGGTTCGACCTGTTCGTCCAGCAGGCTGATCACACGCTGGCCCCGCCGCGGTACCACGCCGTGTCGCCGAGTGGGGGCGGCCTCACGCCGACCATCGCCGACGTCGACGGCGACAGCCGAGCGGACCTGGTGATGACCGGCGGGAACGGCGTCGACGTCTACCGGCAGACCCCGCAGGGGTTGGCCGCCCCGACACCGGTGTCGTTCGGCACCGCGGTCACCGCCGCCCGCGTCCTCGACCTCAACGATGACGGCGTGCGCGATCTGGTGGCCGCCGGGGCCGCGGGCGCGATGGTGCGCTACGGCACCGGCGGCGGAGCGTTCGGCGGACCGGTCAACCTGTTCCCACAGTACGGCGAGGTGGTGGTCGCGGACCTCGCTGGAGACAGCCGGCCGGACGTCGCTGTCCTCCGCGATCATGTGATCTCGGTGCTCACCCAGCTCGCGCCGCGGGAGTTCTCGGCACCGGTCGAGTACGCCGTACCCCCGGATCCGTGGCAGTTCATCGGCTCGTTCGCGGCGGGCGACGTCGACGGCGACGGTCGCCCGGACCTGGTGGTCAGCGTCGGGGGAAACAGCCCCTCCAGCCGCCTCGAGATACTGACGCGGGACGTCGCGGGAACGCTCGGCACGTGGCGGGTGTATCCGTCCCGGGACAACCCCGCGGGCGTGCTCCTCGCCGACATGAACGGTGACAGCCTGCTGGACGTGTTCACCACGCACACCGGCTTCGCCGGTGTCGGCGGGATACTGCAACGCCCGGACGGCTGGCTGGGACGCCAGGTCATCTACCAGCCGTACTCGGCCGCCGACATCGGCAGGTACGGGTTCGCGGCCGCCGACATCACCGGCGACGGCCGACTGGACCTCCTGCTCGCCGACCCGTGGGTCGGTTTGGTCACCCGCGTTCAGTAGCCGGCCGGCATGTGGCGTTCGCTGGGGCGGCGTGGGCCCGCGTGCGCGGGGCAGCGGGCCGCGTTCGCTTCCCGCCGCCTGGCCGCGACACGTTGGTAGCCGCCGGTTGGCCACCCAGCGTTCAGCACCCTTGCATGCCGTGCTGTTCCCACGACCGCGTGAGAATCGAGGACCGATGGCGGAGCTTCTCCTCAGTCGAGCACACCTCACCGACAGCCCATAGAACACCTGTACGATGCGCTGGTGCAGGAGGTGACGGGACGCTGGTGGAACGGCATCTGGGGGCGTCTGGGTCGCCGGGACGTGTGGCTGACCCGCGAGGTCCGGTGGAAGGTCGTCGCCCGTGCCGGCGACGCCGAGACAGGCCGGGTGCTGCGGTGGGAGTTCGACAGCGAGCCCGAGGCACTGGCGTTGGTGCAGCGTGTCCTCGACGCCGACGCGGGCGGCAGGTGGCGCGAGCAGATCGGTGATGCGGCATCCCTGCCGCCCCAGTGATGGCACGGCCCGGCCGGCGATCCCGTCCTGTGGGGCGGGGCCGCCGGCGGACCGCAGGGTCAGGAGCTGCAGGTGTTGAGCATGCTCTGCAGCGCGGACTTCTCCGACGACTGCAGGGTGAGACTCCAGCTGTATTTCACGGTGATCCACATCTTGCTGTAGGTGCACCGGTACGACGACAGGGGCGGCTGCCACGTCGACGGGTCTTGGTCGCCCTTGGCCTGGTTGACGTTGTCCGTCACCGCGATCAACTGGGGACGGGTGAGGTCGTTGGCGAAGCTTTGCCGCCGGCTGGTCGTCCAGGAGTTGGCGCCGGAGCGCCAGGCCTCGGCCAAGGGCACGACGTGGTCGACGTCGACGTCGGCGGCCGCCGACCAGGTGGCGCCGTCGTAGGGGCTGTACCAGCGGCCGGAGGTGGCGGCGCAGGAGCTGTCGACGACGACGGAGGTGCCGTCGCGCTTGAGGACCTGTTCGCGGGTGTTGCAGGTGCCGCTGATGGTGATCCAGTGCGGGAACAGATCCCGTGAATAGCCGGTGGTCGAGCCCTGCGTTGCCACCGTCAGAGCGTTGAGCTGTGACTGCGCCGTCGACTTCGAGGGGATTCCCGGCGGCGTCGCCATGGCCGGTTGCGCGTTCACGGCGACGAGACACGCGCCGGCGAGCGCGGCGGCGGCCACCGCGGCGATGCGTCGCCGCAGAGAGGATCGGGTGGACATCTGACTGTCGCGCATGGGGGCCTCCTGAACGACCGGGTGGACAGCGACCATCTCGAACGATCATGTCCATCGAAGGGCGTCCTTGTGAAGGGGTGGAGGCGCTTGCGCGAAGACCGCATTCAATACCCGGTCCCCCGCGCCGCGCCGTCAGCACCTCGCGGCCCTCGTGCAGCTGGTCTGCTCGGAGGGTGTCGAGATGGCGACGCAGCGGCAGTCGATGCTTCCCGCGGGCCTACAGTTCGGCCTTGAGGCTGGTAGCGGACCTGGATGCAGGGAGCGACGGTGGGCAACGACCTGATCGTCATGACGTGGAACGTGGAAAACCTGTTCCGACCCGACGACACCGACCCCTCGGCCGCGGAGACCTACGCCGCGAAGCTCACCTACCTGGCCGGGCTCATCTCCGGCACCGGCGCCGACGTCGTCGCCCTGCAAGAGATCGGCTCACCGGCCGCCGCTGACGATCTCCGCGCGGCCCTGGGCGAGCCCTGGCAGGCGGTCGTTTCCGCCCATCCGGATGGTCGTGGGATCCGCGTCGCCGTCCTCGCCCGGCACACGCTCACCGAGGAAGCGCAGATCACCGCGCTGCCGCAGGCCGGCCTGCCCGCGGTCCCCGACGTCGACGGCGACACGCTCACGCACCTGGGCCGCGGAGCGGTTCAGGTCCACGTCGACTGCGGCGGGTATGGCCTGCGGCTGGTCACCGCTCACCTCAAGAGCAAGTTGCTCATCTACCCGGGCGGACGGCGCTACCCGCTCAGCGAGGACGAACGCGCCCGCGGCGCCGGCTACGCCCTGCTGCGCCGCACCGCCGAAGCCGTCGCGCTGCGCGTGCACCTCAACGACGTCCTCGCCGAATCCGCTGTCACCGGGCAGCCCGGTATGCCGACGATTCTGTGCGGGGACCTCAACGACGGACCCGACGCCGTCACCACCGTCCTGCTTGAAGGACCCGCCGACGGGGACGTCCACCGCCCCGACAAGGGCGACGCGGTGCGGTTGTACAACCTCGGACGCCGCCTGCCACCAGCGCGCGCCTACTCCCGCATCTACCAGGGGCGGGGGGAGCTGATCGACCACATCCTCGCCACCCGCGACCTGCAGCTGCGGCTGGTCGGCATCGACTCCCTCGTCGACGACATCACCTCCATCGGCGTGTCCACCCGCAGCCGCGAGGCTGCCATCGTGCCGGACCACGCCCCGGTCGTCGCCCGCTTCACCCAGCCGTAGAGCAACGGCCAGCGGTCGCCGAGGGCGAGCACGGCCGTCCTCAACCTGGCCGGCTGAGGTTGCGCATGCCAAAAGCCAGGGATTGTCGCCGGTTTCGCCCGTCAGCCGCTCGGCGTCCCGAACGGGTCTTCGCCGTCACCGAGGAGCAGCGGCACGTCGTAGACCGACATGTCGGGCCGGGCTTTGGCGTACCGCACCCGGTGGCGCCACCGCCCGTGCTCGAACGCCACGTCGGCGTCGATCTCCGCCACCACAGTCGGTTCCACCTGCACGTACCGCAGCGGCTCGGGCCGCTCCAGCTGACCAGACCAGGACGCAGGCAGGGGCTCCGGCCACGGGTGGGCCACGGCGCCGCGGCGCGGCAGCCGCGGCGGCGCGAGCAGCGCGGCCAGCTCGACGGCCTGGTTGCCGGTCAGGGGATGGGTGCGGCCGGTGTATCGCAGCCGTCCCCGCCGGTCGAACCGGCCGAGCAGCACCGTTTCCGGACGGCTGATGGTGCCGGTCACCCCACCGACGACGGCCTCCGTGACGATCCGGGTCCGGAACTTCGCCCAGCCACGCCGGCCCGGCTCATACCGGCCGCCCGAGCGTTTGCTCACCACACCCTCGATGCCCGCAGCGACGGTCCAGTTCACCAGCCAGTCCGTCACCTGCCGCATGTCGGCCGTCTGGGGAGTCACGGTGAGCTGCGCCGGCGCGGCGGCGAGCAGCTGCTCCAGGCGGGCCCGGCGCTGCGACAGCGGCAGGTCCAGGATCACCTGCCCGCCGGCGTCGGCGAGGAGATCGAACACCACGTAATGGGCGGGACACTCGCGTGCCAGGCGCAGCAAGGCGCGGCCAGCGGTCACGCGTCGCTGCAGCTGCGCGAAGTTCGTTCGGCCGCGCTCCCAGACGATCAGCTCACCGTCGAGCACCACGCCTGGCGGGATCGCCGTCCGGATCGCACGGGTGATGTCCGGAAAGTAGGTGCTCAGGTTCCGGCCGGCCCGCGACTGCAGGTACACCCCGTCGGTGTCGCGGAAGGCGATCGCCCGCCACCCGTCCCACTTCGGCTCGTGCACCAGGCCGGGGCCCTCCGGCACCGCATCGACCGGCGCCGAAAGCATCGGCGCGACCGGCCGTAACAGCACCCGTGCCGCCGCCGCGCTGGCCCGCGGGCGGGCAGGAGTCACTTCCAGTCCCGCCCATGCTGACCGTGAACATGTCTCATCATTCGCCCCCACGTCATCGTGGGTACGAAAGAGGCCGTCTCGTGCGAAGATCCGCGACAACGAATCCAACCGGCTAATGGCACGAGTAGCGCTCGAACCAGCCAGCGAGGAAGGCGCTGATCATGTCGCGGCCCGCAGCGCCTCGGGCCACCTGCGCCCTGCGCTCACACACCCACGTCAGGAATCGCCAACCTGTGCGGCCCGCCCGCGGTCAGCCACTCCCCGCTGTGGCGTCAGCAGAGGGCCGCCGCGGACCGCCTGGCTGCCTGTAGGAGATCACGTCGGCGTTGGAACATCGGCACGGGCGGGATCTGCGCGTGCACCGCCCCGAGCCAAACGGGCGAGGCTCCGAAGACCGCTGTGAGTAGCCCATAGGCCTCCTGGGACACCTTGAGTGGGCGCTCGCCGCTGGTCTCCTAGACGAGTAAGTCCTAACCCTGGGCGGGGCTGCGGGCGCAGCGAAGGGTGTTGATGATCCGTTTGTGACGACAGACATCAACACCCTTCTCACCGCACTGTACGTGAAGATCGACGACTGGCTCGGGCGGCCTGCCCGCGTCGGACGGCCGCCAAAGCTGACCGACGCCGAGCTGCTGACCCTGGCCGTGGCGCAGGTGCTGCTCGGGGTGCGCTCCGAGGCCCGCTGGCTACGGTTCGTCCCCGCGCATCTGCCCGGAGCGTTTCCCTACCTGCCGGGCCAGTCCGGCTACAACAAGCGGCTACGCGCGGCACTGCCCCTGCTGAAGAAGGCGATCCGGGCGGTGGCCGCGGACACCGACCTGTGGACCGACGGGGTGTGGCTGGTCGACTCCACCCCAGTCGAGTGCGCCCGTTCCCGACCCACGGTCAAACGCTCGCAGCTGGCCGGCTGGGCCGGCTACAGCTACTGCGCCTCACACTCACGCTGGTTCTGGGGCTTGCGCCTGCACTTGATCTGCACCCCGGCCGGGCTGCCGATCACGTGGGCCCTGGCCGACCCCAAGCTCGACGAACGGCAGGTCCTCACCGCCATCCTGGAACACGACCCGGACCTGCTCGATGGCCGTCCCGGCCGGCTGATCATCGCCGACAAGGGATACGTCTCCGCCGAGTTGGACCGCTGGCTGGCCGAACGCGGAGTGCGGCTGCTGCGGCCGTCATACCGCAACCGCACTCCACGACCCGACGAACACCTGCTCAAACCGATCCGGCAGCTCATCGAGTCGGTCAACCACACCCTCAAAGGCCAACTCGACCTGGAACTACACGGCGGCCGCAGCATCGAAGGCGTCAGCGCCCGCATCGCCCAACGCCTCCTGGCCCTGACCGCCGCCATCTGGCACAACCGCAGCACCGGCCAACCCGTCACCCGGTCCCTGATCGCCTACGACCACTGACCAGCATTAGGACTTACTCGTCTAGCAGTCGTCCTGCTTCCACTTGCCGTCTTCCCGCACCCATGGCTCGTTGGTCTGGTTCAGCGCAGGCACGTCGTACGTGTAGGTCACTCGAGCGAGATCCCCCGAGATTTGGGCATCGAAGGTCTTGAGCGGCATCGCCTTGCCGTAGATCTGCTTGGCCGCAGTCAGCATGCCGGTGAACTCGCTGAGGGTCACGCGATCCTTGCACCTGGCCGAGAACAGGTCGTACGCGACGGTGGGCTTCGCGTCGAGGAAGGCGTCCGAGTACGCCAACACCGCCTGGCGAAGCTCCTCCTGCCCATCAGGCGCCTGCGCGGTCGCGCTGGCAGCCGCGCTTGACGGCGCGACGGCCGATGGAGCCGCAGATGTCGCGGACGCAGCGGCGTTTGGCTTATCGGCGGTGCCCGTGCAAGCGGTCAGAGGCAGCGCGAGAAGAGGCATTACGATCATGGCCTTGCGGATCATGGCGCGTACGGTACTGCCGCGATGCGCCTCGATCCCCGACGGCACCCCTGCCACGCCAGGCTGAGGGTGAGCACCGCGCCGGCCTGGCCGTGCTCACTGCCCGACCAACGCAACCGCACCGTCCGTCCCGGCCTGCACCAGTCCCCCTTGGGTGCGGGATAGCTCAGTGCCCCCAGACGGCCAGCATCGGCGCCACCAACGGCGCGGGTCCAATGTAGCCACGGATAATGAAGGAAAGGCGCCGATCTTGCTTCTTCCCTACCAGCCCGAGACCCCACCGTTCCCACGCCCAGCCCTGCTCGAAAAAGCCGTCGGGTACGGCCGGTCGGGCTACTCGGCGCCCTGCTCCCAAACTGCTCCAAAGCAAGGGCCGATAGCAGAAAAGCTCCTTACCGGCGACTCCGGCAACGAGCTTCCTACCTGCAGATATTCATGGTAGGCGATACTGGGATCGAACCAGTGACCTCTTCGGTGTGAACTCTTGGCGAGCCAGTCTGATCGGGCTTGATGCGAGGTCAACCGGCCTGCTGAGCCGCTTCTCGGCTCGGTTCGGCTGGCACGGTTGCTGCACTTCACTGCTGTACTGCTGGCATCACACGAGGCGCAGGATGCGGACCTTCGCGCGCTCGTTCGTCAGGTGTCCCTGCTTATGCTGGTGGACCTGCTCGTCCCAGACCTCCTGGTCGTAGTCCGGGTCCGGTGGGATCCACTTGTGGGAGCCGTCGCTGTAGTGGAACTTCTCGTCACCGGTCCGAAGGATGCTCATCGGGTCCAGCCAAGGAATCGGTAGTGCAAGTGGCCGGCGGGGACGTGGGCCATGTCCTGGGCGGCAACGACGAGTTGGGCGGCCAGGTAGAGGGCGAGTGAAATAGGGGCTCGGTCGTACTCGGCCAGCAGTTCGCGGCGGCGGGTCTGGCATGGCCATTCGGTGCCGCAGCCGCCGCACGTCCAGGCCGGCACGATCGGGTGGTGAGTCGTCATCTCGGGCCGCCCTGGCTTGGCCAGTGCCCCCGGTTGATCGGGATGCGGTGGTTGGCGCGGCAGGGCAACTCCCTTCCGCATCGGCAGACGGTCCGCCACCGCTGCCATGACCAGACGGGCCGATGCCGCCGGGCAAGCGTGAGGGCGACGGCGATCAGGTACTCGTCATACGAGACGCGCGGCACTGCTATCCCCCAGACATGAGTTGATGGCACAGCGGTCAACCAGGGCCAGGCACCCAGCTGTCCGCCTATCCATATCACCGTTACGACGTAGGACTGTAGATACAATAAGATGTAGAACTGTTGGACACGTAGCGTCACATTCGTGATCGACCCCAGCGCGGATCGCGCCGTGTTCCGGCAGCTTGCAGACCTGCTGCGCGCCCGGATCACTTCTGGCGATCTCGCGCCTGGCGCGTCGCTACCAAGTGAGTTGCGGCTGGCTCAGGAGTACGGGCTGAGCCGCACGAGTGTCCGACAGGCGATAGCGCTACTTAGGTCGGAAGGGCTCGTCATCGTGGAACCGCCGCGCGGCACGTTCGTCCGCGCCAACGAGCCGACCGAGACGGTGACCCTTCTCAAGGGCGACACAGCCTCCGCCCGGATGCCCACCCCAACGGAGCGGCGCGAGCTGGAGATTGGCGAGGGCGTTCCGGTCATCGTGATCTTCCGTGCCGACGGATCTCGCGAGACGTACGCCGCCGACCGCATCCGCATCGGCCGCTGACCTGCGCATTACGAGTCAGTCCCCGGCGCTGGTCCACTGCCTGGTCCTCCTCCTCGACCTGGTGCCTGGGTCCGCGATCGTCCGCTGCTGCTCGCCGGTTTGGCTGCTCACTTGGCTGCTCGGCGAGCCCGGACGCCTCACTCCAATCCGAGATGGAAGGCCACGAGCCAGTCTGCTCAGCCGGTGCGCACTAGCCGGAAGCGCTCAGCCACCACCAGGGTGTCGTCGTCAACGGTGAAGCCTGGATCGCCCAGCTCCGCGCGCACTTCCGCGCTGTGCCAGAACGCCTCGTGCCCGGCCCGCCACTGCGCCACCGACTCATCCCCCTCGCCCTCGTCCAAGGCGTGTTGCAAGTCGACATCGGCGAGCCGGACCACCCGCACCTCGGTCAGCTCGATCACCGCGACCCGCCGATCATCGGAGTCCACCACCGCCGATTGCTGGCCGGCCTCGGGCAGCGGCTCATTCGCGCGCTCATAGCCGACCAGCAGGGCGGAGGTGGTGGTCTTCGCGCCGGACAGGATCGCTGTCACCAACTTGTCCCGCAGCGGCCCGGGAAAGGCGAACTCAGCACGCGGAAGATCATCGAGTTCCGTCCGGGAAGGGTACGTGAGCGGGCCCCCTGCGGACTGACCTCTCGCTTACAAGGCGCTTTCGGCAAAGGTCGCAACGTCCGCTGACGTCCAATGGGTTCGACGTAGAGCCGACAGCCGTCCACGCTCGTCCGGCCTCAGCCGCCACCGTTGATGTCGGCCACGGATGTCAAGCCCAGCCCCTCAGGTCCCCGAAAACGGTCCCGGGCCTCCCGGATGGCTGCTGGCCCAACCGATGCCCCCGAGCGGTTGCTTCCACTCCGAGGCACGCCTCTTCGACAGGCCAGGCCATCGTTTACGCGCGGCCTGCCGACTGGCGCCTACCGCTGCGCCAAGCTCGGGATAGCCGGCACCGCACTGCACCGCTTCCTCGGCACTGGCGGACACGAGGTCAGCGAGAAGGCGACGCATCTGCTCACCTGCCGCCATCCGCGCGAGGTGAGCCCGCATCCGCTCCGCAGAGCTTGACTCCTGGGCAGCGCCGCCCCGGACATCCACATCAGAGTTGTGCAGCCGCTGCGCCCAGTCAGCGGCAACAGCACCCAGTTCCCGCCGTAGTTCCTGCCGCTCGTCAGACGTCAGCTCCCGCATGATCGGCTCCCTCGTCAGTGGCCTCCGACTCCAGAGTCCGCTCGACAACCAGGGTTGTCAACCGTCGCGGGCAGGTCAGAATCGGGCGGGCGGTGGCGAGGAGGCAGGACAGTGTCGCCGCTGATCACGTGCCGCCCTTACCTCGACGTGGCCTACGCATGACGAATCGGTTCCGTACTCCTGCTCCAGCAGGTTCTCCTGCTGGTCGGCCGGCCGCCTGCGTCCGTGATCGTCCGCTCATGCTCGCTGGCTTGGCTGCTCCATTGGCTGCTCGGCCGACGCCGCTCACAGCTAGTGCTCTTCGTCCCGTTAGCAGCACCCCAGGCACGCTTTCCAAGTCTGCTCGTCCCCGTACGCGCTTGACCGGGTCGGTTCGCTACCAAGGCGAACTCGACCAGCCGTTCGTCTACGGTCGCGCCCGCACGGTCACGAACGAGACGACAAGTGAGACGAAGGCGGGAGGGTGGCGTCGCTGCCGACCTCAGCTCTCATGGGATGTCTGTTACCGCTGCTATCGATCTTCGAGAGGTGCGAGCAGGTGCGATCCCGTCGGGGAGACGGGCTGGACCTGTCCGCCGGCTGCGGTCACAACTTTGCGACTGCGTCCTCGAACTTCTTCGCCTGCGACGGCTTCACCTTCCCGGTCAGCCGCACCAGGACCCGCCCGTCCGCCGGTCGATAGTGGTACTCGGTGCCGAGGATTTGTGCGCCTTTCAGGGCGTCTTGGATGTACGTCGATCGGGCGTCGGCGTCCTCTGCCGTCGCGAACACCTCGACCACCAGGCCGCGGTCGATGCCGTACTTCTCGGCGTCCTTGTCGCCTCCCGGCACGTCCGCTGAGGCACGGGACGTGTACTGCCCAGGGCGACCGAGCTTGTCATTGGGGTCAGTGTTCTCGTCCTGCTCGGCGATGTTCGACAGCGGAAGCCCAGCAGCGGTGAGGGCCTCGACCACGTCCTTGGCGCCCATCGCCGGCTTCTCGCTGGGGCTCACGGGGGCGGCTGGCGTCGTGGCACTCGCAACCGTCGACGGCCCTGCAGCGGCTGGAGGCTGGCTGTTGCCACAGCCTGCCAGAGCGAGGGCCAGAGCTGCGACGGCGCTGGTTGTGGCGAGCTGAGAACGATACAACAGGACTCCTCGACGTGACTTGCCACGCAGAGGCCGCGCGGCTTCGCCATGATCGACAATTCGCGTTGGTCACGCCATCGTCCGCGCGGTCGACCATCTTTGGCCATTTCGGGACCCTCTTCGCCCGAGACTTCGTCGAGACTGCCTGGCGGGTTGATCGTCCGCTACATCTCGGTCGACCCGGACCGTCCGGCGTCCTCGTCCGACGCCCGCCCGCCAGCGAAGCCTTCGAGAACACTCACCGCCTCACACGCTTTCGAGGTCTGCGATACGACGTTCAGCCACAATTGGTGAGGGTCATGAGCAGGGCGGGAAGCCCGGTCCGGTCACTGACGGATCGCCTCGTACGCTGGTGAAAGAGACCAGGACTGAGACCAGCAGAGCCAAGGCCGGCCTACCCGTCAAGGAGACGCATCGGAGCGAGCTTCCGGCCTATTCGCTTGTGGTGCCTTCGCCGGCTTTGTGCTCGTCGCCGGCGCCTTCCTCGGCGACAGGGTTCGAGTCCTCGGCAGAAAGGTCCTGCTCGCGCTTGGCGAGACTTCTCGCCTCGAGCTTCCGGTACCCGAAGGCGGCTCCCGCGACGACGAGGCTCACAACGATCGTCGCGCCGACACCGATCGCTCCGCCCGTCTTGGCACCATCGGCGAAGCCCTGATGGTAGCCGTGGCCCCACGACGGGTTGCCCATGCCAGTCCCCTTCCGCGTTGCTCGTGAATCGGGGTAGAGCTTAGCGGCAGGTTGCCACCTGCCGCCCCCCGTCAATGAGAGCCGGTTCGATGGCTCGGTGGAACCGACCTCTAGCCCATCATGGCGGCGGGGGCATAGATGCTCGCCTCTTGGCCGCTTCGTCCGATGTGCGGGCTGTCGGGTTTTCGACAGCGCAAGCATCGTCGGAAGCGAGCAGGATGCGGGATGGACGTCGATCTGCCACCGGCTGACGGATGACGGGCGGGTTGACAGCGGGAGCTAACACTGAGCGAGGAGGCTGGCACAGTGCTAGAGATCGGTGCGGCGCTGTCAACAATTGCTCAGATAGGCGTGACTATCCCTGGGTTCGCCGCTGTCATTACGTCTCTCCGTCATGAACCGGCGGGGCTCACCCCGGCGGAACGAGTTGGATTCGTTCTTATGCTGGCGCTCGCCTCGATTGCAGTTGTTGGAGCGCTCCTGCCATTTGCGCTGGATGGCGTCATGAGCGATGGCAATGTCTGGCGCTCATGCTCGATGTTCCTTTTCGCCACGCTCGCAATCACCTTGACGTACGGCATGATACAGGCGCAAAGTCGGCGCGGAACGGACTCGGCACCCCGCCGGCCGCGCATGTTCATCTGGACGGCTGTCCTCTTCTCGGTGGTTGCCGTCGCTCAGGTTTTCGCGTTGCGGTGGCCCGTCCCTGGCTGGCATCTCGGCGGCCTTATTGCAGCAGTCTGCGGCGCTGGATTCCAGGTCTGGGTAATGATTTGGCTGTCACCCGACGCACGACAGTCGGATCCAGCAGAACCGGCGGAAGAGCGAAGAAAGACGCACCACTAGTGGAGGCCTGAGCGCCAGAGATTGAAGGGCAAGTGCCACAAGCCGAATAGTGGCTACGTCGCCTGGTTTTCGTCAGGACCAGGAACACCTGACACCGAGTACTGCGCAGGCCCACATCATGCAGCTATGCAGGCGAGAAGGAGGCATTTTGATTTCCGCCCTAGCCGACGTGATCACATCCCTAGGCGTGGTCGCATCGCTCGCTTTTGTGGCGTTCCAGACTCGTCAACTCACGAGACAAACGCAGACCAGCAATGGAATTGCCGCCTTGGGTGCCATGTACAACGGTCTTGAACGCCTCCACCAGATCCAGGCGATTCTCATTGAAAGGCCCAATCTCCGCCCCTATTTTTACTCGAACAAGGTGCCGCTCGATCTAGATCCCGAGGAGGGGACCAGACTCCTGCTGCTGGCGGAACTGCTTGGCGACGTCCTCGATTACGGCCTCATGGTCGTTGATCTGATGCCGCCCGTTAAGGAATACGAGGGGTGGCATGATTTCGCTACATTTCTCCACGAGCACAGTCCGGTACTACGGCAAATTGCTTATGAACACCCCGAGTGGTGGGTCAGACTCATTCGCCATTGGCAGGAAGCCGGCCTGAGGCCCCCAGCCGCGGAGCAATCCGACTTGGCTGGGAAGCCACGACTCAGCCCATCCAGTGGGTAGAGGCGGCCCGGCATGCCACACCACCTGACGAAGCGGGACTTAAACCCTGAATCCCTCTGGCGCAGCCTCGATCAATTGCAATCGGGCGAATCGGCCGCCTGACCGCGGCGAATTCTCGCGCTGCCTTACAGCGGTTGACAGCCCTTGTCGGCGTCACTTGTGCCCGCGTTGTGCCCGGTGATCTTGCCGCCCAGATCTCTACCAGGCACGCTGTCTGCCATGAATCAGGCGGACCAGTTGCCCAGGTCCAACCAGAACCCTCGGTACCTCCGGTACTCCAGCGCCGTGTCGGCGCTGCGATGGATCATCGACGACTTGGCCAAGGAGTGGGCGGCGCATCCGCCGGCGCCTGACGACGGGTCGGTGAGCTAGAACCCTTCGTCCCGAACACCGTTGCGGCGCATCGGCTGCTGCCGCCGGCTGTTATCCCGTGCCGCCCAGTGCGACCCCTACCCCGCCTGTTGCCGTCACGTCCGTGACGCTCTCGGGCAGCTACTGAACTACGCCGCGCACACCGCTCAACCGGTCAACCGCCTGACCGCTCTCTTCCCCACCGCACCGGCGCCCGCGGACATCCGACTCCTTCACACCTACGGCATTGACTGCCTGTACTGGGAAGGCGGCGACATCTTTACCCGCTCGAAAGCACCGGCTTCCGCGCGTGCCCGAATCCGGTCGTTCTGGTCCGGAGGGCATGAATAGTTCCCACTGATGGCAGACCCAGATCACGTCGCCGGCTAGCGCCCAGCACGCCTTTGCCGGGGGCCCCATCCACACGCTTTCCAAGTCTGCTCGGCCCCATACGCGCTTGATCGGGCCGGTTCGCCACCTAGGCCAACTCGAAGGCCGTTCGTCTATGGTCGCCCCCGCACGCCAACGAACGAGACGACAAGTGAGACGAAGGCAGGAGGGCGCCCGATCATCCTGATCTAAAGGTCGCCCCCGGCGCCCAGACGTAAATCCAACGGTGGGCCGGTCCCCTGATCGGGGCATCGTGGTCGGGCCAGGAGTGGTGGGGGGGTGTCACCGGTGAGTGGCTTCCCTCTGGGTGTACGACGTCCAACCCCCGGTGATTCAGGGTTGTGCGGGCGAGTATGAGCGGTATGGGGCATCGGGAAGGCGGTGGACAGGGTCAGGACCTGTTGCAACGTCGCGACGACGTGCGGCAGGCCAACTTCCTGGAACTGTTCATCGACCTGGTGTTGGTGTTCGCCCTGGCCGGGGTGGTCAGCCGGGTCGCGCGGGACATCGTCAGCGAAGACGTTGTCGTCCGGTGGCGGTCGATGGCTTACCTGCCGGTGCTGGCGCTGCCGCTGATCTGGTTGTGGATCACGACCGCGCACATCACCAGCTGGTTCGACCCCCGCCGCCGCAAGATCCAGTGGATCGTACTGGCCAGTGCCTTCGGGCTGCTGGTCATGTCGACGTCGCTGCCGTACGCGTTCGTCGGTCGCGGGTGGGCGTTCGTGCTGCCGTATGTGATCCTGCAGTGCGGCCGGCCGCTCATCCTGATGCCGGCGCTGCGCGGACACCCCCTGCGGCAGCTTTACCGCCGGTCGGTGCTGTGGTTTGCGGCCACGGCGGTGATCTGGTTCGCCGGCGCGGCCGTCAGTGGCGGCGCCCGGGCCGCCCTGTGGGGGGCCGCCGTGACCGTTGACATCGTCGCCGCGCAGCTGCGCTGGCCGGTACCGGGGATGGCCCGGCCGCCGGTCAGTGCGTGGGCCATGGACAGCCGCCACCACCTGCCCGAGCGCTACCAGCAGTTCCTGATGATCGCCCTCGGGGAAACCGTGCTCGCCGTCGGCGCCACGCTGACCAACCAGCCGGTCACCGCGGCGACCGCCGTGGGGCTGGTGGTGGCGTTCCTGTCGACGGTGCTGCTCTGGCGCATCTACTTCTACCGCTCCGGCCAGGTCCTCGCCGAAGCCGTCGCCGCGGCGGGGGACAGGGAAGCCGCCGGTCGCGCCATCGGCACTGCCCACTTCGTCATGGTGATGGGCATCGTCGCCGCCGCCGTCGGCTTCGAGATCGTGCTGAAACACCCGGACGGCCGGCCCGAGCCGGTGTGGCTCGTCGCGATCATCGGCGGTCCAGCACTGTTCCTTTACGGCCGCATCCGTCTGGAACGCGTCGTGTTCGACCGGCTTTCCATCCGCCGCGTCGTCGCCATCGCCGCCCTGGCGGTCGCCGCCGTCCCCCTGTATTTCGCCCCGCCCCTGGGCGCTACGGTCGTGGCCGCGCTCGTCCTGCTCGCCGTCGCCCTCGCCGACGCCCGCCACGCCGCCGGCCGTTCCCCCGAGGCCCCCTCCCCGGCGCACTAGGTCGGAGCCGGACACACTTCGTCGGCTCGTGCCGATCGTTGCCGATCAGTGCAGTTGAGCAGCTGACGCTAGGCGTCCTCTGCTGCCTCGTACCCACCTGGATCAGTGGGCTTGCTGTCTCATCGCTGCCTTGGGCCTCGGCCTGGTGGTCGCCGTCGTCGTCCTGAACCTATGGATTGCCGGCGAGGCGGTCGCTGACGGCCCGGTAGGCAAGTCGCGAGCATTGACCGGCCGGTCGAGGGCTGTGACGGTGCCGTGGGTTGCTGTACTTCCCTGCTGTACGGCGACCGGGCCCGTCTGCGGTGGCAGGGACCGGCTGGCGAACTCCGTGCGTTGGTCAGGGGAAGAGCCTCGCCACCACTCGATGGCTGGTTACGACCATCGGAAGCGCCATGGCGTAGGGCATCACCATGCTTGCCTTCGGGTGAGAGAACATGTTTCGAACGCGACGGCCCGTCTCCACGATGTCCTCGTCTCCCTCGTCCTCGGGCGTGACCAGCTTGAGCGAGACAGCTCGGTCCCACAACGCCTTCCAAGTCAGCGGTTGCCCGTTCTTACCGTTGACCGAGGCACCTTCTATTTCGATCTTCGCTCGCAGTGCTGCTTCGACGGCATGCAGGGAAGCCAGTACGCCGAAGGGCAGCAGGTTGTACGACACCAACGACCCTACGCATGCTTCCCTCGCTGCCTGGAGGAGCGACTGGACACCCTCGGGCGCCTGATCGACGGGAGGAAGACCAGCGAAAATGTTGCGGAGGGAGCTCTCGGTGACCGGACGAGGCTGGCCATCCACGTCCTTGCCGAAGCACATGCCGAGCGTGCGAGGGTCTCGCTGAAGAACGATCAGATCCACGGGCAGAGCATGATCCTGGGCGGACTCACGTGCAAAGCGGTTGTCGAAGACTTCTCGCTTACAAGCTCTGTGCCGTTCGTCCGCCGCTGGCCGCCCACGTCCGCCACCTCGGGCGACTGTTCACGGTAGGCGCCCGACGGCTGTCCTCGTCCGGGCTGGTTGCTGTCAGCGCTGCTGTCAACGACCGCGGGCGGCAACAGCTGCAGGGTGCCGGTCCTGCTCCGTAGCCCGTCCGCGTCAGTCTTGTCAGAGGCGACGATTAGGGTGCCGGCTGTGGCGCGAGAGTTACGGGGAGTCCCCCTGAACCTGCGAAGGGACGAAGGTAGCTGAGCATGTTCAAGAAGCGCCTGCCGACCCCGGCTCACAACAGCGAGAAGGAACTCTCGGCGTGGGCACTGGGCGAGCTCGCCCAGTGGTTCACGATCGCACAAGAGGTGCCGGGGCGACACTGTGGCGGCCGCACTGTCCGCATCGATGCGGTCCTGCGTCCCCGCGACCGCGAGCTTTGGCGTGACCCGGATATCGCGTTCGGCGTCGAGTTCAAGCTGGCCTGCCGGCACTCCTGGGATACCCGTGAGTACACAGCCTGGGCTGCGCAGATGGTCGACTACACGCATGTCGACTGGGCTGGGTACGGACGCTTGCCGATCCTCGCTTGCCCGTCCCTGGTCGAACCGTTCTCCACTGGGGAAGGCGGTATCGGCAGGGCGCAGCTGCTCGCACATCTGCTCGGTCAGTTTCGGGTTGGGGAGCTGACGCGTACAGCGCAGGAAGGGTGGTCGATCCTGATGCACGACACGCATGTGATGTGGTCGCAGGTGAGGGGCGTCCGTGAAGGGCAGCGTTGGGGACTCAGGCCCCCCGTCGGCAACCGCTAGAGGCCGAAGCTACAACACGCGGTTTAGGAAGGGCGTAGCGCCTACAAAGCCACCCCTTGCCCTACTGAACCGCCCCGGATCTTGTAGAGACTTCCCCGCTTGGGAAGGATCGAGAGATGGCAGGAACGAAGCCGTATCCGCAGGAGCTGCGTGATCGGGCGGTGCGGATGGTCGCGGAGGTGCGGCCGAACTACGAGTCGGACTGGGCGGCGATCACGGCGGTGGCGGGCCGGCTGTGGATCGGCACGGCCGAGACGTTGCGCAAGTGGGTCCGTCAGGCGCAGGTCGACGACGGGCAGCGGCCGGGGGTGACGTCGGATGAGTCGGCGGAGCTGAAGCGGCTGCGGCGGGAGAACGCCGAGTTGCGGCGGGCGAATGAGATCTTGAAGGCCGCGTCGGCTTTCTTCGCGGCCGAGCTCGACCGGCCTACGACACGCTCGTGAGCTTCGTTGACGAGCATCGGGGCCGCTTCGGCGGAGTCGAGCCGATCTGTCGCGTGCTGCGTCAGCACGGGCTGCAGATCACCCCGAGCGGCTACTGGGCGGCCAAGAAGCGTCCGCCGTCGAAGCGGCAGGTGCGTGATCAGCAGCTGACAGAACTCATGCGCGAGATCCACTCGGCGAACTACGGCGTCTACGGAGCCCGCAAAATCTGGCACGAGCTGCGCCGCCAGGGGCATCCGACGGCCCGGTGCACGGTCGAGCGGTTGATGTGTGACGCCGGCCTGACCGGCGTCGTGCGGGGCAAGAAGATCCGCACCACCACCGCTGATCCTGGACATGAACGCGCCGGCGACCTGCTCAACCGGGACTTCACCGCCGCCCTGCCGAATCGGTGCTGGGCCGCGGACTTCACCCATGTGGCCGCCTGGTCCGGCGTCGTCTACGTGGCGTTCGTCGTCGACGTCTAACCCAAGGCGATCGTGGGTTGGTCCGCGGCGACGAACAAACGAACCCCGCTGGTCCTGGCCGCCCTGGACATGGGGCTGTGGCGCCGTGATCGCGCCGGGCAGCCGGTCGGGGCGGGCCTCGTGCATCACAGCGATGCGGGCAGTCAGGGCGGATTCAACTGGTCGTCGCAACACCTTGATCACGGAGGTTTGCGATGGGACGCGGTAA
>NZ_JBHSBO010000003.1:0-165660 GCF_042650685.1 Micromonospora sp. GCM10011542
CACCGCCGGACAACCTTTCCAATTAGGGCCACCCCCATCAGGGGTGGCCCTAATTGCGTTTCCCACCAATCTCTTGGACCTGCGCCGATGACCGGCACCAGCCGGGCCGCGGCACGTCGAGTCGGGGGATGGACCTGCACGCCGTCAGCCGTGACCATAGGTAGCTGACAGGGCGCGTTGCGTGGTGTCGGCGGCCCGCGGTTGGACGTACCGCCCGCTTGGCGCCGGCGACGACTCGGGTCCCCGACGAGGAGGCACGTCCGTGACCGAAACTGCCACCCACGCCGATCGCCCACCATCCGCAGGGCAGCCGGGTCCAGCCTCGGCCGAGTCGTTGCTGCCGGAGTTGCGGGCGATGTGGTGGGAGACGGGGGTGCGTGCTCGGGCCGAGGCGGGACTGTTCGCCGTCTTCGCCGAGTTGCCCCGACTGGTCTGGGCAGCGATCGGGATCAGCTGGCGGGCCGACCGGCTGCGTACCGGGGTGGTGGCCGCCGCGACGGTCGGCGCCGGTGTGATGGCGGCCTTCGGGCTGCTGGCGACCCAGCGGGTCCTGGTCGAGCTGTTCGCCGGCGGGCCGACGGCCGACAAGGTGATGGCCGCCCTGCCCGCGCTCGCGGCGTTGGGCGTGGCGACCGCGCTGCGCGCCGGAATGGGCATCGCGACCGGGTACGCGCAGAACGGCCTGACCCCTCGGGTGAGCCGTGAGGTGGAGCGGGGCCTGTTCGAGGTGACCACGGCGGTGCGACTCGAGGCGTTCGACGCCGACGCGTTCGCCGACGACATGGAACGTGCCTCCCGTGGCACCGACTCGGCGATCGACCTGGTGCAGGCGTCGATGAACCTGCTGGCCGGGATGGCCGGGCTGCTGGCCGTGACCGTCGCCGTGGTGGTCGTCCACCCGCTGCTGTTGCTGGCGTTGCTCGTCGCGACCCTGCCGAACGCGTGGGCGTCGCTGCGGGCGGGGCATCTGCGGTACCAGACCTACACCGCCGGTTCGGTACGGCGTCGTCGGATGTGGCTGCTGCACCGCCTGATGGCTGAGCGGGCCTCGGCGCCGGAGTTGCGCTCGTACGGGCTGCGCCGGTTCCTGCTGGACCAGTACGACCGGGTGATGGGTGTGGAGACCGACATCCAGCTGGCCCTGGCCCGCCGGGTCACCACGACCACCACGGTGGGCTCCATGATCGGGGGACTGGCCACCGCCGTGGTCTACGTCCTGCTCGGTCTGCTGCTCGTCGACGGGCAGATCCCGCTCGCCGCCGCGGCGACCTGCGTGATCGCGGTGCAGTCCGCGCAGCGGTCGCTGGCCATCGTGACCTACCAGGTCGACCGGATCTACACCGAGGGCCAGCACTTCGGTGACTACACCGGCTTCATGGCCCGTGCCGCCGCCTACCTCCCGGACCCGGTTGACGACTCCCGTACGGCGGTCGAGGAGCTGCGGGAGTTGACCATTCGTGAGGTCAGCCTGCGGTATCCGGACCGCGCGGAGCCAGCCGTGGACCGGGTGACGTTGAGCATCCGGGCGGGGCAGACGGTAGCCCTCGTCGGGGAGAACGGGTCCGGCAAGACCACCCTGGCCGCGATGATCGCGACCCTGCGCGTTCCCAGCGAGGGCGTCATCGAGTGGAACGGGCGACCGCTGGCCGACTGGCACCCCGATGGGCTGCGGGCCCGCATCGCGGTGGTGACCCAGGAGTACCACAAGTGGCCCTTCACGGCGGCCACCAACATCGCCGTCGGGGACGTGGAGACCGAGGCCAGACAGGACCGGATCGAGGTCGCCGCCGCCCGCGCGGTCGCCCATCAGATGATCGAGGAGCTGCCCCACGGGTACGAGACGCTGCTGGACCGTACCTTCGCGAAGGGCCAGGACCTTTCGGGCGGCCAGTGGCAGCGGATCACCGCAGCCCGCGGCTTCCTGCGCGACGCCGAACTGCTCATCATGGACGAGCCCTCGTCCTCCCTCGACCCCCGTGCCGAAGACGCGCTGTTCCAGGCCATTCGTGACCGCCAGGGCCGGGCCACCACCATCCTGATCACACACCGGCTGGCGAACGTGCGACACGCCGACCGGATCTTCGTTCTGCACCACGGCGCTCTGGTCGAGGCCGGCAACCACGACGAGCTGATGGCCGCCGGCGGCCGGTACGCCGAACTGTTCGCTCTCCAGGCCGCCGGCTACGACGCCACCCGTACCGGGCAGGCACCGGCACCGCCCCACCAGCGCCCGACCGCCTCCTGAGGACCACCGCGGCGGGCCAGGGGCGGGTCAGAGGTTGAGCGGCCCGGGGTCGGTGGCCAGCTCCCGGAACCGCTCGCGCGGGTTGGGCACCAGCCGCCGGGCCGACAGGTCCAGCAGGCCGGCCACTCCGGTCAGTCGTGCGACGGGCGTGCCGTCCGCGCGAGTGTAGTCCTGCTCGATGTGGAAGGCCCGGCCCTCACCCCAGCGGAACTGGCAGGTCACATCCACCTCGTCCCCGCCGCGCAGCTCCCGCAGGTACCGCACGGTGACCTCCATGGCGACCGGCCCCACGCCGGCGGCGAGGAGTCGGTCCTGTGCGATGCCGGCGGCGCGCAGGCACTCCCACCGGGCGTGCTCGCCGTACTGCAGGTAGACCGCCTGGTTGAGGTGGCCCTGGGTGTCGAGCTCGTAGCCACGGACGGTGATGCGTACCCGGAATGGATCTCCCATGCGCCCGAGGGTAGCGGGCCGCCCAGGCCCGTTGGCGGCACGCGGCCTCGCTGTCGCGAGTGTAGAGATCGACCAACCCCGCACCGAACACGCTGGACGGCGAAGGAGGATGACCGGTACGCGCTGGAAAGGCTGTGACGGCGGCCCGACGAGGTTTCTCCAGCGTTCGGCTGGCCACTATCGACGGTCGCGGCGCCACTGACCAATCGCGAGGACCAGGACCAGCAGCGGGACGATGACCCACAATTGGGCCACCGTGTAGTGGCGCAGCTCAGCGGGAACGTCGACGCCCTCGATCTCCGCTTCCAGCGCTCCCGGGCGGATGAGCGAGAGCGCGTGCGCCGAGAGGGGCACGTAGTTGGCCGCCAGGCCGATCAGCCAGCACCCCGCCACCGTCTGAAGGCCGCCACCGGACGCGAGGGAGACGAGGCCCAGTGCGGCGGCGCCCACGACCCCCAGCAGGAACTCGCCAAGGATGACCCACCGGCGCCAACGGACGCCGGCGGATCCCCACATGTCGATGGCGGCGAGGCGGCGCACGTCGAGTCCGAGGGCCATACCGGCATGCTGACATGGGGCCGCCCCGGCTCGCCATCCGGGGGGCGGGGACGGCGTACCGTTCCCGCGGGACGGCACGGGCCAGATCCCGATGGCACCCCTGGCTGGATCAGCCGGGCTGCGGCCAGGCGGGTCCGACTGGGCAACTGCGGCGCGACGGTAACAGGCCCTGCGGACAGAATGATCAGCAGCGGCGCGTGGTGGACACCATCCCCGAGGAGCGACCCGTGCGGGATCCCCCGGCGGCCCCAGGGTCCTACTCTCTCGACCATGAAGACGCGTCCATCTGTACGCCTGGCCCTGCTCGTCGGGGCGACCGGTCTGGTGGTGGTCGTCGGCACCGGATTCATGCTGACGCGGGGCGATTCGGCCCGGTCGCGTACCTGCGAGGAGTCGGCGGCCCTCTCGGCGGCGAAGGTCCGCACCGATCTCGGAGAACTGGCGGAGGAGGTGCCGGGCCTCGGCGAGCCGGTGGAGATCCACTGGCAGGTACGCGTGCGGGGCAACCCGTGCAGCCGCGTCCCCGGTCCGACGGACCGGGCATACCAGGGCGTCGTCACGCTACGGCCGCAGGACGCGCGCAGGCTGTCGGAGCAGCACGGGTTCACGCCCTTCTCGGCGATCGATCCGGGCGAACTCGACCACTCGAGCACGCCCGCGGACGTGTGGCCCGATCTTGTGCCGTTCCTGCCGCCCGAGCCCCGCTGGCGGTACAGCGCCTCCTACAACGCCCTGCCGCCCTCCTACCGCTGGCGGGTGGCGTTCCTCGACCTGGAGCACCACACGCTGGCGTTCATGCTGTACGACCACTAGGCGGTGCCCTTGCGCACTCACCCCCTGTCGTGGCTGGGGGTGGCTCAGCCCCGCGAGCTAGTCTTCGGCGCGCGTCGTGCCTGGTGACGGCCCTGGGAGCGGCGTACGCCCATGATTCGTGTCGCGGTGTCCGGGTCTGCCCGGACGCGGCGAGCGGTCGATGGGTGCTGGGAGGGGCCGCGGGGGCGGCTGGGGCGGGCGAACACTGCGCGACGCCGATATTGCCGGATTGTTACATTTTCAACACGCCCTCGCCTTGCGGATTACCCTCCCACCGCAATACGTTGCCGTCAACAACAAACCAAGTGAAGGTTCAACCTTCCGGAGGCAACCGATGACGTTGGCGAGGTGGTACGAACGATGAGCGACGTGCCCATCCTCCTGGAGATGCGCTCCATCACCAAGGAGTTCCCCGGAGTCAAGGCCCTCTCCGACGTCAACCTCGTGGTTCGCGCCGGCGAGATCCATGCCATCGCGGGTGAGAATGGCGCGGGCAAGTCCACCCTGATGAAGGTCCTCAGCGGGGTCTACCCGTACGGCACCTACGAGGGCCAGATTGTCTACCAGGGCGCGGAGGCGCGGTTCTCCGACATCCGCGCCAGTGAGAGCGCCGGGATCGTGATCATCCATCAGGAGCTCGCGCTCATCCCGCACATGTCGATCACCGAGAACATCTTCCTCGGCAACGAACCGCGCAAGCGGGGCGCGATCGACTGGAAGGCCGCGAACCGGATGGCGCTGGACCTGATGGCCCGGGTCGGTCTCCAAGAGGACCCGGACACCCTGATCAAGGACATCGGCGTCGGCAAGCAGCAGCTGGTGGAGATCGCCAAGGCGTTCGCCAAGGACGTCAAGCTGCTCATCCTGGACGAGCCGACGGCGGCGCTGAACGAGGCCGACTCCCGGCACCTGCTGGACCTGCTGCGCGGGTTCCGCTCCAAGGGCATCACCTCGATCATGATCTCGCACAAGCTCAACGAGATCGCGGCGATCGCCAACCAGATCACCATCCTGCGGGACGGCCGGACGGTGGAGACCCTCGAGGTCACCGAGGACGGCATCGACGAGGACCGGATCGTGCGGGGCATGGTCGGCCGCGAGCTGAGCAGCCGGTTCCCGGACCACACGCCGAAGATCGGCGAGGTCTTCTTCGAGGTCCGCAACTGGAACGTGCGGCACCCGATCTCGGCCGAGCGCATGGTGTGCAAGGACGAGAGCTTCGTGGTCCGCCGCGGCGAGATCGTCGGTTTCGCCGGTCTGATGGGCGCGGGTCGTACCGAGCTGGCCATGAGCGTCTTCGGTCGCTCCTACGGCGTGTACGAGTCGGGCACGATCATCAAGGACGGCAAGGAGATCGTGCTCAAGTCGGTGGCGGACGCGATCCACCACGGGCTGGCGTACGTCAGCGAGGACCGCAAGGCGATCGGCCTCAACCTGCTCGACGACATCAAGGCGTCCACGGTGGCCGCCAAGCTGTCCAAGATCTCGCACCGTGGTGTGCTGAGCGAGGTCGAGGAGTACCAGGCCGCCGAGAAGTACCGCAAGGAGTTGCGGACCAAGGCGCCGACGGTCGACGAGGGCGTCTCCAAGCTCTCCGGCGGCAACCAGCAGAAGGTCGTCCTGGCCAAGTGGATGTTCACCGACCCGGACCTGCTGATCCTCGACGAGCCGACGCGCGGCATCGACGTGGGTGCCAAGTACGAGATCTACGGCATCATCCAGCGGCTCGCCGACCAGGGGAAGGGCGTCGTCGTCATCTCCTCGGAGCTGCCTGAGCTGATCGGGCTGTGCGACCGCATCTACACCGTGTTCGAAGGCACCATCACGGGCGAGATCGCCCGTGCGGACGCCGACCCGGAAACCCTCATGAAGCAGATGACCTCGACGAAGAAGATGTTGACACGATGAGCCGATTGAAGGACCTTCAGAAGAACCTCTTCGGAGGTACCACCTCCAACGCTCGCCAGTTCGGGATGATCTTCACCCTGGTGGCGATCGTCGTCCTGTTCCAGATCCTGACCGACGGGCTGACCCTGCGATCGGACAACCTGATCGCGCTGTTCCAGCAGAACTCGTACATCCTGATCCTGGCCATCGGCATGCTGATGGTGATCGTCGCCGGGCACATCGACCTGTCGGTTGGTTCCGTCGCGGCCATCGCCGGCATCCTGGTCGCCAAGTCGATGGCCGAGTGGAACCTGCCCTGGCCGGTCGCCATCCTGTTCGGCCTGGCCATCGGCGCGGTGATCGGCGCCTGGCAGGGCTTCTGGGTGGCCTACATCGGGGTGCCGGCGTTCATCGTCACCCTGGCGGGCATGCTGCTCTTCCGGGGCGGCAACCAGTACATCGGCAACGCGAACACGATCCCGGTGCCCGAGGGCTTCCGAGAGATCGGCTCGGGGTTCCTGCCCGAGTTCGGGCCCAACACCGGCTACAACAACGCGACGCTGCTGCTGGGTCTGGCCGCCGCGTTGGCGGTGGTGTGGCGCGAGCTCCAGGCGCGCAAGACCCGCCGGGCGATGGACGCGGACCCGGCCCCGATGTGGATCTCGATCCTGCGGATGGCCGTCATGGTCGGGGTGATCGCCTTCGCGGCGCTGCGCTTCGCCAGCGGTCGTGTGGGCACCAGCTTCCCGATCTCCGGGATCATCCTGGTGGCGCTGGTCATCGCGTACTCCTTCTACACCCGCAACACCGCTGGTGGCCGGCACATCTACGCGGTGGGCGGCAACTCCCGCGCCGCTGAGCTGTCCGGTGTGAAGCTCCGGCGGGTCAACTTCTTCGTCATGATGAACATGTCCGTCCTGGCCGCCCTGGCCGGCATGATCTTCGTGGCGCGTTCGGCGGCCTCCGGTCCGCAGGACGGTAACGGCTGGGAGCTGGACGCGATCGCCGCGGTCTTCATCGGTGGCGCGGCCGTCTCCGGCGGTATCGGGACCATCAGCGGCTCCATCGTCGGTGGTCTGGTCATGGCCGTGCTCAACAACGGCCTGCAACTTCTGGGCGTCGGCACCGACCGCGTCCAGATCATCAAGGGCCTGGTCCTGCTGTTGGCCGTCGCGCTCGACGTCTACAACAAGAGCCAGGGACGTTTCTCGGTCATCGGGAGCATCACGCGCTCGTTCCGCCGGGACACGCCGACCACACCCGATGGACAGCCGGACGCGGAGCGCCAGCCCGCCACGGCGTCGGTGCCCGGCTGAGGCCCCACCGACCGCACCCCCCGTATCACCTCTTAAAGAAGGGCAAGTAGCTCGCCATGCGTAACTTCATTGGCAAGTCGGTCGCCATCGGCGCCGTCGCCATGCTGGCTCTCACCGCCTGCGGCTCCGGCCGCGACGAGGAGTCCGGCTCCTCGGGCAGCGCCGCCAAGGGCTTCCCGGCGAACTCCGTGATCGGTGTGGCCCTGCCGGCCAAGACCTCGGAGAACTGGGTCCTCGCCGGTGACCTGTTCACCAACGGCCTGAAGGAGGCCGGCTTCCAGAGCGACGTGCAGTACGCCGGCGCGTCGACCACGGTCGCCGACCAGCAGGCCCAGATCACCGCCATGGTCACCAAGGGCGCCAAGGTCATCGTCATCGGCGCGACCGACGCCGCGCAGCTGTCGACCCAGGTCGCCGCGGCGCACGCCGCCGGCGCGAAGGTCATCGCGTACGACCGCCTCATCACCAACACGCCGGACCTCGACTACTACGTCGCGTTCGACAACTTCAAGGTCGGCCAGCTCCAGGGTCAGGCCCTGCTGGACGGCATGAAGGCCAAGAAGCCGAACGGCCCGTACAACATCGAGCTGTTCTCCGGTTCGCCGGACGACAACAACGCCGGTGTCTTCTTCAACGGCGCGATGAGCGTGCTCAAGCCGGAGATCGACAAGGGCACCCTGGTCGTCGGCTCGAAGCAGGTCGACGTGAAGCAGACCGCCATCCAGGGCTGGAAGGCCGAGGGTGCGCAGGCCCGCATGGACCAGCTGCTGACCTCGACCTACGGCAACAAGGAGCTGGACGGCGTCCTCTCCCCGAACGACACGCTGGCCCGGGCGATCATCACCTCGATCAAGGGTGCTGGCAAGACCGTCCCGGTGGTCACTGGCCAGGACTCCGAGGTGGAGTCGGTCAAGTCGATCATGAAGGGCGAGCAGTACATGACGATCAACAAGGACACCCGCAACCTGGTGAAGGAGACCATCAACATGGTCAAGGCTCTCCAGGCCGGTAACACCCCGCAGGTGAACGACACCAAGTCCTACAACAACGGCAGCAAGGTCGTCGACACGTACCTGCTCCCGCCGGTCGCCGTCACCAAGGCGAACGCGGCTGAGGCGTACGCCAACGACCCGAAGCTCTCGCCGCTCACCAAGTAAGCACCGCGAGGTAGTCATCGACGGCCGATGGGTCCCGGAGTCTTCTTCCGGGACCCATCGGTCGTGATGGGCCCCGCGCACCGCGTGGAAATGGAAATGACCCGGAAGGAGGGCTGACCGTGGCTGCACCCGTACGGTCGCGGCCCTCGGGGGTCGGCCGTAACCCGGAGTTCGGACTGCCGTCGGTGCCCGGCGCCAGCCAGGAGGAGATCCGCCGGCAGAACCTCGGTGCCGTGCTGCGCTACGTGCACCTGCACGGCCCGACCTCCCGGGCAGAACTGACCAGTCGGCTCGGCCTCAACCGCAGCACCATCGGAGCGCTCGCGATGGACCTCGCCGCCAGCGGCCTGGTCACCGAGGAGGCACCGACCACCGCCCGCCGCGCCGGCCGGCCCTCGCTGGTGGTCAGCCCCCGCTCCGACCGCGTCTACGCGCACGCGCTGAGCATCGAGGCGGACCGGCTGCGCGCCGCCCGCGTCGGCCTCGGCGGTCGCATCCTCGACCTGCGTGAGGCCAGCCGCCCCGGTGGCATGTCCGGCTGCGAGGCCGTCGCCCCGCTGGCCGAGCTGGTCCGCGACATGCAACGGTCGGTCGTCCCGGACGCCCTGCTGGTGGGTGGCGCGGTCGCGGTCACCGACACCACCCGTGGCCGGGACGGGACGATCCGCATCAGCGGCGCCGACGAGGCGCTCAACGCCGCCCTCGAAGCCGAGTTCGTCGCCGGCCCGGGTTTCGTCGCCGGCGACATGGCCGACCTGGCGGCCCTGGCCGAGCACGTCCGGGGCGTGGCGACCGGCATCAACGACCTCGTGTACCTGCACGGCGACGTCGGCGTCAGCGCCGGCATCATCATCGGCGGCCGGCTGATGGTCGGCCACCGGGGACACAGCGGCAAGGTGGGCCACATGGTGGTCAACCCCGACGGGCTGCCCTGCGGGTGCGGCTCGCGGGGGTGCTGGGAGACCGAGATCGGCGAGGCCGCGCTGCTGCGGCACGCCGGCCGGCAGCCGGGTGGACCCGAGGTGGTCGCCGAGGTCCTGCGCGCGGCCACCGACGGCGAACCCGCGGCGCTGGCGGCCGTCGAACGGGTCGCCGACTGGCTCGGCTTCGGCGTGGCGAACCTGGTCAACGTGGTCAACCCGGACGCTGTCGTCTTCGGCGGCTCGCTGCGCGAGGTGTACACCATCGGCGCGGCGACGGTGCGGCGCCGCCTGGACACCATGGCGCTGCCCGCGTCCCGCGAGCACGTACGGCTGCTGGCGGCGGCGCTCGGCCGCGACGCCGCCCTGATCGGCGCGGCCGAACTCGCCTTCGACAAGCTGCTCGCGGACCCACTGAACGTCGACGTCGCGGGACGGGTGGGCACGGCCGACCCGGCGTAGGCTCCGCCGGCCCCCGCCGCCTCGTCCAGACGGTCGCGACCGGCTCCCGGCCCCGTCGGAGGTCGGGGAAGACCTCGGGCCCTCGGCCTGGTGATGCGGGGCCAGGGGGCGGTCGCCGGGGTGCAGGTCCTGGAGTTCCCGCTCGGCTTCCTGTCCAACGGGTTCGTCGCGCCGTCGACCATGCCCGGCTGGCTGGGCGCGGTGGCCGAGTGGAATCCGCTGTCGGTCACCGTCGGCGCGACCCGGGAATTGTTCGGCAACGCCGGCTGGGGCGGCGACTCCTGGGTGGTGCAGCAGTACCCGTTGCTGGCCGTGGCCTGGCCGTTCGTGCTGGTCGGTGTCTTCCTGCCGCTCTCGGTCGCCCGGTACCGGCGGTTGAGCCGTTGACTCCGGGGGCCCGGCCGGGCGGGAGGACGTCCCCGCCCGGCCGGGCCCGCACGTCGGCGTTCAGCCGCCCGGGCGGAGGACCCGTCCCGCACCGGCGGCGTTGTCGGCCGCGGCCTGACTGCGCTGGGTGCCGGTGACGCAAACGTCGTCGCCGAGGAACGCCTCCCGCCACACGTAGCCGGCGACGCAGGTGTGCGGGCCGTACGGGCCGCTGACCCAGCGGCTCGCGGCGACCGCGTTGTCCGCGAGGACCTGCGAACGGGTCGCTCCGGTGACGCAGACGTAGTCGGAGAGGTCGGCGTCGCGCCAGACGTACCCGCTGACGCAGGTGTTCGGGCCGGACACGAGCCGCGCCGGGTTGCGGCGGGACGCGGCGGCGGCGTTGTCCGCGGCGGCCTGGGTGCGCTGGGTGCCGGTGACGCACACGTCGTCGCCCGCGTACGCCTCGCGCCACACGTAGCCCGAGAGGCAGGTGTGCGGGCCGTACGGTCCGTTGACCCAGCGGCTCGCGGCGGCGGCGTTGTCCGCGGCCACCTGGCTGCGGGTGGCGCCGGTGACGCAGACCAGGTCACCGGGTCGGGCCTCCCGCCAGACGTACCCCTGCAGGCACCGGTTGACGACGTCGGTGGTGATGCTGACCGACGCGGCGTTGCCGGAGACCCAGTTGACGCCGATCTGCACGCCGTTGGCGTTCAGTGACTGCGCTGGCCCGCCGCCGGGTCCGGTACGCAGCAGGTACGGGGTGCCGTTGCGGACCTCGTGCAGCAGCACGGTGTCGGCGGGAATCCCGGCGCTCCAACCGGTCTTACGGCGGAACTCGACGGTGTAGTAGTGGAACAGGTCGGCCGGATCGAAGGGGATGCGGACCAGTTGCGGGCCGGCCGCCGCGGGCACCTCCAGCGGCGCGAGCGTGAGGTTCCGTGCGCCGACCCCGTCGGCGGCCATGGTGAACACCCGGTTCTTCGGCAGCCAGCCCAGCTCGTCGCGGTGGAACCCGTTGAGCCCGACGGCGCTGGTGCTGTAGTTGGCGGTGCCGAAGGCGTAGATGTGCATGGCGCTCATCTCGTCCCACGGGTCGTCGTACTCGCCCGGCTGCGACCACGGCGCGTTCTGGTAGCTGGTGTCGTTGGAGAACGAGTGCCCCAGGTTGTAGCCGTGCAGCATCTCGTGGGCGGCGAAGCCGACGTTCCAGGCGCCCGGGTCGAGCAGCACCCGGCCACCCGCCGCGCCGGAGTCCACCCAGTCGTTGAGCATGACCGCGATCCGGTGCCCGGCCGGCACGCTGTAGCCGGCCGCCGCAGCGGTGTCCACGCAGCGCTGGATCCGGGTCCAGCGGTCCACCGACTGGTTCTGGGCCAGCGTGGTGGGCATGGTGTACCAGCCGCGCACCACGGAGCCGGCCAGCGACACCCGGCCGCCGGACTGGTCGGCGAGGTAGTCGGCCACCCCGCCGGTGCCGAGCCCGGTGTGGGTGAGGAAGTTGGCGAAGAACGACGGCGGTCTCGGCTCGGCGGCTCGGTCGCTGAACTTGCACAGCAGCACCGACCAGGCGGTGTTGTTCCGGATCGGGCTGGCCGAGGCCGGCGCGGCCGGCAGCGCCACCGCGCCGATCGCCGCGCAGACGACCGCCACGGCCGTCGCGCCCATCCGACGGAGGAGTCTGGATCCCACTCGCGTGCTCCGTTCCCTGCGGCCCGACCGGCTCGGGCCTCGTGGTCCACATCGGAGCACCCTTCGTGATGGCGTCACCACACCCAGTCGCATTGGCGACGGGCCGGAATCCGACTTCGCCGGGCCGGCCGGTGTCGGGGGCCGCCGCTAGGCTCGGCGACGTGGGAGTGCACCACCGGCGGACGTCGGCGACGCGGGTGAGCCGGCGGTCGTCGAGGGTGTGCCGGGGATGTGGCGGGTGGACCCGGCCGCCCTCGGGCAACCCTTCACCGGTCGTACCGCGGTGTTGTCGCCCTTCGACCGGCTGGTGCACGACCGGGTCCGCCTCGCCGAGCTGTTCGAGTACGAGTACGCCCTGGAGATGTACAAGCCGAAGGCCAGCCGGCGGTGGGGCTACTTCGCGCTGCCGGTCCTGCATGGCGATCGGCTGGTGGGCAGGGTCGACGCCACGGTGGACCGCCGGCGCGGCACGCTCACCGTGCACGCCATCCACGAGGACGTGCCGTTCGACCGGGACGCGACCCGGGCCGTGCACGACGAGCTGCGCGACCTCGCGGGTTGGCTCGAGCTGACCGCCGAGGGTCTGCGCTGCCGGGTGGTCGCCGGCCCCGTGGCCCGGCGACCACCCGGCCCGGGCTACGCGATGCGGCGCACCCGGCGGACGGCGAGGAAGAGCAGGAGCAGGGCGAGCGCGACGAAGATGCCGGTCTCGATGCCCTGGAACAGCCAGAACCGGTCCGCCGGCTGGTACAGCTGCCAGTTGTAGGCGCCCGGCTTCGCGCCCAGCTCGGCGCCGCAGAGCTGGCCGGTCGGTCCCTTGCCACCCGGCGGGCACATGATCCGGGTGTCCTCCGCCACCGTCGTCCCGTCCGGGTTGCGGATCGCCATGGAGAGGATCCAGTCGCCGCGCTCCACCTGCGGCTCGGTGAGCCCTTCGATCGGGAAGGTGAGGGTCTTGGCGGGTTGGTAGTGCGGTCGGACCAGCACCTCCACCGCCGTCCGTACGCCGATGTACGCGGCCAGGGTGATGCCCATGGCGGGCAGCATCCGCTTCCACACGGTGCCGGCGAAGATGCCGAGCGCCACCGCGAAGAGGGTGTAGCCGATCGGGGCCACGCCCTGGAGGTCGAAGACGATCATGCCGAGCCGGCCCTCGCGGGCGGCCTCGGTCAGCGGGTCGACCCACCAGGACATGCCCAGCCCGTAGCAGACCGCCGCGAACAACGCGCCCGCGCCGACCAGCCCGAACTTCACCAGCGCCCAGCGGGTCCGGCCCACGCCCTGGGTCCAGACGAACCGGTGCGTGCCGTGCTCCACCTCGCGGGCCACCAGCGGGGCGCCCCAGAAGAGGCCGACCAGCACCGGCAGGGTGAGCAGCAGCACGGCCACCAGGTTCAGGCTGTCGTACCGGTTGCTGAAGCGCCGGTAGCCGGCCTCGCAGGTCTCCTGGGTCGCCGGGGTCACGTCGGCGGCGGCCAGTTGGCGTGCGCAGTCGGTGAGCCCGAGGTCGCTGAACGAGTGCCGCATCGACAGGCCGATGGGCACCATCAGGGCGGCCAGCGCCGCGAGGCCCAGCAGGGTGAAGAACGCCTGCTTGCGGTGTTGCCGCCAGGTCAGCCAGATCATGCCGGCACCCCCCACTCGTCGTGACTGGTCTGCGCGTGGCCGTCGGCGAGGTAGGCCAGGATGACGTCCTCCAGACCCACCTCGCGGACCGTCCAGGCCGGATCGGTGACCGGGCCTCCGGTGCGGACCAGCAGCGTGGACTGCCGGTCGGTGTGGCTGGCACGTACGACGGCGGCGACGCCCCCGATCGGACCGCCGTCGTGCCGGGGGCCGATCAGCTGCCGGTGGCCCGCGACCAGGTCGTCGACCGGGTCGGCGAGCTGCACCTCGGCGGCGTTGAGCACGATCAGGTAGTCGCAGACGCGCTCCAGGTCGGCCAGCAGGTGCGAGGAGAGCAGGACGGTGGTGCCGGAGTCGGCGACGCTGCCCATCAGCGACTGGAGGAACTCCCGCCGAGCGAGGGGGTCGAGGCTGGCGACCGGCTCGTCGAGCAGCAGCAGCCGGGGCCGCTTGGCCAGTGCGAGGGCGAGCGCCACCTGGGCGCGCTGCCCACCGGAGAGCTTCCCAACCGGCCGGTCCGGCGGTATGCCGAGCTGGGCCAGCCGGTTGCGGGCCAGCCCCGCGTCCCACCGCCGGTTCAGCTTGCCGCCCGCGACGACCAGTTCCGCGGCGGTGAAGTCCCGGTAGAGCGGCGTGTCCTGGGCGACGAACCCGATGTCGGCCAGCCCATCCGTGTCGCCGTACGGGACTCTGCCGAACACCCGTACCGCGCCAGCGTCGGGCTTGAGCAGCCCCACGGCCAGGTGCAGCAGCGTGCTCTTGCCGGCGCCGTTCGGCCCGACCAGCGCGGCGATCCGGCCGGCCGGCAGGTGCAGCGAGCAGTCGCGTAGCGCCCAGGTCTTCCCGTACCGCTTGCCCAGCCGGTCGGCTTCCAAGACCACGTCCATCCTCTGTCCTCTCGTTTCGCTCACGCGGGCTCCTTCTCCGGTGCGTCATCGGCGAGGGTGGCCCGCATGGTGGTCTCCACCAGGGCGATGACGTCCTCGGCCGTGAGGCCGGCGGCCTGCGCCCGGTGCAGCCAGGTCACCAGGTCGTCGCGCAGCTCGGCCTGGTTGGGCAGGGACGCGCCGGCCAGGGTGCGCTCGACGAACGTGCCCACCCCGGGTCGGCCGCCGACCAGACCCTCGATCTCCAGCTCCCGGTACGCCTTCAGCACCGTGTTCGGGTTGATCGCCAGTGACTGCGCGACGTCCCGGACCTTGGGCAGCTGGTCGCCCGGCGCCAGCAGACCCACGCGCAGCGCCTGTTTCACCTGCTGCACGAGCTGCATGTAGGTGTTCACCTTGGACCGGCTGTCCAGCACAAACTCGATCACTCGAGACGATCCTTCCTGTTGTCCTACGACAGTAGGACTAATAGACAGGATCGGGTCGGACGAGGGCGCTGTCAAGGGCCGTCCCGGCGCGCCGCGTCCCGACACACCCGCCCGGGCGCGCCGTACAGCGGCGGCGGCGCCGGTGGGCACGGCGCGACCGGGGCGTGTAGGTCGGGGGGCAACGGGTACCGCGATCGGGCTGGTCGGGGGCTTGGCCGGCGACGACCTGAGACAGCCGTAGCACGGGAGGGTCCTGCCGTGGGGTCATGCCGGACAGGGTGGATGGTTCGACCGGAGGCCATCGGGCGCCGGCCGCTGACCCGGCTCGCCACCGCGGGGCTGGCGGCACACGTCTTCTTCGAACTCGGCGCCGGCGTCGGCATGCCGGCGGCGTCGGTCCTCGGGCCGGTACCCGCCGCCGGATTCTGGGGGCTGAGCAGTGGGACGCTCTGGCACGCCGCGCGCACCCGTCCGGCGTCCAGCGACGCTGTCTTCGCGGTCGTCAACGGGCTCGGCCTGGCCGCGGTGATCGCGCACCTGCGTGGTTGGCCGTCCCGGCGGACCCGGCTCGGGCTGCCCTGGCTGCGCGAGTGCGAGGGGATGGGGCCGGAGCTGATGGCGTACTACAACCCGATCCTCTACGTCTCGGGCGCCGCGGCGCTGGGCGCGCTGCTGCGGGAGAACCGCTCGGCGCCGCGCTACCTGCCCCTGCTGGCCCTCGGCCTGATGCCGGTGTTCATCGTGACCCAGCACGCCGAGCACTGGCGGCTACGGGACCTGGCCCGTCGGCGGCCGGGCTGGTGGAACCGCAGACTGAATCGACTCGGCTGACCCGCCGCACGCGGGTCGTCCGGGCCGACCCGCCGCGCGGCGACGGCTATCGGCGGTCCTCGTCGCGGGTCGGGATCTGCTGGCGCTGTTCCAACGCGTCCGCCGGGTTGGCGTCCGCCGGCAGCGACATCTCCTCCTCCAGCGCGCCCGCCGGCAGGGCGCCGTGCTCGGCCAGGTCGGCCTCGGTCGCCTCCGGGTCGACGTCACCCGACATCCGATCCGGCGGCCCGTCGTCGACGGCGTCCTGGCGCTGCTCGGCGGCGTCGGCATCCGGCGGTCGACGGAGCGGATCGTCCTGGTACGTGCTCATCGCGGCCTCCTGCCCGGCGGCGTCCAGCACGCCGCCCGGCGGCTGCCTACCCGTCGCCGCCCCGCTCACGCGTGGTGGACCGGACGAGGCGTCGGGTGGGCCGTGGGCCCCGGGAACGTGCTGCCCCGGGCCCCGGCGCGTCGGTTCAGCCGACCGGGACGCAGACGGCGCGGACCACCAGGTGCCAGGTGGTGAAGTTGTCCGGCACCGCCTCGAAGGCCTGCACGTCCCAGCTGTCGTTGGGCCCGTTCAGTGAGAGCGGGAGGCTCGTGTGCACCGCGACCCGGTCGGCGACCCCGGAGACGCCGGTGTCGAAGACCACGAACGAGCCTCCGCCGACGACCTGCTTGCCGGCAGGGCAGGTGGCCACGTGGACCTTCGGGTCGGCGACGCTGGACGGGCCCGCCGACTGGACGATTTCGTAGCCGGTGAGCCCGGCCGGGCCCGCCGGTCCCTGCGGTTCCGCCGGACCGGCCGGCCCCGCGGGCCCAGCCGGCCCTACCGGCCCTGCGGGTCCGGCCGGCCCGGGCGGACCGGTCTGGCCCTGCTGGTTGAAGGTGATGGGGTGTCCGTCGCCTTGCACGCCTCCCCGATGGACGGATCGATGACCCGCAGGGTGCCGTTGCTCTTGGCGACGCAGTTACCGGACCTGGTAAGCGAGGCGGACGCGGGAAGTCTCTGATCATAGTCAACCTTCGTCCCGGAGCCGTCGTCCTTGGTTGCGACGGAAGGAGAGCCCCGTGCGGTGGAAGAAACGCTTTGAGGGTCTGGACACCCTCGTTGCTGAACGCGGCAGTTCCCTGCTCGCGACGGCAATACTGCTGACCGGCAGTCGCGCCGCCGGTGAGGACCTGTTGCAGGGCGCGTTGGAGCGGCTGATGCGGCACTGGAACCGGGTGCACGGCGACCGGGAGGGCTACCTGCGCCGCACTCTGTACCACCTCGCGGTGGACCAGTGGCGCCGCCGACGGCGCCGGCCGGAGGTGTTGGCCGACGTGGAGCCACCCGGCCAGCCCGACGCCACCGAGGCGCTGCACCTGCGCCAGGCGCTGGTCCAGGCGCTCGGCACGCTGCCGCCCCGGCAGCGGGCGGTGCTGGTGCTGCGCTACTGGGAGCAGTGCAGCGAGGCCGAAGCCGCCGAGATCCTGGGGTGCTCGATCGGCACCGTCAAGTCCACCGCCTCGCGAGGGCTGTCCCGCCTGCGCGAGGTCACCACCGCCTGGACGGTCGACGACGTCCCGGCCTCGAACGGAGCGAGCAGATGACCAACGACATCGAAGAGCAGTTGACCATGGGGATGCGCCAGGAGGTGGCTGGCGTCGAGTTCCGGACGGACGTGCTGGACGCGGCGACCCGCCGGAACGGGCGGCGGGTCGCGGCGCGGCGCGGCGCGTACGCCCTCGGGGTTGTGGGGCTGGCGGGGGTGCTGGCCGCCGCGGTCACCGTCAACGGGCCCGGACCCACGGCGCCGGGCGCGAACCCGGCGCCGGTGGCCAGCGCCGACTCGCCCCGGCTGCAACTGGCGTCGGCCATCACGGCCAGCCAGAACATCAGCTACCGGCTGAAGATCACCGCAGGGGACAGGGACGACCCGGACGCCTGGGGGAGCGCGGAGGGCGCCTGGGACCCGGCCGCGGCCACCGGCTGGCTGACCTCCACCGAGCCGGGCGGGGCGGCCTACCACCAGCGGTTGATCGACGGGAAGCTGTACCTCGGCTCCACCGGCACGAAGACTTGGAAGCAGGAGCCGGGCAACGGCAACTTCGAGTACGGCGACGTCCTCGGCGGTGCCTCGGGCGCGTCGGCCGACCCGCAGGAGTTGTTCAAGGCGTTGCGCGAGGTGCAGGCCAAGATCACCCGAACCGGCGCCACGAGCTACCACTTCGAGAGCACCCGCCCCTTCGACGACGAGTACGCCACCGGTACCCGGGGCCTGGTCGGCGACGTGACCCTCGATTCCGACCGGCGGATCGCGAAGGTGACCTACCTGTCAACGTACAAGGGGCGGGTCAAGCCGGGGGTGAAGAGCCCGAAGAGCGGCGTCAGCTTCGACAGCAGCCAGCGGCTGACCCTGGAGTTGTCCGACTACGGCACCCCGGTACGGGTGGAGAAGCCGACGGATGTGATCGTCGCCCGCTGACCGGGCCGGCACGGACCCGGTGCGAACCGCCCGCCGCACTCGGCGGCGGGCAGTGCGCCGGACGGGTCGGTTGCCAGCACCCACTCGTGAACACGATGGTGCCCAGCAGTCGGTGCGACTGCTGGGCACTGTCGAGAGCGCATCGATGCGTGGGCAAGACTTGATCGTTTCGACGCACCGGAGGAGCCAGGATCGGCCAGGATGGTGCTGGTGGCCGGGCCGGCCACGGGGCGAGGAAGGCGGGCGATGCGGGTACCTGACGAGATGATCCGGGGCGCGCGCGCCGCGACGGCGGCCGCCGCCCTGCTCGCGGTGGCGGTGGCGCCCGCCCCGGCGGCGGCCAGCCCGTCCGGTGCGCCGGTCTGCCAGGTACGCGACGACCGGCTGACCGAGATCTCCGGGATGGTCGCCACCGACACCGGCTTCGTGGTGGTCAACGACGGCGCCGACGAGGAGTCCCGCCGGCGGATCTTCTTCCTCGACGAGCGCTGCGCGGTGGTGCGCGCGGTGCCCTTCCCGTCGGAGCCCCGGGACACCGAGGACCTGGCGATCGGTCCCGACGGCACCGTCTGGGTGGGCGACATCGGCGACAACGACCGGACGCGGGAGACGGTGGCGCTGTGGCGCCTCGCACCGGGGGCGGACCGGCCGGTGCTGCTGCGGTTGGCGTACCCGGACCGCCCGCACGACGCGGAGGCGCTGCTGCTCACCGGGGACGGCCGACCACTGATCGTCACGAAGGGCACCGCCGAGGTGTACGCGCCGACCGGTGCGCTGCGTCCCGGTGCGACGGTGCCGCTGGCGAAGGTCGGCCAGGTGACGCTGCCGCAGACCACCACCAGCAACCCCTACTCGTTCGTGGGTCGGGGCGTCGTCACCGGCGCGGCGACCGCCCCGGACGGGCGCCGGGCCGTGCTGCGCACCTACGCCGACGCCTTCGAGTACGACGTCCGCGACGGCGACGTGGTCGCCGCCCTGACCCGGGGCACCCCCCGGATCACCCCACTGCCGGACGAGCCCCAAGGCGAATCGATCACCTACAGCACCGACGGCACCTCGCTGCTCACCGTCTCCGAGAGCGCCGACCAGCCGGCCGGCGCCCGGGCCACGATCCTGCGCTACCGCGCGGCGTCGGCGACCGACACCACCTCGAGCGGGGCGGCGCCCACCAGCCCGTCCGGGACGACGCCGGCGACGATCGCCAGCGCCGGAAACGGTCCCGCCGCACGGTCCGACGTGCCGGTGGGAGCGGGGATCGCCGGGGCGGCCCTGGTCGCCGTGGCGCTGGCCGGCCTGCTCTGGTGGCGTCGCGCGTCGCGTCGGTGACGGGGCCCGAGGACCGGGCGGTGCGGCAGGATGGGCGCATGTCCCTGCTGTCCACGTTGCGCTGTCCGATCGTCGCCGCCCCGATGGCCGGTGGCCCGTCCACGCCGGCCCTCGTGGCGGGCGTTTCCGCCGCCGGTGGGCTGGGTTTCCTGGCCGCGGGGATGATCGGCACGGACCGGATGGTCGCCGACGTCGCCGAGGTCCGCGCGCGCACCGATCGCCCGTTCGGGGTCAACGTCTTCCTGCCCGGCGACACCGACGTCGACGAGGCCGCCGTCCGGGCGTACGCGCAACGGCTCGCCCCGGAGGCCGCACGGCACGCGGTGACCCTCGGCGAGCCGACCGGCGGCGACGACGCGTACCCGGAGAAGCTGGCCGCGCTGCTCGCGGACCCGGTGCCCGTGGTGTCCTTCGCGTTCGGGCTGCCCGACCGGGAGGCCGTGGCCGCGCTGCGCGAGCGGGGCACCGAGGTCTGGGCCACGGTCAACCGGCCGGACGCCGCCACCGCGGCGGTCGGGCTCGGGGTGGACGCGGTGGTGCTGCAGGGCACCGAGGCGGGCGCCCACCGCGGCGGCCTGCCGGACGACGACGATTACGGCGTGCTGCCGCTGCTGCGCCTGGTCGCCGCCGCCGGCTGCGACCGGCCGCTGGTGGCCGCCGGCGGCATCGCCGACGGTGCCGGGCTCGCCGCCGTGCTCGCCGCCGGCGCGGCCGCGGCGCAGATCGGCACCGCCTTCCTGCGCTGTCCCGAGGCGGGCACCTCGCCGATGCACCGGGCGGCGGTGGCCAGCGCCGCGCCGACCGCGCTGACCCGCGCGTTCACCGGCAAGCGGGCGCGCGGCATCGTGAACGACTTCCTCCGCCGGCACGACCCGTCGGCGCCGGCCGGCTATCCGCAGGTGCTGCACCTGACCCGGCCGCTACTGGCCACCGCGCGTCGCGACGGGAACGCCGAGGTGGCGAACCTGTGGGCGGGTCAGGCGCACTCGTTGGCGCGGGAGGTGCCGGCCGGTGAGGTCGTGACCGAGCTGACCGCCGACGCCCGGGCCGCGCTCGCGGTGGCGGCCGACCGGTGGGCCCAGCGGGACTGAGCAGGCCGTCCTCTCCGGCCGTCGGGTCGCCGGCGGATCCCCCGTCAGCGACGACCGGCGACCGCGACCCGTAGAGTCGCGCCGTGATCGAGATCGGTGCCCAGGTCGAGCTGTCCCACCCTGCCGACAGGGTCTGGCTCGCATTGACGGATCGGCAGGTGCTCGGGCGGTGGTTCACCGAGGTGGAACCGGTGGCCGGTTCGCCGGACCGGCTGCTGCTGCACACGGCGGCGCTGCCCGGCTTCGAGGCCGCCCTGCAGGCGGAGGTGACCGAGCGGCGGGTGCCGGAGCTGCTCACGTTGCGCTGCGACGAGGCCGGCCGGCTCAGCATGCTCACCTGCGAGATCACCACCACCGCCCAGGGCTGCCGGCTGTCGGTCCGGGAGACGCTGGAGCACGGCATCTGGCCCGACGAGCTGCGCGGTCACCGCGAGCAGCAGCTCCGCCAGGCCGTGACCGTACGGTTGCCCGCCATTCTCGACTGGCTGGCCTTCCAGCAGGTCGACCTGCGTCGCGGCGAGGGCGGACTGACCGCCGAGCTGCCGATGGTGCCGGCGCCCGAGCGGCCCGGAGCTGACCGTCGGCGGCGCACCACCCTGATCGCGGTGGCGGCCGTGGCCGTGCTGGTCGCGGGCGTGGCGTTCTGGGCGGTCCGGCCGGGCGAGCCGCAGCGCTCCGCGGCTCCGGTGCGGGCGCCGCTGTCGGTGCCGACGGCCACCGCGGTCGCGAGCGCGGCACCGCGGCCCACGCCGTCGGTCCGCCCGTCGCGGTCCACCGCCGTCGCGGCCACCACCCGCCCGAGCCGCAGCCCGACCCCCACACCGTCGCGGACGCCCAGCTCCGCCGCCCCGCCACCGGCCGCCGCGCTGGCCGCCCGCTACCAGACCGTGTCGACCCGGCTCTTCGGCTACACCGGCGAGGTGGTGTTGGACAACAGCGGCAACGCCCCGGCAGACGGCTGGACCGTGGTGGTCGCCCTCGCCGACGGCAACACGGTCGACGACGTCGACGGGGCGGACTTCCGCCAGGAGGGACGGTCCGTCACCTTCACCGGACCCCCTCTGCCGGCCGGGCAGTCCCATACGTTCACGTTCGACGTGCGCGACACCCACCCGAAGGCCAAGGGGCCGGAGGGCTGTTCGGTGGGCGGCAAGCCGTGCGCGGACGGGTGATCCGCGATCGGCCGTCGTCCCTAGGATGCCCGGCATGGCTCTGCTGCACCGCGCGACGCTGCGCCCCTCGAAGCTCGACCTGCTCGCCGCATGGCTGCCCGACCGACGCTGGTGCCGGGGGGCGACCGGCGCCGACCTGGTGAGCGTGGGCTCCTACCGATTCGACGACCCGGCCGGGGCGGTCGGCATCGAGACGATCCTGGTGGGCACCGCGGACGGAACGATCCACCAGGTGCCGCTGACCTACCGCGACGCGCCCCTCGACGACGCCGACGAGTGGCTGGTCGGCACCACCGAGCACTCGGTGCTCGGCCCGCGCTGGGTGTACGACGGGTGCGCCGACCCGGTCTACGCCGCCGCCCTGGCCCGGGCGGTGCTGACCGGCGCCGGCCAGGCCGAAGAGTACTTCGAGGTCGACGGCCGGCGTCAGACGCGCGAGCCGAACATGACCATCACCGGCGGCGGCGACGCCGACGTGGCCCCGGCCGGCACCGTGCTGCGGGTGGTGGACGGCGAGGACGCGCTCATCGTCGCGGACACCGTCGAGCTGACCGTCGTCCGGCGGCCCGGTGCCGGCTCGGTCACCAGCACGCCGCCCGGCGCCACCCTCACCGGCGTCTGGAATGGGCAGTCGACACCGGTGCCACTGGCGTACGCCCGGCCCCGCTGAGGCCACGCGGGATCGACGGGCCTGCCGCGCGCCGCTACCGTCGGGACGTGGTCACCGTCGCCGACGTCCGGGCCCTGACCCGGACCCTGCCGCGCAGCAGCGAGCACCTCATCCGGGACCGGGTGAAGTTCCGGGTCGAGTCGATCGTCTACGTCGCGTTCTCCTCCGACGAGACCACGATGGGCTTCGGGTACCCGAAGGAGGAGCGAGCCGGGCTGGTCGCCGCCGAGCCGGAGCTGTTCTTCCTGCCCGGCGAGTCGGACCTGCGCTTCCACTGGGTGTGCTGCCACACCGCCCGGCTGGAGCACGCGTACATGACCGAGTTGGTGTGTGAGGCGTGGCGGATGGTGGTGCCGAAGTTCCTGGCCCGGCAGCGGCTGGGTGGCTGACCGCGGGCTCACCACGGCGAGGGCGGCGCGGGCGGCACCACCGGCGGGCGGTCGGCGCAGGTGATGGTGTTCGGCAGCAGCCACGGGGCCAGCCATCCGCCGTCGTTGCCGCCCAGGTCGGTGAGCGCGAACTCGGAGCCGGCAGGGGTGAAGTGGAACGAACCGCAGTTGTTGACGCCCACCGCACCGACGTTGCGGGCGTCCACGTTGGCGAAGGACGCCGAGCCCGCCGTGCGGGCGCTGACCACCGAGGTGCCGGTGCCGTCGACCCGGATATCCGTGAAGCGCACGTTGGTGATCGAGTAGAGGTCCTTCACCGGCCAGTCGCTGACCAGCATGATGGCGTTGTAGGTGCTGTCCAGGTAGGCGTCACCGACCACGTCGATGGTCGCGTCGATGCTGCGGTCCAGGGCGAAGAACCAGATCGCGCCGAGCCCGATGTTCCAGTTCAGCTCGTACGTGCCGGCCCGAGCGGTGGTGTTGCCGGTGATCCGCAGGTGCCCGGTGAACGGCTGGGCGCCGAACCGGGCGCCGACGTGGATGCCGCTGCCCTCGCGGACCGGGTCGGCGATCAGGTTGTTCGAGACGGTGTTGTCCGTGCCGCCGTAGATCGCGATGCCGTTGGCCAGCACCGGCGACTGCACGGTGTTGTGGTCGAAGGTGTTGCGGGCGTTAGCCGTCGTCTCCGACCACATGGCCAGGCCGTCGTCGCCGGTGTTGCGGACGAAGTTCTGGGCGACCAGCGAGTCGGTGACGCCGGTGTGGAAGTTCAGGGCGTCCGCGATCTGGTCGACGATGACGTTGTTGGTGATCCGGACGTTGCGCATCGGCCCGTCGAGCCAGATGCCGACCTTGGTGTGGTGCAGGTGGAGACCGTCGATGGTGGAGTCGTTCAGCGCCCCGCCGATGGCGTTGACCTGGTCGGTGTCGATGCGCTCCCGCACGTCACCCTCGATGGCGAAGCCGGACAGGTGCACGTCGTGGCTGCCGCCGTCCGCGGCGTCCCTGCCGTAGAAGCCGACGCCGGTGTGCACCGAGCCGTCCGGCGCCGGCGTCGGCAGGGTGACCTGCCGGCCCTTGATCGTCGTGTACCAGTTGCCGGCGCCCTCGATCCGCACGTCGTCCACGATGATGTGCCGGTTGACCTGGTAGGTGCCCGGCGGCAGGTAGACGGTCAGGTTGGCACGACGGGCGAAGGCGATGGCCCGCTCCAGCGCGGGGGCGGAGTCGCGCCGGCCGGTGGGGTCTGCGCCGAAGGCCAGCACGTTGGCCGCGACGAGACGGACGTGCGGCGGCGCGACCAGTTCGGAGTCGAGCAGGTCGATGACCGTCCAGGCGGCGGCGCTGCCGGGCGGAGCGGTGAGCCGCACCCGGTCCCCGGCGCGGTAGGTACGGCCGAGCAGCAGGCGCTGCTCGTCGTAGAAGTGGCTGGGCCGGAACGGCGTGCCGATGCTCGGGTACGGGGTGGTGGCCGACGGCACGCACGAGCACTCGGTGATCCACCAGTCCGGGTGCAGCAGCCCGGCCGTGGGGTCGTTGGAGAACGGGTACTGGTTGTAGAGCCACGAGTACTGCGACGTGAGGGTCATGGTGCGCGGATGCCGGCCGTTGACCGTGACGCCGAGCGGCGCCGTGATGCCGCCGCCCTGCGGCGCGTCCGGGATGCTGTAGCGCACCGTGATCGCGTTCGCCGCCCGGGGCAGGACGAACTCCACGTACCGGCCGGGGGTCAGCCGGACGGCCCGGCGGCCGGAGGCCTCCGCCGGCAGGGTGTACGCGGCCCGGTCGGGGCCGATGATCTCGCCGTCGGTGCGGGCGTTCTCCGCCTCCTGCTCGACGAAGTCGACGTCGGCGCCGCGACCGGCGACGAGCTGCGGGTCGAGGGCGGCCCGGGTGACCACCGGTGCCGCGGCGGCGTCGGGGGCGGCGCCCGCCGGGGTGGGCGCGGCGGCCAGCAGGGCGAGGGTGGTCGCGACGGCCACGGTGTACACAACCACCGGCCGGCGGTGGCGTGGCCGCGTCGGCTTCGTGCTCCGGGACATCGGGCTCTCCTCTGGGGTCCGCGGGCGCGTCGTGCCAGCGCTCGGCATCGAGCGTCATGATGCCAGTGTCTGACGTCAGACTGCAAGAGATGAATGGGTCGGTGAAAGCAATCGACGGAACGATGGAAGGAATGGACTCCTCGGTCCGCCACGCTCGGTCCGCGACCTGCCCTCCGCCGACCCGGCCCGGGCGTAGGCTGACCGGCGTGGAGCAAGAAGATCGAATCGCCCTCTTCCTCGACTACGAGAACCTGGCGCTGGGTGCCCGCGACCACCGGGGCGGCCTGGCCTTCGACTTCAAGCCCATCGCCGACGCGCTGGCCGAACGGGGCCGGGTCGTGGTGCGCCGCGCGTACGCCGACTGGTCCTACTTCGACGAGGACCGCCGGATGCTCACCCGCTCGCACGTCGAGCTGATCGAGATTCCGCAACGGATGGGTGCCTCCCGCAAGAACGCGGCCGACATCAAGATGGCGGTGGACGCGGTGGAGTTGGCCTTCGAGCGCGACTACATCTCCACCTTCGTGATCTGCACCGGCGACAGTGACTTCACCCCGCTGGTGCACAAGCTGCGTGAGCTCAACAAGCGGGTCATCGGCGTGGGCGTGGAGAAGTCCACCTCGGCGCTGCTGCCGCCGGCCTGTGACGAGTTCCTCTTCTACGACCGGCTGGAGGGCGTGGACATCCCGCCCACCCGCGCCCGGCGCGGCCGGCCGGCGCGGCCCGCCGGCGTGGAGCAGCGGCCACCGGAGCCGGAGCCCGTGCAGGAGCCGGAGCCGCAGCCGGTGGGGGAGGAGCCGGCGGCCGAGGAGCCGGTCCGCGACGAGGACACCCTCGCCGTGCTGGTGGCCCAGACCGTGGCCGGCCTGCAGGGCAGCTCCAGCGGTGAGGTGACCGCCTCCCGGCTCAAGCGCACCCTGCTGCGCAAGGACCCGACCTTCAGCGAGTCCGACTACGGCTTCCGCACCTTCGGTGAGCTGCTGCGCCACCTCGCCGGCCACAACGTGGTCGAGCTCGCCGAGGGCCCGGCCAAGGGCGACCCCGAGGTCTCGCTCCCCGAGCACGGCGACCGGGAGGTGGCGTTCGGCCTGCTCCACACGGTGGTGCTGGACCTGAGCCGCGGAGGCCAGCCGGTGGCGCTGTCCGGCCTCAAGAACCAACTGCGTCGCGCCCGCCCCGACTTCAGCGAGCAGAAGCTCGGATACCGCAGCTTCCTTCAGTTCTGTAAGGCCGCCGCCACCGGTGGGCTGGTCGACCTGCGGTGGAGCCCCGAGGCCGACGACTACCTGCTGACCGCGCAGGGCTGAGCGAGCGTTCGGGTTCTGAGTCGTCGATCAGCGCCGGCGAGGGTCCGCGAGTGTGGATTCCGGCCCGTTCCACGGCTCGACGGGCGCCCCGTACACCCCGAATGTGGCATTCGTCGCCGTGACCGCCCACCTGCGCCGTACCCCTCGCCGGGGAATTGCTATACGGTCGGCGAATGAAGGTCGAGGAGCACTGGTGGAACGGTGACACGACCGCGCGCGGGCGCCGGGACGTGTACATCCGTACCGACGGACAGGGATGGGAGGTCCGAGCCCAGATTGGCGGGGACTCGGGCCGTTACAAGGTGCAGCAGTGCCCCAGCCGGGCCTCGGCGGCGATTCTCGCCAACGCATGGCGCGGCAGCCACCCGTCCTGGCGGGAACTGACCCGCTGATCCGCCCCCGGGCCGGCTCGGCGGCGCACCGCCGACAACGGCCCGGTGTGACCACGGGCCGGCCCGATCACCTGGCTGTCGACCGCCAGGCAACCGCTCGGCCGTCCGGTGCACCCGGCGTCCGACCGGACGGTCGGCATCTGCCGCCCGCGAACCGTCGCTCATTCTCGGCCTGCCGTGTCGGCGGTCGACCTCCCGGGGACCGGTGTCCCAGCCGCAAGGCGGGGTAACCCGACCGGCAGGTTCCCGTCCGATGGAGGTCGATCATGTCCGCTGGGCCCGACAAGGAGAATCCCCGGATCGACGAGCAGGTGCGCGAGGCCGAGCGCCGGCTGGACCTGCCCGCCGACCGGCCCGAGGACGCCCTGACCGACGAGGAAGCCCTGACGCCGGACACCGAGCCGACCGAGCGGGACGCCCGGTAGCGGACGCGACCCGGACCCGACCGTGACCCGTCGCAGGTGTCGCGGCTCGTCGGTTTGACGAGGCCAGACGGTGGGCACGGGTGACGATCGGAGCGGGCACCGCTGTGACCCGCGAGACCGGACGGAACCGCGGGCCGGGGGGCCGCGGCGGAAGGAGCGTGCCATGGTCGACCGGATCGCCGACCCGTGGGGTCCCCGCACCCCCTACGGCCCCGGAGAACGATGGCCGACGCGGGTGGACCGCTTCCTCGACGGCGGCCGGAGCGAGGCTGACGTGGACCGGTGGGTGCAGTCCGCCTCGGTGCTGCACTCCAACGGCGACGCGCTGGACATCGCGGTGGCCGACGGCCGGATCGTCGGGGTGCGTGGCCGGGCGGTCGACCGGATCAACCGGGGTCGACTCGACCCCAAGGACCTCTACGGCTGGCAGGCCAACAACAGCCCCGACCGGCTGACCCGACCGCTGGTCCGCGAGGGCGGCCGACTGGTGGAGACCGACTGGGACACGGCGATGGACCGGATCGTGACCCGCTCGAAGGAACTGCTCGACGGGCCGGGCGGCTGGGGGCACTTCGGCTTCTACACCAGCGGCCAGCTCTTCCTGGAGGAGTACTACACCCTCGGTGTGATCGGCAAGGCCGGCCTCGGCACCCCGCACATGGACGGCAACACCAGACTGTGCACCGCTACCGCCGCGGCGGCGCTGAAGGCGAGCTTCGGCGCCGACGGGCAGCCCGGGTCGTACACCGACGTGGATCACTGCGACGCGATCGCGCTGTGGGGGCACAACGTCGCCGAGACCCAGACGGTGCTGTGGATGCGGATGCTGGACCGGCGGCGGGGGCCGAACCCGCCGGCGATGCTGGCGGTCGACCCGCGCGCCACCCCGGTGGCCCGGGAGGCGGACCTGCACCTCGCCGTGCGCAACGGCACCAACCTCGCCCTGCTGAACGGCCTGCTCCGCGAGATCATCCACCGGGGCTGGTACGACCAGGGGTACGTCGACGCGCACACCCTCGGTTTCGAGGAGCTGTGCCGGGTGGTCGACGGGTACCCGCCGCGCCGGGTGGCGGAGATCTGCGACGTGCCGGCGGCGGACGTGGAACGGGCCGCCGAACTGCTCGGCACCGCGCAGCGGCTGCTGTCGACGGTGCTGCAGGGTTTCTACCAGTCCAACCAGGCCACCGCCGCGTCCTGCGGGGTGAACAACCTGCACCTCGTGCGGGGGATGATCGGGCGGCCGGGCGCCGGGATCTACCAGATGAACGGCCAGCCCACCGCGCAGAACACCCGGGAGACCGGCGCCGATGGCGACCTGCCCGGGCTGCGGAACTGGGACAACGAGCGGCACATCGCGGAGCTGGCCGAGCTGTGGAACGTCGAGGTCGACACCATCCCGCACTGGGCGCCGCCGACGCACGCCATGCAGATCTTCCGGTACGCCGAGCAGGGCTCCATCAAGCTGCTCTGGATCAGCGCCACGAACCCGGCGGTGTCCCTGCCGAACCTCTCGCGGATCCGGCGCATCCTGGCCCAGCCGGACCTCTTCGTGGTGGCGCAGGACCTGTTCCGGACCGAGACCACCGAGCTGGCCGACGTGGTGCTGCCCGGTGCCACCTGGGGCGAGAAGACCGGCACCTTCACCAGCGTCGACCGCACCGTGCACATCTCCGACAAGGCCGTCGACCCGCCCGGCGAGGCCCGTGCCGACCTGGACATCTTTCTCGACTATGCCCGGCGGATGGACTTCCGCGACCGCGACGGCGCGCCGCTGATCCGCTGGACCACGCCGGAGGAGGTGTTCGAGGCGTGGAAGGAGTGCAGCCGCGGCCGGCCGTGCGACTACACCGGTATCACCTACGACCGGCTGCGCGGTGGCTCCGGCATGCAGTGGCCGTGCAACGACGAACACCCGGACGGCACCGAACGTCTCTACACCGACAGCGTGTTCCACACCGACCCGGACGACTGTGAGACCTACGGGCACGACCTGGCCACCGGCGCCGAGTTCAGCGAGTCGGAGTACCGGGCCCGGGAGCCGGGCGGGCGGGCCTTCCTGCAGGCCGTGGACTACCAGCCCTCGCCCGAGGTGCCCGACGACGAGTACCCGATGCTGCTGACCACCGGACGCACCGTCTACCAGTTCCACACCCGCACCAAGACCGCCCGGGCCCCGCAACTCGACGCCGCCGCTCCCGACGTGTGGGTGGAACTCAACCCCGCCGACGCGCAGCGGCTCGGCATCTCCGAGGGCGACCTGGTCGGCATCGCCTCGGCCCGCGGCGGCATCCAGGCCCGGGCCCGACTCTGCGGCATCCGGCCCGGAGTCGTCTTCCTGCCGTTCCACTACGGCTACTTCGACCAGGACCCGGCCGAGCGCACCCCCCGCGCGGCCAACGAGCTGACCATCACCGCCTGGGACCCGGTCTCCAAGCAACCCCTGTTCAAGGTGGCCGCGGTCGCGGTCGCCAAGATCGCGGACGGCGGAGGCGTACCCGCGCCGGCTCCCATGGTGGGCGGCAGCGCACCGCTGCCCGGTGCCGGGCTACCGGCGACCGTCGGCGGACCGGCCGCCGAGGCGACCAGCGGAACGGAGTGACCCGTGCACCTCGCCCACTACCTCGGCCTGCTGCACCGCGCCCAGATCAACCTGGCCGACGCGTTCCGCCAGGTCGCCGACGCGCATGCCGAGGAACCCGACCTGCACCACCTGTGCGAGCGGCAGGCGCAACGCTGCGACCAGCACGCCGCGCGGCTGCAGCCGTTCGCCGCCCGCTACTCCGAGGACGCCCCGAGCGAACCGGACCGGCTGCACTCCCAGCTCTTCTCCGGCACCCGCACCGGCGGCCTCGGCCTGCTCCGCGACCTGCAGGACCTCTACCTGATGGCCGCGGAGTGCGACATCGCCTGGACCGTCGTCGGTCAGGCCGCCTACGGCGCTCGCGACGAGGAGCTGATCGCCGTGGTGCGCGACTGCGAGGGGGAGACGGCGATGCAGTTGAAGTGGCTGCGTACCCGGATGAAGCAGGCGGCCCCGCAGGCCCTCGTCGTCGCCGAGTGACCCGCGGGGCCAGCGGTCAGGCGGCCGGGCCCGTGGGGACCGGGAGCACCGCACCCTCGACCGCCGAGCGGTGCGCCAGCTCGATCAGCTCGACGGTGGCGACCGCGTCGCGCGGGTCGACCGGCATCGGCGTTCCGTCGCGCAGCGCCGCCGCCACCTGCTGGTAGAAGCTCTGGTACGCGCCCGGCTCGGTGGGCACCGGCCGCAGCTCGCCGTCGACGCCGAGCTGGCCGTACTGCTCGGGGGAGACCTCGCCCCAGCCCGGCGCGTCGGGTCGCCCGCCGGCGTGCAGCGCCGCCTCCTGCACGTCCAGCCCGTACGTCGTGTAGCCGGCGCGGTCGCCGAGCACCCGCAGGCGCGGCCCGAGCTGGGCGGTGATCGCGCTCATCCACAGGTGCGAGCGGACGCCGCCGGTGTGGGTCAACGCCACGAACGCGTCGTCGTCGACCTGCGCGCCCGGGCGCCGACGGTCGACCTCGGCGTAGACGCTGCGCACCGGGCCGAACAGCTGCACCGCCTGGTCGATGAGGTGGGCGCCGAGGTCGAAGAGGGCGCCGCCGGCCTCCTCGGGACTGGCGAGCTCCCGCCAGCCGGGCTTGATGGTCGGACGGAAGCGCTCGAAGCGGGACTCGAAGCGGAGCACCCGCCCCAGCTCGCCCTGCTCGACGAGGCGGCGGGCGGTCAGGAAGTCGCCGTCCCAGCGGCGATTCTGGAACACCGTGAGCGGCACGCCCCGCCGGTCGGCCTCCTCGACCAGCGCCCGACTCTCCGCGCTCGTGGGGGCCAGCGGCTTGTCCACCACCACCGCCAGGCCGGCGGCCACCGCCGCCCGGGCCATCGGCACGTGCTGGCTGTTCGGCGTGGCCACCACGATCAGGTCCAACGCGTCCGACGCCTGCCACAGCTGGTCGGCGTCGTCGACCAGGCGGGCACCCGGGTGGTCCTGGCGTGCCTGCTCCTGGCGCTGCGGGTCGCGGGTCAGGATGGCGTCCAGCCGCAGCCCGGGCGTCGCGGCGATCAGCGGGGCGTGGAACACCCGACCGGCCAGCCCGTAGCCCAGTAGCCCGACCCGCAACGTCTCCGCCATGCCCGTCCTCCGTCTTCCGGTCCGCGCCTCGGTGACGGCGGTACCGCTGGTCGAATCTACGCCCGCCCCGGCGGGCCCGATGGGTGACCGGCGCGACCGTGATCAGCGCGACCGTGACCACCGCGACCGTGACCGGCGCGACGAGACCAACCCACCTACCCACCCACGCCGCCTTTGCTCTGCTTACCTCACCGCACCACTTTGGCAGCGTTGGTGGTGCGTGGAGGTAAGCAGAGCAAAGGCAGCGGTGTGGGTGGGCCCGGGCGCGGCGCGGTGGCTGCGGACCAGGGCGGTCGCCGCCGGGGCGGTCCCGGCTGGCGGTCGTGGTCGGGGCGGTCGTGGTTGGGGCGGTCGTGGTTGGGGCGGTCCCGGCTGGGGCGGTCCCCGGCTGGGGCGGTCACGGTCACGTTCGGTAGGGACCGGGGCCCGGCGGGGCGGCGCGCGGGAAGGTGAGTACCGCGAGCACCGACGGTTGGTGTCGTCGCTGAGGGCAGGTCGAGCTTCAGCAGGATGTTGCCGACGTGCTTGCCGATCGCCGCCTCGGTGACGTGCAGCCGGGCGGCGATCGCCGCGTTGGAGCGGCCCTCGGCCACCAGCGCCAGCACCTCCCGCTCGCGGGGCGAAAGCGCGGCCAGCGGATCGCGCGGGCGGTGCAGCAGGCGGTGCAGCAGCTGCCGCACCACGTCGGGGTCGATGGCCGTGCCGCCGGCGACGACCCGGCGCAGCGTGTCGACGAACTCGGTGACCTCGGCGACCCGGTCCTTGAGCAGGTAGCCCACCCGCCGGCCGTCGCCGCTGTCCAGCAGCGCGGCGGCGTACCCGGTCTGCACGTACTGGCTGAGCACGACGACCGCCAGGTCGGGCCGTTCGGCGGCCCGGTCAGGCCGGTGCCGCGGGTCGGGTCGGCGCCGCCCGTGTCATGCCGCTGACGCTAATCGGGGCGGCCGGGCCGACCCAGCCGTCCAGGGCCACGTCGAAGGTGGGTCCAGCCCTACCTCACGGCCCGGCCCGTCCGTGTTGAGCGCCGAGCATGAACCAGTCGAAAACGGGAAGAAGCCGTCGTCGTGCGCCTCGCGCGCCCGTTCGTTCGCCGCGGTGGCTGGAGAGACATGAGTGCGAAGACCGTCGCCGAGCCACGGTCCTCGGCGTGGGCGCCCCTGCGGACCGCGGTCTACCGCAACCTGTGGCTGGCGCTGCTGGCCGCGAACATCGGCACCTGGATGCAGACGGTCGGCGCGCAGTGGCTGCTGATCGACCACCCCAACGCCTCGACGCTGGTCGCCCTGGTGCAGACCGCCAGCCTGCTGCCGGTGCTGCTGCTCGCGCTACCGGCGGGCGCGCTGGCCGACACCTTCGACCGCCGGCACCTGCTGATCTCGGTACAGCTGTTCCTGGTGGCGGTGGCGGTGGCGCTGACCCTGCTCACCGCGACCGGACGGATGCCACCGGCACTGCTGCTCACCCTCACCTTCGCGTTCGGCGTCGGCCAGGCGCTCACCCTGCCGGCCTGGGCGGCCGTCATCCCGGAGCTGGTGCCGCCGGCGCAACTGCGGTCCGCGTCCGCGCTCGGGTCGATCAGCGTGAACGTGGCGCGGGCGATCGGCCCGGCGGTGGCCGGGGTGCTGATCTCCCGGACCGGCGTGGCCCCGGTCTTCGCCCTCAACGCGGTGGCGTTCGGAATCTTCGCGTACGCGCTGGTGCGCTGGCGGCCCGGCACCGCCCGCGCGGTCGAGGTGCCCGAACGGTTCACCGCCGCGCTGCGCGCCGGCGGCCGGTACGTACGGCACTCGCCGATCGTGCGGCGGCTGCTGCGCCGCGCGCTGGTGTTCGTGGTCCCGGCCAGCGCGATCTGGGCGCTGCTGCCGCTGGTGGCGAGCCGGCGGCTCGGGCTGGGCTCGGGCGGGTACGGCGTGCTGCTGGCCGCGCTCGGGGTGGGCGCCGTCGTGGGTGGGCTGCTGCTGGCCTGGATCCGGGACCGGCTGTCGGCCAACCAGTTCCTGCTGGTCGCCGGGGTGCTGTTCAGCGCGGCGCTGATCGTGGTGGCGACGGTCCGGTCGATGCCCCTGGTGCTGCTGGCCCTGCTGCCGGCGGGGCTGGCCTGGGTGACCGTGCTCGCCAACGTCAACGCGGAGATGCAGCTCTTCCTGCCCGGCTGGGTGCGGGCCCGTGGCCTGGCCGTCTACCAGGTCTTCTTCGCCGGCGGGCAGGCGGTGGGCGCGGTCGTGTGGGGTCTGCTGGCCGACCTGGCCGGCCTGGAGGCCGCCTACCTCACGGCGGCCGCGCTGATGCTGGTCGGCACGGTGACCAGCCAGATCTGGCCGTTGCCGGACCTGCGCGGCGTGAACAAGGAACCGGCGAGTTACTGGCCGCAGTTGCACCTCGCGCACGAGCCGGACCCCCGGGTGGGCCCGGTGCTGGTGACGGTGGAGTACACCGTCGCACCGGAGCGGACGCAGCAGTTTCTGACGGCCATGGACCTGGTGCGCGCCGCCCGGCAGCGCACCGGCGCGATGCGCTGGGGGCTGTTCCGACCCGGCGAGGAGTCCGACCGCTTCGTCGAGGTCTACCTCGTGCCGTCCTGGGACGAGCACCTGCGCCAGCACGGTGGCCGGTTGACCGGCGAGGACCGGCAGGCCGAGGAACGGGCCCGGGAGTTGACCGACGGCCGACCGCAGGTCCGCCACCTCCTGCCGGCCGCGGCCGGTCCGGCGCTTACCGACGACCGCGAGGCGCTCTGATCGACCGCTTCGGGCTTTCCGTGTGCAGACGCGGTGGGCCTGGAGGCCAGCCACGGCAGCGCGCACGTGCACGCGTACGACCGGGTCAAGCAGGCGGTCCGTTCGGAGACCGAGCGGCCGCACGCGCTGCGGCAGGCGATCCTGTCCTGCCGTAGCGGCGGCATCGTCTCGGTGATCGGGGCGTACGGCGGCCTGCTGGACAAGTTCCCCGCCGGCGCCTTCATGAACCGGTCGCTGACCCTGCGTACCGGGCAGTGTCATGTCCACCGCTACATGGCGCCGCTGCTGCGGCACATCGAGCGCGGCGAGCTGGACCCCACCCGGGTGATCACCCACACCCTGCCGCTGGAGGAGGCGCCGCGCGGCTTCGACATCTTCAAGAACAAGCAGGACGACTGCGAGAAGGTGGTGCTGAATCCCTGATCCACCGGACACCCGGTGGCGGGGCCCCGACCCACCACGGTCGGGGCCCCGCCGTCACCTCGTACGGCGTACGGGGCGGGGATAGGATGGCGGCACTATGTCACGTGAGCGCAGGGGCAAGGTCGATCCCGCCCGCAGCCTGGCCCTCCTCTGGCGCACCCGGGAGCCGACCAGCCGCAGCGCGGGGCCCGGGCTCACCGTCGACCGGATCGTCCGTGCTGCCATCGACGTCGCCGACGCGGAGGGCATCGACGCCCTGACCATGCGCCGGGTCGGCGAGGCGCTGGGCGTGGGCACCATGTCGGTCTACACCTACGTGTCGGGCAAGGCCGAGCTGCTCGATGTCATGATCGACACGTTGTACGGCGAGATGAGCCGCCCGCCGGACGTCGCGGGCGGCTGGCGGGGGCGGCTGGAGCAGATCGCCCGGGAGAACCTGGCGCTCTACCGGCGCCACCCCTGGATGCTGCGGGCCGAGACGACCCGGCCGGTGCTCGGCCCCAACCTGCTGGCCAAGTACGACTACGAGCTGACCGCGGTGGCCGGCATCGGGCTCACCGACGTGGAGATGGACGCGGTGCTCACGCTGCTCCTCGGGCACGTCAAGAGCGCGGCCCGCGCCGCGCTCGACGTGGTGAACCTGGAGCGGGAGACCGGCATGACCGACGCTCAGTGGTGGCAGTTGCACGCGCCCTGGCTGGAGAAGTTCATGTCCGCCGGCAGCTTCCCGACGGCCGCCCGGGTGGGCACCGCGGCCGGTCAGGCGCACGGCGCCGCGTACGGGCCGGAGCACGCCTTCGAGTTCGGCCTGCAACGGGTGCTCGACGGCATCTCGGTGGTCGTCGCCGAACGGGCCGCCATCGGGGCGGACCAGCCCGGTTGACCGGGCCTCGTCGCCCGGTCAGTGGTACTGGGTGACCAGCGGCTCGTTCTCGTCGACCAGGTACGTCGAGAGCATCCTCGTGGTGGTGTCGTCGGTGATGTTGCGGGCGTTGTGGATCGTGTGCGGGGGGATCAGGAACGGTTCGCCGGCGTGGATGGTGAGGGTCGGCCGGTCGTCGAACTCCATCGCCACCGTGCCGTGGATGAGGTAGCCGACCTCCTCGCCGGGGTGGCTGTGCCGCCCCGACGCCAGCCCGACCGGGATCTCGAAGAGCGTCTGCACGATCAGCTTTCCCGGCACCGAGGCCGGATGGCGTTGCAGCTCGGTGCGCTTGACGCTGGGCGCCGACGCGTCACCGGGATCCTTCGACATGGCGGCTCCTCCGGGTCTGCGGCACGGGCCGAACTGTCCAGATACGCCCGACTCTAGAGCTGTCCGCCGGGAGTGGCCGGGGAAATCGGCCGGGCGCGACCGGCCAACCGGGCCAGCGCCCGCAGCGAGCGTGCGGAGGTGCTGCCCGGCTCGGCGTGGTAGACGACAAGCGACTGGTTGGTGCCGGCGATGGTCAGCTTCTCGTACCGCAGTTCCAGCTCACCTACCCGCGGATGACGGAACATCCTGATCCCGCCGCCGGCGCGGGCGGTGACGTCGTGCCGGGCCCACAGCCGCCGGAACCGCTCGCTGCCGGTGGACAGTTCCTCGACCAGCTCGGTGAGGCGCGGCTCGTCCACCTCGGCGCCGACCAGCGAGCGCAGGCCGGCCACCGCGTTCGCGGCGACCGCCTCCGAGGCCGGATAGAGCGCCGGCACGCCCGGAACCAGGAAGACCGCGCGGAGCAGGTTCACCCCGACCGCGTAGATCGGCGCCAGCTCGGTCGCCACCGGGTTGGCGAACAGCACGTCCAGGTAGCGGCCGTGCACGAACGCGGGTGTGTCGGTCCACGAGCCGACCAGCTGCCGGATGCCCACCGGCACCCGCTCCGGGCGTCGCGCCGGCCACCGCGCCGGCGCCGGCCGGGCCAGCCGGTGCAGGTGCGCCGCGGCCTCGGCGTCCAGCCGCAGCGCCCGGGCCAGCGCGTCGAGCACCTGAGCCGACGGGTGCCGGTCGCGGCCCTGCTCCAGCCGCAGGTAGTAGTCGGCGCTGATGCCGGCCAGCAGGGCCAGCTCCTCCCGCCGCAGCCCGGGCACCCGGCGTCGCCCGTGTGCGGGCAACCCGACGTCGCCCGGAGCAATCAGCTCGCGCCGGGCACGCAGGTACTCGCCGAGCGGACCGGCCTTGCTCACCCGCCCATCGTAGGAGGCCCCGGCCCGGCCCAGCCTGGTCCTGGCACTACCAGGAAAACCGGGAACCCGGCTACCGGCGGCTGACCGGGTGACAGTGTCTGTCGTAAGCGTGATCGAGAGAGATGGGGCCTGTCATGACAGACCGGATCAAGACCCCGTTCGGTTTCGCCTCGACCGCCGACGAGGTCATCGCCGGGGTCGACCTGACCGGACAGCGGGCCATCGTCACCGGTGGCGCCGGCGGCATCGGCGTCGAGACCGCCCGCAGCCTGGCCCGCGCCGGCGCCGAGGTGGTACTCGCGGTGCGCCGGGTCAGCGCCGGCGAGCAGGCGGCCGCGGACATCGCGGCCAGCATCGGCGCGGACCGGGTCACCGCCCGCGAGCTGGACCTGGCCGACCAGGATTCGGTACGCCGGTTCGTCGCCGGCTGGGACCAGCCGCTGCACATGCTCATCAACAACGCCGGGATCATGGCGCTGCCCGAGCTGGAGCGCACCGCCGAGGGCTGGGAGATGCAGTTCGCCACCAACTTCATGGGGCACTTCGCGCTGACCGTCGGGCTGCACGACGCCCTGGTCGCGGCCGGGCGTGCCCGGGTGGTGTCGGTCAGCTCCAGCGGCAACCTCTTCTCCCCGGTGGTCTTCGACGACCTGCACTTCGCGTTCCGGCCGTACGACCCGCTGCTGGCGTACGGGCAGTCCAAGAGCGCCGAGGCGCTGCTCGCCGTCGAGGTGACGCGCCGCTGGTCCGCTGAGGGCGTCTACTCCAACGCGCTGAACCCGGGCGCGATTGCCACCGGCCTGCAGAAGCACACCGGCGGTCTGAAGTCCCCGAAGGAGATGCACAAGACCCCGCAGCAGGGCGCCGCCACCTCGGTGCTGCTCGCCGCGTCCCCGCTGCTCGACGGCGTGGGCGGCCGGTACTTCGAGGACTGCACCGAGGCGCCGGTGGTCACCGAACGGCCGGCCGACTACGCCGGTGTCGCGGCGTACGCGGTCGACCCGGGCAACGCCGAGCGGCTCTGGACCGTCGCGTCGGACCTGCTCGCCGCCCGGGCGGGTGCCCGATGACCCGGGTCGGTTTCATCGGGCTCGGCGACCAGGGCGCGCCGATGGCCCGCGCGGTCGGTGACAGCGCGCACGACCTGCACGTCTGGGCCCGTCGTCCGGAATCGTTGCAGGCCATCGAGGGGACGCCGTACACCGTCGTGGCGAGCGTCGCGGAACTGGCCGAAGCGGTCGACGTCCTGCTGCTGTGCCTGCGCGACGACGACGACATCCTCGACCTGCTGGACCATCGTCAGCTCCTGGACGGGCTGCGGCCCGGCAGCGTGGTGGTCAACCACGGCACCGGCGACCCCACGCAGAACGTGGCGTTCGGGGAGCGCTTCGCCGCGCACGGCGTGGCGTACCTGGACGCTCCGGTCAGCGGCGGTGGGCCCGGCGCCCGCGCCCGGACGCTGACCACGTTCGTGGGCGGCGACCGGGCGGCCCACGACCGCTGTCAGTCGATCTTCGACACGTTCTCCCGTCTGGTGGTGCACATGGGTCCGGTCGGCACCGGCCAGCTCACCAAGCTGCTGAACAACTCGATGACGATGAGCAACCTCAAGAACGCCGCCGACATGCTGCGCATCGCCGAGAAGCTGGACGTGGACATCCTGGCGCTCATCACGGCGCTCTCGGTGAGCAGCGGGGCCAGCTTCATGCTGGGCGCGCTGAACACCGAGATCACCCCGGATCTGGCGCCGCACCTGCAGTCGCTCATGCGCAAGGACATCGAGCACTTCGCCGACGCGGTCCGCGCGCGCGGGGTCGACCCGAGCGAGCTGCGCGACCGGGGCCTGGCCGGCGCGGACAGCCTGGTCGAGGCCGTCGCCATCGTCGCCGGGCGCCAGGAGCCGTCCCGCTGAACCCGACCGCCGGGCGCCGCCGGGGCGCGGCGACTCCCGGCGCATCGAGGAGGTGTCATGACCCAGCCCGACCCGCTGGCCCCGGGCGACCACACCGTGGTCATCGACGGGGTGCGGCAGAGCTACCACGTGGCCGGCTCCGGGCCGGTCTGCGTGGTCCACCCCGGCGGCCCCGGCTTCTCCTGGGACTACCTGCGGATCCCCGCCGCCGAGGGGCAGCTCACCATGGTCTACGTCCGGCCGATCGGCACCGCCGGCTCCGGCCGGCTGCCGAGCCACCCGCACGGCTACACGCGTGACCGCTACAGCCAGTTCCTCGACGGGCTGCTCGACCACCTCGACCTGCCCCGGGTGCACCTGCTGGGGCACTCGCACGGCGGCTTCGTCACCCAGCACTACGCGCTCCACCATCCGCAGCGGCTGGCCGGCATCATCCTCTACGAGAGCGCGCCGGCCGTCGGCGAGGAGCACTTCGCGGAGGCGATGCGCAACTTCGACGAGTTCGCCCGGCGCAACGCCGACAACCCGCAGCTCGCCGACGTCCTCGCCGCCTGGCAGTCGGTGCCCGGCATCACCGACGACGAGGCGTTCACCAGCGTCGCCCGGCGGCTGTTCCCGGCGTACTTCGCCGACTACTGGGCCCGGCAGGCGGAGTTCGCCCCGGCCCTGGCCAGCGTCGGCGGGGCGTACATCTCCGGGCTCGACGCGGACGCGGCACCGGTCGCCATCGACGACCGGTCGGCGCTCGGGTCGCTGCGCGTCCCGACCCTGGTCGTCGTCGGTCAGCAGGACTTCATCTGTGGGCCGCGGTGGGGCCAGGAGCTGCACGACCTGATTCCGGGCTCCAAACTGGTCGTCCTCCCGGAGAGCGGTCATTTCGGCCACCTGGAGGAGAGCGAGACCTTCACCCGGGTCGTGGTGGATTTCGTGACGTCCCGGCCGGCGTGACGCCGATGTCGGACGGGCTGACCTGGCAGCTACTGCGGCAGCGCGAGCGGCCGATCCGGGCGTCCTTCCTGGAACTCTTCTTCGACCTGGCGTTCATCTTCGCGTTGACCCGGCTGTCCCAGATCCTGCTGGCCGACCTGAGCGGCGTCGAGGCGTTCCGGACACTGCTGCTGTTCGCGGCGATCTGGTGGGTGTGGTTCGTGACCGCCTGGTCGGCGGACTGGTTCGACCCGCGTGCTCCGCTGATCGTGGTCCTGCTGCTCTGGGTGATGTTCGGCGACCTGCTGATGGCCGCGGCGGTGCCCACCGCGTTCACCGAGCACGCCCTGCTCTTCGCCGGCGCCTACGTGGCCATCCACCTCGGCCGGGCGGCACTGCTGATCCCGGCCCTGCGCGGGCACCCGCTGCAGGTGCGCACCGCGCGGGTGGCGATCTGGTTCGCGGTCTCCGGCGTGCTCTGGCTGGTCGGGGCGGCCGTCGCCCCGGCCCGGGAGGCGCTCTGGGCGACCGCGCTGGTGCTGGAGTACGCGCTGGCCCGGCTGGGCTGGCCGACGCCGGGGCTCGGCCGCAGCTCGTGGCCGGACCTGCGGGTGAGCGGCGAGCACCTTTCTGAGCGGTACGAGCAGATCTTCATCATCGCGCTGGGCGAGCTGATCCTGATGTCCGGCGTCGCTTACAGCCAGGGCGGTCTCGACCGGGACCGGACCGTGGCATTCGTCCTGGCGTTCCTCACCGCGGTGGCCCTCGGCCGGCTCTACCTCGTGCCCGCCGGCGCCCGGTTGGGCCGGGCGATCGACGAGGCCGGCCCGCCCGGCAGCAAGCTCGCGCTGCTCGCCGGCTACCTGCACCTGATCATGATCGCCGGGGTCCTGGCCACCTCGATCGCCATGGAACTGGCCATCGCCGAGCCGAGATCGCACGACCCGGCCCGGTTGTTCGTGTCCGCCGCCGGACCGGTGCTGTTCCTGGTCGGCCGCGTGCTGCTCACCGCCGTGGTCCACCACCGCCTGCCCTGGCCCCGGCTGATCGGGGTGCCGGTGCTCGTCGCGGGCGGCTTCGCGAGCGCCGGGCTGCCGTTGCTCGGCGCCAGCTCGGTCACCGTGGGACTGCTGGCGCTGATCATCGTGGCGGACGCGTTCGTCGACCGGCACACGCGCGGGGCGGTTGAGCTCGGGACGGGCGGGTAGTCCTCCCGGGCCAGCCGGGTGGTGGCCAGCGTGCCGCCACCCGCCACGAACTGCTGGCCGCGCCGCGGGGGTGGCAGGGGTGATGTCGCAGGTGTCACCACCGGGCCCCGACCACCCCGGCCCGGACAACGTGGTGCAACTGCGAGTGCACGGCGTATCCGGGGCCGGACCGAAGCAGGTGCTCGAACGCCCGGACGTCCGGCAGGTCGCCGGGGACCGGCGCGCCGGATTCCATCGCCCGGCCCCGGAGACCATCGGCTCGGACGGGACGGTGCTGGAAGCGTACCGGTGGAACGACCTGCCGTCGGGCACCATTGCCCGGACGCTGTCCCTGGTCATCCTGCTGCCGTTCATGCTCGCCAACCTCGCGGTGTGGATGCGCCCCGCCGGCCGGCGGACCGGCCCGGGCGTGACCGTGCTGTGCCGGCTCCTCGCGCTCAACCTCACCCTGCTGTACGTGCTGTCGGTCGCCGGCGTCGCCCTCGACCTGCTCGCCTGGCGGTGTCTGGGCGCGGGACGCTGCTCGGCCTGGGGCGGCTGGGCGGACGGGCTCGACGGATGGTCGGTCGGTCAGCGGCTGGCGGTGCTGGCACTGGTGCCGGTCGCCGCCGTCGTCTTCCTCCGGCTGCTCGGCAGCCGTCGGCGTCGCCCGACCGGCGCCACACCCTGGGCCGTCGAGCCACTGGTGGTACGGCTGCGGGCGATCCACATCGCCGCCGCGCTCGGCACGCTCGACCTCGTGCTGCTCGCAGCGCGTGGTGCCGGCGGCCGGACCCTCACCACGACCGTGCTGCTCGCGCTCACCGTGGCGGTACTGCTCTGCTGCGTCGGCCTGCTCGGCGCCCCGGGGCTGCTGGACCGGGCGGCGACCGCGCCGGCGGCCGACCGGTCCACCCAGGCGGTACGCGCGGTGGCGTACGGGGTGTCGGCGGCCACCCTCGCCGCCCTGGTCCTGGACCGGCGCGGCTGGCCGCAGTCGGCCGGGCTGCCCCGCTACGCCGAGATCGTCGCCTGGACGCACCTCAGCCAGATGACGCTGCTGGTGGTGCTGGGCGGGATGGTGCTGTGGCAGAACGGGCGGCGGGAGCGCCGCTCGGCGCTGCCGCGCGGGTTGGGTGCGGTCGTCATCGCGGCCATCGCGGTCGGCCTGGCCGGCGCGTTCTCCGCCGAACTGGCCTACCGGAGCGCCGAGCTGCTGCACCAGCGCAACGACACCAGCGGGTTGCCGCTGGCGTACCGCTGGACGATCCTGGCCATCTTCGTCCACATCGCGGCGGGGACGGTGGTGTGCGGGGCGATCGTCCTGTTCTCCCGCCCCCGCCGGCGGCGGGCCGCCACGGCGATCGCCGCCCGGGACTTTCCGACCGCGCCGCCCGAGGCCGCCCACCAGGTTCAGCGGGTGGCGAAGGCCATCGCGCGGGCGCGGTTCACCGAATGGCTCGGGCCGCTCTCCGTCGCGTTCGCGGCACTGGCGGTGATCGGCTTGATCGCGGGCGTGCTGGGCCTGACCCGACTCGACCCCGACCAACTGGCGCCGCGACTGTTCGGGATGCCCGCCCGGTACGTCGGCGTCGTGCTCGCGGCCGGCAGCTACCTCATCGCCGGCATCCTGTTCAGCCTGCTGCTGAGCGGGTTGTTCGCGTACCGGACGACGTGGTTCCGCCGCTACGTCGGGGTGCTGTGGGACCTGGGCACGTTCTGGCCGCGGGCCGCCCATCCGTTCGCGCCGCCCAGTTACGCCGACCGGGCGGTACCGGAGTTGGCGGCCCGGATCACCCAACTGACCGAGCGGCACGCCGGTGTGCTGCTCTCCGGGCACAGCCACGGCTCGGTGCTGCTGGCCGTCGCGGTGCTGCGGCTGCCGCCGCGGGTGCGGCGCCGGGTCGCGCTGCTGACCTACGCGTCCCCGCTCGACCGGCTGTACGCCCGGCTGTTCCCGGCCTACCTCGGCACGGACGTGCTACGCCAGGTGGGGGAGCGGGTCGGGTGGCGCTGGCTGAACCTGTGGCGCGACACCGACCCGATCGGCGGTTGGATCTTCGCCGCGCACCGGCCCGGCGACGCGCCCCCGGACCCGGCGGACCCCGCCGCGGGGGTGGACCAGCGGCTGCGGGACCCGGCGGACGTGGTGCCGGCGCCGGGGGAGGACCGCCCGCCACCGCTGCGGGGGCACCGGACGGTCGAGTCCGACCCCGAATACACCGCGGCGGTACGGGAACTCGTCGGGCGGCTCCGGGACGCGCAGCCCCGGTGAGCGATGGTGGGCGTCCGGCTGGTCGTTTCCGAGGCCCGTACACGGGGATGGGCCCAGAGGCGAGAGAGCCGTGGAATCCCGTTCGTCCGGCAGGAGGGCGCAGAGCCCCGCTCTACCTCTGAATCAGCCAAAACGGAGAAGGAGACCCACGTGGCTGTCAAGACCGCAACGCGAGTGGACACGAGCATCCGGCCGTTCAGCATCGAGGTTCCCGAGTCGGAACTCGAGGCGCTGCGCGCTCGTATCGCGGAAACCCGCTGGCCGGAGAAGGAAACCGTCGCCGACCAGTCGCAGGGCGTGCCGCTGGAGACGAGCCAGGCGGCCGCGCGCTACTGGGTGGACGGGTACGACTGGCGCAAGGTCGAGGCGCGGTTGAACGCCCTACCGAATTTCATCACCGAGATCGACGGGCTCGACATCCACTTCATCCACGTCCGGTCGAAACACGAGAACGCGCTGCCGCTCATCGTCACCCACGGTTGGCCGGGCTCGGTCATCGAACAACTGAAGATCGTCGGCCCGCTCACCGACCCGACGGCGCACGGCGCGGACGCGTCGGACGCCTTCCACCTGGTGATCCCGTCGATGCCCGGGTACGGCTTCTCCGGCAAGCCGAGCGAGCCGGGCTGGGGTCCCGAGCGCATCGCACGCGCCTGGACCGAGCTGATGAGGCGCCTGGGCTACGACGGGTTCGTGGCGCAGGGCGGCGACTGGGGCGCACTCATCACGGACGTCATCGGCCTGCAGGCGCCGCCGGAACTGCGCGGCATCCTGACGAACATGCCGGGTACCGTCCCGCCCGAGATCGACACGCTGCTCCAGTCCGACGTCACCGGAGTGGTCAACGCGCTGGACAAGCTGCCGTCCGGTCTCTCCGCGGAGGAGCGGAGGGCGTGCGAGCAGCTCGACTTCTTCTGGAAGCATTCCGCGTACGCCCTCATGATGGGCACGCGTACGGAGACGCTCACCGGTTTCGCGGATTCGCCCATCGCCCTGGCCAGCTACATGATGGACCATGACGCGGCCAGCCTGGAGCTGGTCTGCCAGGCCTTCGCCGGGAATCCGGGCGGCATCACGCGCGACGACATCCTCGACAACATCACGCTCTTCTGGCTGACCAACACGGGAGTCTCCGCGGCTCGCATCTACTGGGAGAACAAGCTCTCCTTCTTCGCCGCCAAGGGCGTCAAGGTCCCGGCCGCGGTGAGCGTGTTCCCCGACGAGCTGTACCAGACCCCGCGAAGCTGGGCGGAGCAGGCGTATCCGAATCTCATCCACTACAACCAGCTCGACCGGGGCGGGCACTTCGCGGCCTGGGAACAACCGCAACTGCTGACCCAGGAGCTTCGCGACGCCTTCCGCTCGCTCCGATAGCCCGGCCACGGTCGGAACCTGACGTCGCCCGGCGAAGCCGAATCGGCTCGTCTCCGAGCCGCCCGGCCCGTCGGGCGCGTCACCGGTCCTCCGGTAGCCGTTCGGACTCCGCCACCACCGCGCGAACCTTGCGCAGCGTGGCGTCGGGGGCGCGAATGGCGGTACGCCACCGCTCCAGCGTGCGGGTGAGCGTCCGGACCGCGAACTGGAGGTGGTTGACCTGGTCGCGCAGAATGCCCAGCTCCGACCGGGCATTCCAACTGCGCATGGCACAGCGGGCCGGTCTCGTGGCGGCCGGGCTCGCCCCCTTCGACGAACCCGGACGATCCGGGTCGGCTACCGGGTCAGCAGGGCACGCAACGCCTTGACCACCTCGGCGGGCGCCTCCTCGGCCATGAAGTGGCCGCAGGTGACCGTCGCGTGCGTCAGGTCCGGCGCCCACGCCCGCCACAGCGCCGCGGCGTCGTACCCGAGGGCGGCGCCCCAGTCCTGTTGGAGCACGCTCACCGGCATCCGCAGCCGGTTGCCGGCCGCCCGGTCGGCGGTGTCGTGCGTGACGTCGATGCCGGCCGTCGCCCGGTAGTCGGCGACGATCGACGTCACCGCGCCACGCGACGCCCGCAGGTAGGCGGCCCGTACGTCGGCCGGGATGGCCTCCGGATCACGGGTCCAGACGTCCAGGAAGTGGCCGAAGAAGGCGTCGGGGCTGGCCCCGATCAACTGCTCCGGCAGACCGGCCGGCTGGGCCATCAGATAGAGGTGGAAGCCGACCGCGGCGCTCGTGCCGTGCAGCACGTTCCACATGTCGAGGGTGGGCAGCACGTCGAGCAGGGCGAGGTGGCTGACCGCGTCCGGGTGGTCCAGGCCGGCGCGGAACGCCACCAGGGCGCCCCGATCGTGCCCGGCGAGGGCGAAACGCTCGTGCCCCAACGCACGGGCCAGCGCCACCACGTCGGCGGCCATGGTGCGCTTGGCGTATGCGGTGCCGTCGGGGTCGGCGGGCTTGTCGCTGTCACCGTAGCCGCGCAGGTCCGGGACGATGACCGTGTGGTCGGCCGCCAGGTCCGCGGCGACGTGCCGCCACATCAGATGGGTCTGTGGAAAGCCGTGCAGCAGCACGATCGGGCTGCCCGAGCCGCCGACGGCCGCGTTGAGCCGCACGCCGTCGGCGACGGTGACGCGTCGGTGGTCGAAACCGGTGATCCTGGGGTCCACGGGGAAACCTTCCTGGTGGGTGTCCGGCTCGGGGCGGTGCCCCTCGCCGCGTACGTCATCGAGCCTGCCCGGCGGTGATCAGTGCGGGATCAGCGTCCGATCAGTGCGGGCGGCGCGGGAGAGGGACGCGGAGCGCGCCTAGATTGGGGCCATGACCAGGCCGCCGACCGCACCCGAGGTGACCTTCGGGGTGCTGGGTCCGGTGATCGCCGCCACCCGGCGCGGTCCGGTGGCGCTGGGCGGGCCCCGACAGCGCACCGTGCTGGCCCGACTGCTGATCTCCCGGGACCGGGTGGTCCCGCTCGACCGGCTGGTGGAGGACCTGTGGGAGGTGCCCCCGCGGGGTGCGGTCGGTGCGGTCCGCACCTTCGTCGCTGACCTGCGCCGGGCGCTGGAGCCCGACCGCCCGCCCCGGCAGCCGGCCCGCCTGCTGGTCACCGAGCCACCCGGGTACGTGCTGCGGGTGACCGCGGACGCGGTGGACGCCGGGCGGTTCGAGGCGGCCGTCGGCGAGTCGGGTCCGCTGCTGGCGGCCGGATCAGCCCGGGCGGCCCTGGCCAGGCTGGACGCCGCACTCGGGCTCTGGCGCGGCCCGGCATACGCCGACAGCGCCGGGGAGATCTGGGCCCGCGCCGAGATCAACCGGCTGGACGAGCTGCGGCTGCTCGCGGTGGAACGGCGGGCGGAGGCGCTGCTGGCGCTGGGCCGGGCCGCCGAGGCCGCCGCCGACCTGCCGGCGCACCTCGACGACCAACCGCTGCGCGAGGACGCCTGGCGGCTGCTGGCCCTGGCGCTGTACCGCTCGGGTCGGCAGGGCGAGGCGCTGGCGGTCCTGCGCCGCGCCCGGGACACCCTGGTGACGGAGCTGGGTGTGGATCCGGGGCCGGGTCTACGGCAGGCGGAGGCGGACATCCTGGCCCATGCGCCGCACCTCGACCCGGCCGCCGAACCGCCGCGCACACCGTCCGCCACCCCGACCAGCCCGAACCCGCCGGTCTCCGCCAATCCGACCCTGGCCGCGCCGGTCCCCGGCGGTCCTTTGCCAGCCCGGGCCGGAGGGTCCGGCGCCACGGGCGGGCGGCGACCGTTCGTCGGTCGGGGCGCGGAACTGGACCGGCTGCAGGACGCGGCCGAGCAGGTCGCCCGGCGCGGCCGCCCCGCGCTCGCCCTGGTCAGCGGGGACGCTGGCGCGGGAAAGACGGCCCTGGCCGAGGCGCTGACCCGGCGGCTGAGCGCTCAGGGCTGGTCGGCGGCGTGGGGTCGCAGCCCGGAGTACGAGGGCGCCCCGGCCGCCTGGCCCTGGGCGCAGATCATCGAGACGATCGCCGGGACCGCGTCGGCGCACCCCGCTGCGGAGACGGCGACCATCCTGGACCCGGCATCGCCGGCCGGGGGAGCCGCGACGGTCGAGGACCCGGCCGTGGCCCGGTTCCGCCGGCAGCGCGCCGTCTCGTCGCTGGTCACGGCGGTCGCCGAGCGGCACCCGCTGGTGCTCGTCCTCGACGACCTGCACCGCGCCGACGCGGACACCCTGGACCTGCTGACCGCGCTGCTCACCGGACCGGACCCGGTCACCGGCCCGGTGCTCGTGCTCGGCACCTACCGGACCACCGCGATCACCCCGGAGCTGACCGCCGCCCTGGCGCGGTCCGCCCGGCTGGAACCGCTGCGCGAGTACCTGTCCGGCCTCACCGCGACGGCGACCGGGGACCTGGCCCGTGCGGTCGCCGGGACGGAGCTGGACGAGCCCACCACCCGGATGATCCACCGCCGCAGCGGCGGCAACCCCTTCTTCGTCCGCGAACTCGCCCAGCTCTACGCGGCGGAGGGCGCCGCCGCGCTGGAGGCGGTGCCGGCGGGGGTACGCGACGTGATCCGGCACCGGCTGGCGCAACTACCGGAGGCGACCCGCACCGTGCTGCGGCAGGCCGCGGTGCTCGGCCGGGACATCGACCCGGCGCTGCTCACCGCCCTGGCGGCCGGTGACCCGGACGGGGTCCTCGACGCCCTGGACCGGGCCTGGCAGGCCGGCTTCCTCACCGACCAGGAGCCCGACGGCCGGCTGCGATTCACCCACATCCTGGTCCGCGACACGCTCTACGCGGACCAGTCCGCGCCGCGTCGCGCGCACTGGCACGCCGCCGTCGCCGAGGAGCTGCAACGGCGCCAGCCACGCGACGCCGCCGCGCTGGCCCATCACCTGCTCCGCGCCGGAGACCCGGCTGCCGCCGGCCGTGCCGCCGGTTACGCGCGTACCGCCGCCGAGCAGGCCGAACGGCGCGGCAACCCGCATGAGGCGGCCCGACTGTGGGGGCAGGCGCTCGACGGGTACGACCGCGCCGACGACGCCGACCCGCGCGAGCGGCTGGTCGCGGTCCTCGGGTCGGGGCGGGCGCTGGCGGTGATCGGGCATCTGGCCGACGCGCGGCGCCGCCGGGCCGAGGCGATCGACGCCGCCGAGTCGCTGGGCGACCCCGGGCTGGTCGCGGAGGTGCTGGCCGGCTTCGACGTGCCCGCGGTGTGGACGCGCAACGACGACGAGCCCCTGTCGCAGCGAATTGTCCGGGCCGCCGAGCGGGCGCTGCCCGCCCTCGACGGGTCGGCCTCGGCCCAGCGCAGTCGGCTGCTGAGCACCTTCGCGCTGGAGTTGCGCGGCGCCACCACCGACCGTGGCCGCCGGGCGGCGGAGGAAGCCGAGGCCATCGCGCGGACCCTGGGCGACCCGGGGCTGCTCGCCTTCGCGCTCAACGCCCGGTTCATGCACACCTTCCACCGCACCGGCCTCGCCCGGCAACGGGCCCGGATCGGCGCCGAACTCGTCGAGCTGGCCGCCCGGCACCACCTGGTGACCGTCCAGGTGCTCGGTCACCTCGTCGGTCTGCAGGCCAGCTGCGCACTCGCCGAGCGGGCCGTCGCCGACCGCCATGCCCGCGCCGCCGACCGCCTCGCGGAGCGTTACGACCTGCCGCTGGTCGGCCTGTTCACCCACTGGTACGCCGCCCTGCGGCTGGCCATGGACGGCGAACCGGCCGCGGCGGCTGTCGCGTACCGGGCCGCGGCGGCCCGGCTGCCCGTCGAGGACATGCCGGGTCTGGCCCAGGGGCTGCTCCCGCTCGCCCTGCTCTGCCTGCGACTCTCCGCCGACGGACCGACCCCTGGCCCCGCCGACGAGCCGATCCCCGGGCCGGGCGACCGGGTGGGTGCCGGCCCGGCCGGTCGGGTCCTGGACGACTGGACCGGGTCGGACTGGGGGCCGCACGAGCCGTGGGTGCGCCCGCTGCTGCTGCTCTTCACCGGTCGCCGCGACGAGGCCGCCGTGGCGCTGCGTAGCCTGCCGGAAGGGCCGCACGACCTGCTCCGGGAGGCGCGGCTCTGCCTCGTCGCCCGGGCGGCGCTCGCCCTCGACGACCGCTCCCTGATCGCGCGGGTGTACGACGAACTGCGCCCCGCCGCCGACGAACTGGCCGGCGCCGGCAGCGGACTGCTCACTGTCGGCCCGGTCGCCGGCCACCTCGCCGACCTGGCCGCGGCCCTCGGTCGCGGGGACGAGGCAGCCGCCCACCGCCGTACCGCCCGCGCGGTCACCGCCCGGTCCCGCGGCGCCGCGCCCGCGGTCTGACGGTCCCGGCCGGCCCGCCACGGCGAGTTGCCGGTTTCTCAGGCAGCCCGCCGTTGTGGTGGCGTCGAATGGAAGCACCGGCGGGCTGCCGGCGGCGCGGCGTCGAGGGGGGTACGGCGTGGAGGTGCTCGTCCTGATCGTGGTGCTGGGCGTCACCGTCCTGGTCGGCACCACGCTCGGCGGCCGGTACAGCGTCGCGCCACCGGTGCTGCTCATCGCGATCGGCGTGCTGCTCGGACTGGCGCCGCCGCTGTCCGAGTTGACCCTGGAGCCGGAGCTGGTCCTGGTGATTTTCCTGCCGGCCATCCTCTACCGGGAGAGCCTCACCATCAGCCTGCGCGAGATCCGGGCCAACCTCCCGGTGATCGGGCTGCTCGCCGTGGTGCTGGTGGTGCTCACCATGATCATGGTGTCGGTGACCGTGCAGGCGTTCGGGTTGAGCGCCGCCGCCGCCTGGGTGCTCGGCGCCGTCCTCGCCCCGACCGACGCCGCAGCGGTCACCGGGCTGGCCAAGCGGCTGCCCCGGCGCGTCCTGACCACCCTGCACGCGGAGAGTCTGATCAACGACGGCACCGCGCTGGTGCTCTTCTCGGTGACCGTGGGTCTGCTGGTCGGCGCCTCGCCGCCGGGAGCGCTCGGCATCGGTGAGAAGTTCGTCGGAGCCAGCGTCGGCGGGGTGCTCGCCGGGCTGCTGGTCGGTGGCCTGGTGGTGCTGGTCCGCAAGCGGCTCGACGATCCGCTGCGGGAGGGCGGGCTGAGCGTGCTGACGCCGTTCGGTGCCTTCCTGCTCGCCGACGCGGTGCACGCCAGCGGCGTACTGGCGGTGGTGGTCGCCGGCCTGATGCTGGCCTACGCGGGGCCCCGGGTCATCCGCGCCCGGTCCCGGGTGCTGGCGTACGCGTTCTGGGACCTCTCCACCTTCCTGATCAACGGTGGGCTGTTCGTGCTGCTCGGCACGCAGATCCCCCGCGCGGTGCGGGGCGTCGCCGGCACCTCGGTGAGCCGGGCGCTGCTGATCGTGCTGGCGGTCACCGCGGTCGTCGTCCTCACCCGGATGGTCTTCGTCTACCTGGCGGCGGCGGCGACCAAGGCGCTCGAACACGGAAGGCATGCCACGGGGCCGGTGGAGTCGAGCTGGCGGACACGCACCGCGGCCGGCTGGTCCGGCTTCCGGGGCGCGGTCTCGCTCGCCGCCGCACTGGCCGTGCCGGCGACGACGACCGCCGGTGATCCGGTGCAGGAACGCGATTTGATCATCTTCACCACGGCGCTGGTGATCGTGCTGATCATGCTGATCCAGGGCACCACGCTGCCCCTCGTGGTCAGATGGGCCGGGCTGGTCGGTGACATCGAGCGCGCCGACGAGAGCCGGCAGGCACGGATCCAGGCCACCCGGGCCGGCCTGGCCGCGCTGCCCCAGGTGGCCGCGGAGGTCGGTGCCGGCGAGGATCTGGTCAACCGGCTGCGCGAGGAGTACCAGCGCCACGTCGACAAGATCGACGAGGGCGGTGAGCGGCTCGCCATGGACGTGGAGCTGGATCGCCGGCTGCGCCTCGGCGTCCTCGAGCACAAGCGGCGCGAGGTCACCCGGCTGCGCGACATCCGGCAGATCGACGACATCGTGCTGCGCGACCTGCAGGCCGCGCTGGACATCGAGGAGATCCGGCTGCTCGGCCCCACGGTCAACGACTGAGTCAGCGGCGTGGGGCCGGGCGACGACCCGATCCCCGCCGCGGCTCAGAGCACCTGGTCGAGGAAGCGGCGCAGCCGCGGATGTCCGGCCCGCTCGAAGACCTCCTCCGGCGGGCCGGCCTCCAGCACCACCCCCCGGTCCATGAAGGCGACGGTGTCGGCGACCCGCCGGGCGAAGCCCATCTCGTGGGTGACCACCACCATCGTCATGCCGGCCGCGGCGAGGTCCGCCATCACACCCAGCACGCCCTTGACCAGCTCGGGGTCGAGCGCGGAGGTCGCCTCGTCGAAGAGCATCACCTCGGGCCGCAGCGCCAGCGCGCGGGCGATCGCCACCCGCTGCTGCTGACCGCCGGAGAGCTGCGCCGGGCGGGCGTCGGCCTTGCCCGCCAGCCCCACCAGCTCCAGTTGGGCCCGCGCGACCGCCACCGCCTCGTCCTCGCCGAGCCCGCGCAGCCGGCGCAGCGCGAGGGTGACGTTGCGCAGCACATTCATGTGCGGAAAGAGGTTGAACTGCTGGAAGACCATGCCGATCCGCTGCCGCAGCGCGTCCGGGTCGTCGCGCAGCACGCTGCGTCCGTCCAGCAGCACGTCGCCGCGGTTTGGCTCGATCAGCCGGTTGATGGTGCGCAGCAGAGTGGACTTGCCGGAGCCGGAGGGCCCGATCACGCAGGCGGTCGTGCCGCGCGGTACGTCCAGGTCGACGCCGCGCAGCACACGGTTCGGCCCGAAGGCCAGGTGGACGTCGCGCACGCTCAGGCTCACCGATCCGGTGGTGCTCATCGCCCGCTCCCTTCCACCGCGCCGGGCAGCGCCGGCTCGGTGTCGTCCTCGTCGATGGGCGCGCCGGCCGGTCGGCCGTGGCGCAGCCGCCGGTCGATCCAGTTGACCGCGTGGGTCAGCGGCACGGTCAGCGTCAGGTAGAACAGGCCCGCCAGCAGCAGCGCGGACTCGTTGCCGGTGGTGGCCGCGTAGTCCTGCCCGATCCGGAACAGCTCCCGTTGGCTGGCCACCAGGCCGAGGAAGTAGACCAGGCTGGAGTCCTTGATCAGTGCGATGAGCTGGTTCACCCAGGCCGGCAGCACCCGGCGGATGCCCTGCGGGACGATCACCAGGCGCATCGCCTCGGCCCAGGAGAAGCCCAGCGCGCGGGCACCCTCCAACTGGGCGGCCTCCACCGACTGGATGCCGGAACGGAAGATCTCGCCGATGTACGCCGCCGCGATCAGCGACAGCGCCAGGATGCCCAGCGGGTACGGGTCGGGCCCCCACACCCGCATGCCCAGCGGCGCCAGCCCGACGCCGATCAGCAGGATCGTCGCGGCGGCCGGCAACCCCCGGAACACGTCGGTGTAGACCCGCGCCGGCCAGCGCAGCCACCGGCTGCGGGAGATGCCGGCGACGGCCAGCAGCAGGCCGAACACCGAGCCGAGCAGGGCGGCGGAGACCGCCAGGATCAGCGTGTTGGGCAACCCGACGGTCAGCATTTCGGGCAGCGCCGCACGCATCGCGTCGAGGTCGAAGAAGGTCTCCCACAGGGTGCTCAACGGATCCATGATTCGCCTCTCCTACCGCCCTGCTCGCTCGTCACCGGGTCAGGAGGCGGCCGACGCGGACGCCGCCGGCGCGGCCGGCACCGCCACCGTGCCGCTGCCCGGCTTGAAGTCCGCCGGGATCGGCCGGCCCGGGTAGTACTGGGACTGCAACCGGCTCCAGGTGCCGTCCGCGATGACCTCGTCCAGGCCCTTGTTCAGCGCCTCGCGCAGCTTGTCGTTGCCCTTCGCCACCGCGTACGCGGTCGGCGCTGGGCTGAGCTGCTTGGCCGCCACGGTGATCTTGCCGTTGCTGTCCGCGGCGGACTTCTCACCGATCTCCGCCGGGGCGATCCAGGCGTCGGCGGTACCCGCCTTGAGCTGGTTGATCGCGCCGTTGTAGTCCGGCACCCGCACCGGGTCGAGCTTCCTGCCGGTGGCGTAGTCGTCCTGCACGGTGCCCTGCACCACCACCACGCGCTTTCCGGCGAGCTGGTCGAAGCCGGTGATCGGCGAGCCGGCCGGCACGTCGAGGCCGAAGTAGCCGAAGTCGTAGCCGTTGCCGAAGTCGACGGTCTTCTTCCGCGCCTCGGTGATGGTGATCGAGGAGCTGCCGACGTCGAACTTGCGGTTGTTGACCTGGGAGAGCAGCGCGGAGAAGTCGGTGCCGACGAACTCCACCCGCAGGCCGACCTTGTCGGCCACGGCGGTCAGCAGGTCGTTGTCGAAGCCGGTGAACTTTCCGTCCTTCAGGTACACGTTCGGCGGGGCGTCGGTCAGCGTGCCGGCGCGCAGCACGCCCGGCTGGGCCAGGCCGTAGGGGTTGTCGGCCGCGCCGGAGGACGCGTCGTCGCCGCAGGCGGTCAGCGCGGTGGCGGCCAGGACGGCGGCCGCGCCGAGGGCGGCGGCCCGGGTCAGGGCAGGAAGGAATCGCACGGGTGTCTCCGAGAGGGTTGCGCGGGCGGGCACGGACGTGCGCCGCCGACGGTGCGCCCGGTGGGCGTACCGCTGGAAGGGTTTTCGGGTTGCGGGGTGCGCTAGTGCGCGGTGCGGCGGCGACAGGCCGCGCTGCAGACCCGCATCATGTCCACGTGCCGGCGCCGGGTCAGTGCGGGCGGCGGCGGCCAACCGACGCGGGCATCCGCGGCGTCGGCCGATGGGGTGGTGCTGAGAGTGATCATGGGCTCTCCCCGGGTCTGTGCTGACCTGGGTGCCAGGCCACGCTTGCACCGGCGTCGTGCCGGTGCCTGGTCTTCACCCGGGGCACCCCACCGCGGAGGAGGGTTGCCGGCCAGCGAGCCGGGGCTTGACGCTGGCGCTCATGACCTGCCGCCGAGGCTAGCAGCCCGGCCGGGTGGATCGTCCAGCCGTTATGACCACGCTCACCGACTGGCGGCCACAGCCGGCTGGGACGCCCACTCCGGCGGGCGGCGCGAGCGGGGTTTCGGTCTGGAGGCACGGGGGATGCAGCGCCTCCCGGCGTGCCCCCGGTTCGACCCTGCGCGGGTCCGCCGGCCGCCGGGTGGGACGTCGCCGGGAGGGGGCAGGGGCATGGTCGGCGGCCGTCGGTTCCGCCCGGGCGGCGGCTTCGGCCGTCAGCTCGACGAGCACGAGATGCGGTCGGGTGAGCCGCTTCCGCCGCAGCAGGACCATCCGGTTGCCGGTGGGCTGGTGGACAGCGCCGTCTACATCCGGGGACACCGGTACGCGTCGCCGGCGGGGCTGGCCGAGACGTACCGCTGCCTGCAGGAGCAGGACGACGCGGTGGCCTGGATCGGGCTGTACCGGCCGGACATCGACCAGATCACCTCGCTGGCCCGCGAGTTCCGCCTGCACGACCTGGCGGTGGAGGACGCGATCAACGCCCACCAGCGACCCAAGCTGGAACGGTACGGGCACACGCTGTTCGTGGTGCTGCGCGCCGCCCGCTACGACGACCAGCGCGAGGAGGTCGAGTTCTCCGAGCTGCACCTGTTCATCGGCCCTGGTTTCGTGGTGACCGTGCGGCACGGCGAGGCGCCGGACCTGGCCGCGGTGCGGCGCCGCATGGAGGCGGACGCGCCGATGCTCGAGCGGGGGCCGCAGGCGGTCCTGTACGCGATCCTCGACCAGGTGGTCGACGGGTACGCGCCGGTGGTGGCCGGGCTGGAGAACGACATCGACGAGATCGAGACCGAGGTCTTCGGCGGCGACCCGAACGCCAGCCGGCGCATCTACGGGCTCAGCCGCGAGGTGATCCAGTTCCAACGCGCCGCGCGCCCGCTGCTCGGCGTGCTCGACACCCTCGCCGACGGCGCGAGCGGCGTCGACACCGACGAGGAACTGCACCGCTACCTGCGCGACGTGACCGACCACCTGACCCAGGTGGTGGAACGGGTGGACGGCTTCCGGCACCTTCTGCAGGGCATCCTCACCGTCAACGCTACCCTCGTGTCGCAACAGCAGAACGAGGAGATGCGAACCCTGACCGCGGCCAGCTACGCGCAGAACGAGGAGCTGAAGAAGGTCTCCTCGTGGGCGGCGATCCTGTTCGCCCCGACGCTGATCGGCACCGTGTACGGGATGAACTTCGTGCACATGCCGGAGCTGCAGTGGCGCTACGGGTACCTGTTCGCGCTGCTGCTGATGGGGCTGGTCTGCGGCACGCTCTACCTGGTCTTCAAGCGCCGCGGCTGGCTGTGAGCCGGCGCCGCCCGGCGCGACTCAGTCGATGCCGCGCAGGATGTGGCGCTCGTCCTCAATGTCGTCCTCGCCGGTGCCCATCCGTCCGAGCAGGACGGCGGCGGCCCAGATGGTCAGGGGCGTGGCCGCTCCGGTGACGCCGCCGTCGGGCCGGTCCTCGCGGGTCCGGCTCCGCTCGATCCGCGGTGGTCTGCGCTGAGCCTGCATGGCGCTGCCTCTCCTCGTCGAAGCCGTCCCCGGCGGTGCGGCGTACGCCCCTTCGCCACCGGGCGGGTCACCCGCACACGAGCGGGCGGCCAGCGGTACGGCATCCATGTCGAACCATCCCACGTCCGGCCGCGTCCGCACCCCCGGTTTTCGGTTTCCCGACTGTCGCCGTCAGCGACGACGCTCACCAGCGGTGCAGCTGCGCCCAGGCGGCGGCGCGAGCGAACGCCAGCGCCCGGCGGCGTGCCGTGGACCGCCGGGCGTCGCCGTCCGCCCTCCGGCTGCCGAGCATCCTGCCCAGCAGCGCGAGCGGGCCCGGCCCTCGCCACCTGCGCCGGTCGCCACCGTTCGTCATGACCGTCTCCTCGCCCCGGCCCGCCCGGTGCGGGCCGTCCATCGAGATGACGAAGCCGTAGCCCAGACGCCGAGCTGAGCGACGGCTTGCTGTCGGACCCGGCCGCGCGGTCAGGCCAGCGGTTGGGAGATGTCGCGGGCGTGGTCGGTGAGCGCCGCGCCGACCACGGTCGCGGACAGCGGCAGCACCTCCAGGCAGCGGCGCACCGCGGCGGCCATCAGCGCGTACGGCAACCGCAGGGAGAGCGTGCAGTGCGGCACCCAGCGTCCCGGCTGGTAGTGCTCGACCAGGGTGATCCCGGCGGCGGCCAGCCGAGCGTGCACCATCCGGTGGTGGGCCAGCAGATCCGCGGTGGGTGTCACGCCCAGCCAGAGCACCCGGCCGACGAACTGCCCGGCGTGCTGGAAGTCCAGCCGCAGCGGTGCGGCCACCACTGTGTCGCGCAGCGCCGCGGCTACCTGCTCGGGGTCGAAGCGGGGGGCCACCGCCAGCGACACGTGTGGCCGGTGGCGCTGTGCCAGCAGCGACCGCATGCTCTGCACGCCCTCGGCCTCGAGCGCGTCCCAGAGCACCCGGATCCGCCGGGTGGCGTCCGGGTCCAGGTACAACTCGAGCGCCGCGACCACGTGATCACGGTAGCGGCCGAGGTTTGGTCGCCGCCGGTGGCGGTACCCGATCGGGGAGCGGAAGACCCTGGAGGTGCGGCCCATGGACGTGAGTGACCTGCTGACGGAGGCGTACGACCGGCTGCCCGACCTCGTGCGCGCCGCGGTCGACGGGCTCACCCCGGAGCAGTTGCGCCGGGCGCCCGGCCCGGGCGCCAACCCGGTCGGCTGGCTGGTCTGGCACCTCACCCGGGTCCAGGACCACCACGTCGCCGACCTGATCGGCACGGAGCAGGTATGGGTGAGCGGGGACTGGGCGGGCCGCTTCGGGCTCGTCGCCGACCCGGACGACACCGGCTACGGGTACTCCGCGCAGCAGGTGGCCGCGGTCCGGCCGGAGAGCGCGCAGGCACTGATCGACTACTTCCAGGCGGTCGCGGAGCGTACCCGGGCGTTCCTCGCCGGGCTGCGACCGGCGGACCTGGACCGGGTGGTCGACGAGGCGTGGGACCCGCCGGTGACCCTCGGGGTCCGGCTGGTCAGCGTGCTCGACGACGACCTGGAGCACGTCGGCCAGGCCGCCTACGTCCGTGGCCTGATCGCGGCCGACTGACCCGCTGACGGTCGGCCCGCCGCAGTCACCCGGTCCGGGTGATCCGGCGTCACCCGGATGCGGGTGATCCTGCGGGGAACGGGGGGAGGGCGCCGATGGGCACCACGATCGCGGAACGCCTGGACCGGTTGGACCCCGGGCGGCGGCCCGAGCTGCCGGAGACCACCGGGACGATACGGCTGGACGTGCGCGAGGACGGCCGGACCGAGCACTGGTACCTGCTCATCGCCGACCAGCAGGTACGGGTGATCCGGTCGGCCGAGGACGCCGACCTGGTGGTCCGCGCCGACCGGCGCATCTTCGACCGGCTGGCCGGCGGGCAGGACCATGTGGCGGCGTCGCTGCTGCGCAACGATCTGACGGTGCACGGCAACGTGGGACTGCTGCCGATGCTGCGCCGGATCTTTCCGGGGCCGGCTGGTGCCCGGCATCCGCGCGAACTGGGGCGGGCAGCGGTCGCCGGTCGGGATCAGCGATGAAGCAGGAACGGGTGCACGTGATCGCGGGCAACGTCTTCGCGATCAGCGACGCGCAGGGCGACGTGGAGGTCGACCTGCAGGCCCCGGTGGGGCTCTTCTCGTTCGACACCCGCTTCCTGTCCCGCTGGGTGCTGACCGTCGACGGTGAGCGGCTCAACGCGCTCTCGCGCGACGACATGACCTACTTCGAGACGCGGTTCTTCCTGGTCCCGGGCACGGCGAGCCACTACGTCGACGCGGACGTGTCGGTGATCCGGCACCGCTCCATCGATGACAGCTACAACGAGCGGCTCACCGTCCTCAACCACGCCCCGCACCCGGCCGAGCTGACCGTGCGGATGGAGATCGCCGCCGACTTCGCCGACATCAGCGAGTTCGGGCAACCCGCGCGGCGCTCCGTCGCCGTCACCGCCGACTCCGCGGGCCGGCAGCTTCTGCTCCGGTACGAGCGGGAGCGCTTCGGCCGGGAGACCGCCGTCACCAGCACCGCCCCCGTCGACGTGGACGAGCACGGCATGACCTTCCGGATCCGCGTCGAGCCCGGTGGACAGTGGGAGACCGACCTGCACGCCGCCATGATCATGCCGGGTGAGAGTGGGCGGGACCTGCGCGCTGACCTGAACTCGCACCGGCAACACGTACGCGTGGACATGCGCCGGGATCTGGCGGACTGGCTGGACCACGCCCCCGAGCTGGTCGCCGCGCGGGGCGGGCTCACCGCGACCTACCGGGGCAGCCTGGCGGATCTGGCCGCGCTGCGGTACGCGCCGCTGGCGAACGTCGGTCGGGTGCCGGTGGGCGGCCTGCCCTGGGCGATGGACCTGCACGGGCGGGACAGCATCATCACCTGCCTGCAGACCATGGCGTTCACCCCGGAGCTGACCCCGGCGACGCTGCGGATGCTGGCGATGCTCCAGGGCAGCCAGCTCGACGACGAGCACGACGAGGAGCCGGGAAAGATCCTGGCCCGGTTCAGCTACGGCGAGTCGGCCGCCTTCGGTGACCTACCGACCGCGCTGTACTACGGCGCGGCGGACACCACTCCGCTCTTCGTCGTCCTGCTCGACGAGTACGAGCGCTGGTCCGGCGACGCCGACCTGGTCCGCGAGCTGCGCCACCCGGCGCGGATGGCGCTGGACTGGATCGACGAGTACGGCGACCTGACCGGCGACGGCTACCTCCGCTACCAGCGCCGCAACGAGCGCAACGGCGTGGTCAACCAGTGCTGGAAGGATTCCCCGGACGCCATCACCGACCGGCAGGGGCGGCAGCCGGCGTCACCCCGGGCCACCTGCGAGTTGCAGGGCTACGCGTACGACGCCAAGCGGCGTGGGGCCCGCCTGGCCCGCGAGTTCTGGGGCGACCCGGCGTACGCCGACCGGCTGGAGCGGGAGGCCGCGCAGCTCAAGGAACGGTTCAACCGCGACTTCTGGCTGGCGGACCGGGAGTACTACGCGCTGGCCCTGGAGCCGGACGGGCAACCGGTCGACGCGCTGTCGTCCAACATCGGGCATCTGCTCTGGAGCGGGATCGTCGACGAGGACCGCGCCGGGGCGATCGCCGCGCACCTGGTCGGGCCTCGGCTCTTCAGCGGGTGGGGCGTGCGGACGTTCGCCACCGGGCAGCTCCCGTACAACCCGGTGGGCTCGCACCTGGGAGCGGTCTGGCCGTCGGACAACGCGCTGATCGCCGCGGGGCTGCGGCACTACCGGTGCGACGCGCAGGCGGCCCGGATCGCGGAGGGGATCTTCGACATGGCGCAGTTGCTCCGCGGCCCGGTGCCGGAGGTGATCGCCGGGTACGAGCGTGACCTGACCCGGTACCCGGTCCAGTTGCCCGCCGCGGGCCGACCCCAGTCGTGGTCCTCCGGGGCGCTGCTGATGCTGCTCGGCACCCTGCTCGGTCTGCGTCCATCCGGCGACAATCTGCTGGTCAACCCGGCCCTGCCGGAGGGATTCGGGCGGATCGAGCTGTTGGACATCCCGGGTCGCTGGGGGCGCTCGGACGCGTACGGCCGGGACCGGTCGGCCGCCGGACGTGGGCGTCGGGCCCGCTTGCGCTGACCTCCGGAGTCCCGCCCGGGGCGACCGGCGGCACTATCATCGCCGTCGGTCGCGGCGGACCCCGCCGGACCGTGCCGCCCGCTACCGATGGTTGGCGGTGGGCGGAGCGGGTCGGGCTTTCGTCGGCGGGACCGGAAGGGCGGTGGGCCGCCTGACGCGTTCGGATCCGGTGGCGGTGGGCTTACCGGTGGGGGGTACCGACGGTGGTTGCACCGGTGGCCCCGGCCGGCTCGGCGTGACGTCGGGCCGCCGGCTGGGGCGCAGGTCGCTTGGGGTCGGCCCCCCGGCCAGCACCCGGTCGCAGTACTCGCCCACCCGCTGCCGGTCACCGGCCGCGGTGATCAGCTCGGAGAGGACCGGATTGTCGAGGCTGCGCCCCGGGTTGTCGCCGGCATCCGCCCGGTACGCCCGGCACAGGTTCAGCAGAGCGGCGGCCGGCGTGGGCGTCGTCGGCCCGCCGGGGCTGCTCGCACCGGGACCCGGCGCGGGTCGCCCGTCGGGGGCGGTGCCGCCCCCCGGAGAGCCGGGAGGTGGCGGCGGGGTGGCCGTGGACGGGTGCGGAGGCAGGGGCAGAGTGCCGGTGGCGGCGGCCAGGGCCACCCCACCGGTGGCGACGAGCGCCACGGCTGCCGCGGTCGCCCGGATGCCGAAGCCAGCGAGGCGCCGCGTCGGGTGGAACGCCGTTGCCCTCTTGGTTGGCTGGGCCAGCGCGTCACGGTAGCCGCGGAGGGCGGCGCCCTCGCCGGCCAACTCGGCGGGGCGGGGGGCGGCGCGCACCGCGGTCAGCAGCAGCACGACCGGCCGTGGGCCGGCCGAAGGGTCGACGATGATCCCATCGAGCAGCCGCTCGACGGTTTCCTGATCCATCCGGTCCACGTTCATCTCGTGTCCCTCAGCGCCGCCCCCGGGCAGGGCGTCACATCAGTCCTGCTGACGGGACGAGCGAGGCTTGCCGGGAGCGGCCGGTGGGGCACCCGCCGGACAGGACGGCGGCCCGGGCAGGTCAGCCCATGGTCTTGGCGCCGTCGATGGACTCGCGCAGGATGTCGGCGTGCCCGGCGTGCTGGGACGTCTCGGCGATCAGGTGCAGCAGCACCCGCCGCACCGTCCAGCTCGCCCCCGGCTCGAACCAGGGCGCCTGCGGCAGCGGGTGGGCCGAATCCAGGTCGAGGGTGCCGATCAACTCGTCGGTCTCGGCGGCGACCTGCTGGAACCGGTCGACCAACGCGGCCAGCGTCTCGCCCTCGGCCATCCGGAACTGGCCGACCCAGTCGATCTCCTCGCTCTGCATCGCCTCCGCGCCACCCACGGCGAAACGCATCCACCGCTCCTCGGTGCCGGCGACGTGCTTGATCAGACCACCGAGGCAGAGCTCGCTCGCGGTGGGGCGGCTGGCCGCCTGCTCGTCGGTCAGCCCGTCGACGGTCTGCAACAGGAAACCCCGGTGCCGGCGCAGCGTCTGCAACAGATCAACCCGCTCGCCGGTCGTCACCTGCTCGGTACTGGTCATGCTCCGCCCCTCGGTCGATGTCCGCTGGCGTCAGCCTAGGACCGACGACCGTCACTTCCCCGGCTCCGACACGGCCGCGGCGGCGCCGCCCAGCGGTTGCCGATCCGCGCGCCGGGCGGTCCACTGAATGACATGGGTGTGATTAAGGTGGGTACGTCCTCCTGGGCCGACCAGTCGCTGCTGCGCTCCGGGTGGTACCCGCGCTCGGCGAACACCCCGGCCGGCCGGCTGGGCTACTACGCCGGCCGGTTCCCGCTGGTCGAGGTGGACACCTCCTACTACGCCGTCCCCGTTCCGGAAACCACGCAGGGCTGGGTCGACGCCACACCGGCGGAGTTCACCTTCGACGTCAAGGCGTTCAGCCTCTTCACCGGCCACCCGACGCCGGTGGCGGCGCTGCCCCGCGACCTGCGGCCGGCCACCGGCCCGAGCCGGGTCCGCCGCCGCGACCTGCCGGAGCGGGCGTACGACGAGCTGTGGTCCCGGTTCCGGGCGGCGCTGGACCCGATCGCGGGCGCCGGCAAGCTCGGCGTCGTGCTGCTGCAGTTCCCGCCGTGGCTGGTACGCAGCGCCGCGGCCGAGCGTCGGATCGTCGAGCTGGCGCGGCGGTGCCGGCCGTGGCGGGTCGCCGTGGAGCTGCGGCACGGGTCCTGGTTCGACGGTCGGGCGGCACTGGACACGGTGGAGCTGCTGCGCACCAACGACCTCAGCCTGGTCTGCGTCGACATGCCGCAGGGAAACCCGTCCTCGGTGCCGCCCATCCTGTTCACCACCGCCGAGCCGGCGGTGGTCCGGTTCCACGGCCACAGCGACGACTGGCGCGGCGGCGACAAGCAGGAGAAGTTCCGCTACGCCTACGACGAGGGTGAACTGCGGCACTGGGCCAGGCTGCTGTCCGAGCTGGCCCGGCCGGCCGACGAACTGCACGTGCTGTTCAACAACTGCTGCGCCGGCCAGGCCCAGCGCGACGCGACCCGGCTGGCGCAACTGCTCACCGAGCACGAGCTCGAGCTCGCGCAGCGGGCCGACCGCCGGCCACGACCGGGACGCCAGCCGGGGACCGCGGACCAGCCCGACCCGGCCCGTGCCACGACCGGCCGCTGACCGGTTTCCCCACCGGCCCTCCGGGTACCGCCGCTGGTCAGTGGTCAGTTCGCCGGCGCGACCTCGATCACCAGGCCGTCCACCGGGCGGGTGGGGATGCGGTGCAGCGGGATCCGCAGGTCCTGCTCGGGCACCCGGTACGACAGGCGGGCCAACCGGACCGCGAGGTCGCGCAGCAGCGCCACCGTGATCATCTCGCCCGGGCAGCGGTGCCCGGTACGCGGATCACCGCCGCCCTGCGGTACCAGCTCGAACGGGCCGATCTGCCGGCCGACGAAGCGGTCCGGGTCGAAGCGGTACGGTTCCGGCCACGACCGGGGGTCGTGGTTCTGGCCGTACAGGTCGAGCAGCACGATCGCGCCGGACGGGATGCGCTCGCCACCCCACGTCAGGTCGGCCACCGCCCGCGCGCCGACGAACGGCGCGAACGGGTAGAACCGGCGGATCTCGTGGGCGTACGCCTCCGAGAACGCCGGGTCGCCGACGCGCAGGCGGTCCCGTTGCGCCGGCCAGCGGTGCAGCGCGTGCCCGGCGAAGGCCACGAACCAGCTGACCGCCACCGTGGGTCGGATGATGTTGAGCAACTCGACCGCGGCGGTGCGCGCGTCCAGCGGCGCGCCGTCGGCGTCCCGGTGCTCGGCCACCGCCGCCGCCGCGGAGCCCGCAGGGGCCTTGAGTTCGCCCCGGCGTACCCGCTCGACCAGTGCGGCCAGCCAGTCCTCGCGTCGGGTCCGGGCCCGCCGCGCCCGCCAGTGCCGAGGCCCGGCGGTGGCGAAGCCGTCCACCATGGCCACCAGGTCGCCGGCGAGCGCCGGCACCTCGTCGCGGGTGAGCGGGATGCCGGTCCAGTCGCAGACCGCGCGGGTCAGCACCCGGCTCGCCTCGTCGAAGAGCACCACCCGCCGGCTCGCCCAGTCCCGGGCGGCCTCGTCCCAGGTGGCCTCGACCCGCTCGACCAGGCCGTCGATGCTCCCGTCCATGAGCAGCGCCACGAGCAGCGCCTTCCGGACGCGGTGCGCGTCGCCGTCGAGGGTGTGCACCGCGCCGTGTCCGAACAACGTGCTCTGCACCGGGCCGGGAATCGCCCCGTGCCGACGCACGTGCCGCTCGTCGTAGAAGAACTCGGCCGCCGCCGGCCCGTGCAGCGCGACCATCGGCAGCCCCAGCACGCGGGTCCGCAGCACGTCGGCATCGGCTCGGCGCAGGCGGTTGGGCAACCACGCGTAGCCCTCGAGGGCCAGCGGCAGAGAACTGTCGAGGCGGGTGGTCCGGGGCGTCGGCATGGGACCAGTCCTGCCCACCCGGTCGGTCGGCAAACCGCCAGCGCGCCCGCGTTTCGCGCTCCACCCGGCCGTCCGCACCCACCGGGAGGCGGATCCGCGGGTCGCCGCTGTCGCTACGAGCGCCGGCCCCGGCTGCGCAGCGCGTCCTGGGTGCGCTCGTTGACGTCCGCGTCGTCCGGGAACGACCGGCCGCTCGGTGCCGGGTCGGGTGGTGCCCCCGGTCCGGCCGACGGCGTCCGCGTCGGTTCCACCGAGCCGAAACCGTGCCGGCCGGCGGGCCCGCTCCGCCCGTCCGGGGCGCCAGCGCGGCGGTCCCCGCGCCGTCCCTCCGGCACCGCCGTCTCCTCGCTGCCCTCGTCCATCGGCGAGTCCTCGTCCGTGCCCCAGGGCGGCTCGGCGTCGAAGCCGTCGCGGGTGCCCCACGGGTTGAGTGCCTCCGGCTCCAACCGGTCGCCGCCGCCATCGCGTCCCTCGTGCGCCGTCATGGCCACCTCGCTCGTCGGTCCGTCGCTGTCGGCGGACGATTGCCCGTACCCGGGCGGGTTACGCCCGCCCGGATCCGCCCTTCGGGGCGAACCGGGGACGCGACCGGCCGGCGTCCCGCCGTCGAGGAGTCGGCGGGATGCCGGCCGGGCCGGTACCGGTGCGTCAGCGTCCGGCCATCGCCATGTTGCGCTTGTGCACGTTCCCGCCGTTCATGCCGCGCTTCCGCGCGCCCATGCCCGCCATGCCGCCCTTCTTCGCGCCCAGGCCCGCGAGCGTGGCGATCCCCATCGGGGCGGCCGCCACCTTGCTGACCCGGCCGAGCACCCCGCGCCACTGCTGGGTGGGCTTCTGCTGCTCACCCATGTACGAGGTGACCACGACCAGCGCGCCGGTCAGCGCCGGAATGGCCCACTGGAGCAGCTTCATCTGCCGCTGCGTGGACGCCACGTGGGCCGGCGTCTGGTGGTGGGGCTCGGTGGTGCCGTTCACCGGTGGACCACCGGCCTTCTCCAACTTCATGCCGAGCAACCGGCTGTAACCGGTCACCGCGAGCGCGCCCACGGTCAGTGCCGTCTTGATGGCGCTGGCCTGCGCTACTCCCCGCTGGGAGGCCACCCGTGGGCTCTCGGTCACCAGTTCGCCGACCGCGCCGGCGAGGTGCGCGCCGATGGCGGCCGCGTTCATCGGAGTCCACTTGGCCCAGGCCGCCGAGGCCACCGGGAGCCGTTGGGACGAGTCGTTGATTTTCGCCGCCGCGCTGTTGACGCCGAGCGCTCCCATGAGGGAGCCCCCGAACCAGGCCGCCAGGCCCAGATCGTGCATGGAGCGCAGTGCGGTATGCCGTTCGGACATGTGATCCCCTTCCGCCGTGTCGGGCGGTGCGGCTTACCCGCCGCCCGGGGGGCTAATCCCTGGTCGACGGGGCGAACCTGCCGACCTACGGCGCACCAGGGACGGCCGCCGCGGACAGTGCCGCCCGCGCCCCCGGCCGGGTGGCCTCCCGGCCGGGTCAGCATCGCGCGTCAGGCCCGTCCTGCGTCGGCGAGCATGTCGAGCGAGACCTGCCACAGCCGCTCGGCTGCCGCGGGGTCGACGGCGTGGTCGGCGACCCCTTGCAGCGGTGTCTCGGGGCTGTGTCGCGCCGCCTCGTTGCAGTCCTCGAAGTACCGGCCCCCGATCTCGTCCAGCCCCGGCCAGGCCGCGAGCAGCACCGAGGTGGCGGCACCCTGCTCCGGGGTCTTGAAGTCGTACGCCGGAAGCTGCGCGTAGTCCTCCTCAGTGAGGTGACGCCCCAGGTTGGTGGCGACCGCCCCCGGGTTGGCCGCGTTGACGGTGATGCCGTCGCCGGCCCAGCGCCGGTTCGCCTCGACCGCGAACAGCGCGGTGGCTGTCTTCGACTCGCCGTAGGCGAGCATCCGGTCGTAGGGGCGTTCGCGGAAGTTGACGTCCTCGAAGACCATCGGCGCCTGGACGTGTGCGATGGAGCTGAGCGTCACCACCCGCGCCCGGTCGGCCGCCGCGAGCGCCCGGTGCAGTCCGGTGGTGAGCGCGAAGTGGCCGAGGTGGTTGGTGGCGAGTTGCAGCTCCCAGCCCTCCGAGGTCCGCATCTCGGGGGTGGCCGACACCCCGGCGTTGTTGACCAGCATGTGCAGGGGGCCTTCCCAGGCGGCGACGAAGGCGGCGACCGACCCCTGATCGGAGAGGTCGAGCGGGGCGACCCGGACCAGCCGGTTCGCCGTGGTGGCGAGGATGTCCCGCGCCGTCCGTTCGCCGGCCGCCACGTCCCGCACCGCCAGGGTCACCTCTGCGCCCGCTGCGGCGAGGGCCCGGGCTGTCTCGACACCGATGCCCGAGGAGGCGCCGGTGACGATGGCACGCCGCCCGGTGAGGTCGATGCCGGCCACCACGTCGGCGGCGGTGGATCCGGCGTTGAACGGCGTGGTGACGCGTGGTGCGGTCATGATCGGGATTCCTCCGGTGCGTGGTCGTTGCGTCCTCCAGAAACGATCCTGCGGGGCCCGCGGAGCGGCCAACACTGTCTTCCTGGGGTGGTTACAGTCTGTTCCTGTGACCACCCCTGAACTGCGGCAACTGCGGTATTTCCTGGTTCTCGCGGAGGAGTTGAGCTTCACCCGGGCCGCCGCTCGCCTGATGATCGCCCAGCAGTCGCTGTCCCAGCAGATCACCGCCCTGGAACGGATCGTCGGGGCGAGACTGTTCGACCGCGACTCGCGCGGCACCACCCTGACCGATCTGGGTGCCCTGTTCGTCCCCGAGGCCCGCGCGGTGGTGGACCGCGCCGAGGAGGCCGTCGCCGTCGTGGAGAGGGCCCGGCGGGGGGAGGTCGGCAGACTCCGGCTCGCCTTCCTGACCACCGTCGCCAACCACCTCCTGCCCCCGGTGGTCCGGGCCGTGCGCCACCACCTTCCCGACCTCCAGTTGGCGACGGAGTCCACCAGCATCGCGTCCCTCGTCGAGGGCGTACGGGGCGGGAGCTATGACGCCGCCTTCACCCGCCCCCCGCTCGTCCCCGATCTGGAATCCAGGACGCTCGCGACCGAACCGGTGTGCGCCGTGCTGCCCGAGGATCACCCGCTCGCCGGCCGTGCCGAACTGGAGCTGGCCGAACTGGCCGACGAACCCTGGGTCATGACGCCGCGCAGCTCCTGGGAACCGTGGCACCGTTCCTACGACGAGCACTTCCGCCGGGCGGGTTTCGTGCCGAACGTCGTCCAGGAGGACGCCAGCGTGCAGAGCCTCCTCGGCCTCGTCGCCGCCGGGCTCGGCGTCACCCGGCTCGCCCGTTCGGCGCGGAGTCTGCGCCGCACCGGCGTGGTGTTCGTCCCGCTGACCGGCGCGTACGCGGAGACCGAAATGGTGTGGCGGTCGGGCGACACCTCGCCGGCCCTGCACCGGCTGGTGGCCGTGGTCACCGAACTGGCGGCGACGACCGACCTGACCGAGGCCGGCTGACCCGGTCCGGAAGGAGTCGTCCGGTCGGTGGCGGGTAGATCGTGACCTACGCCGAGCGCAGGAGAGGGGTACGGGATGTCACAGCCCGAGGAGAGCCGGGAGAAGACCGCCACCACGGACGCGGTGCTCATGCACCCCGACGACGACCTGAACCGGACCACGGCGGAGGTTCCGCCGCGCAAGGACCACGGCGAGATCCGGGTGGAGCGGGACGACGAACTGGTGCCGCTCGACCCTGAGGAGTGAGCCGGCCGGCGGCCGCTCAGCGACGCGGCAGGCCGCTGGCGAAGCGGGCGATCCGCTGCGCCAGCGGTGTGGCCGCGCGTACCCAGGTGAAGTGGTCGAGCGGGGCACCCGCCTGCGCGCTGGTGTAGCGCTCCCGGGTCACCGGTGCGGCGGCCAGCCTGCCGCAGAGGTTGTCCATGGTCTCGTGCGGGGTGTACTGGTCGTCGTCGACGCTCACCGCGAGGACCGGGCTCCGCACCGCGCGTACCGCCGCCTCGGTGTCCATGCCGTCCAGCCGGGGGAAACGGCCGGTCCGGGCGGTGTACGCCCAGTCCCGGATCACCCCGCGCGCCTGCCGGCCGCCGAAGCCCCAGCCGGGCCAGACCCGCAGCAGCGCGGTGGTGGCGGCGATGCCCTGGGTGTACGGCAGCACCCCGTAGCCCCGCAGGCCGGGATAGTTGCGCCAGTAGGGCAGGCCCACGGCGATCAGCGCCAGCCCGTCGGCCGCGTCGCTGCCGTCCAGGGCGAGGTGCAGGAGTGCGGCCTGCCCGCCGAGGGAGTGCCCGAGCAGCAGCCGGGTGCGCCCCTCCAGTCGGGGCTTCAGTGCGCGGAGCACGGCGCCGACGTCTCCGGCCAGCTCGGCGTAGCCGTACCGGTCGGCCCGGCTCGGCGCCGGCGTGCTCGCACCGGTGCCGCGCAGGTCGGCGACGACCACGGCGAGCCCGGCGGCGCGCAGCGCCGCCGCGAAGGGGCGGTAGTAACGCGCCTTCACCCCCATCGCCGGCCAGATCACCACCACCGGCGCGCCGGGCGGGCCGGCCGGCTCGGGATACATCTGCACGCCGAGCCGACCGCCGTCGACGTCCACGAACTCCTGTGTGTACTCCGGCTCCCCGTTCACGGCGCCAGCCTACGGCCCTTCGTTACCGGCGGGTAGCCACCTGTTCGACCCGCTCCACCGCGTCGAGCACCTGCGGCACCTGCACCGCCGCCAGCGCCGGGTGCGGGGCGCTCTCCACCGGACCGCGCGGGCGGGGACCCACCCAGAGCGCCCGGTGCCACGGCCGGTCCGGCGGTGGCCCCCACTGCGCCGGTGGCACCGGCCCGAACAGCAGCACCGACGGCGTGCCGTACGCGGTGGCCAGGTGCCCGATCCCGGTGTCCCCGCTGAGCACCAGCCGGGCGTGCGCGACCAGCGCCGCCAAATCGCCCACGTCGGTGCGTCCGGCCAGCACCGCCGCCGCCGGCAGCCCGGCCAACTCGGCCACCCGGACGCCGATCTCCCGCTCGTCGGTGCTGCCGGTGACCACCACGCGGTGCCCGCGCGCGGTGAGGTCCCGGGCCACCGCGGCGAAGCGGGCCGGTGGCCACCGGCGCTGCGCCGCCTTCGCGCCCGGGTGCACGATGCTCACCCCGGTGGGCAGGCCGGCCGGGTCCGGCCGGCGCAGCGCCAGGTCGGTGCGGTCGGCCTCGATCCCGTACCACGCCAGCAGCCGGCACCAGCGGTCCACCTCGTGCTCGTCGGCGGTCCACCGGGGGCCGTCGGCGTGCCCGGCGTCGGCGTTGGCGAAGGCGAGCAGCCGCCCGGGGCGCAGCCCGGCCAGCATCCGGTGCGACTGCGGCCCGCGACCGTGCAGGTTGACCGCCAGGTCGGGGGCCGGACCGGACCACGCCAGGTGGCCCAGCCCGGGAGCGTCGACCAGCCGGTCCACCCCGCCGACCAGCTCCACCAGCGGCGTCAACCAGCGCGGCGCGACCAGCACCAGCTCCCGACCGGGGTACGCGGCGCGCAGCGCCCGCAGCGCGGGCACCCCGGTCGCCAGGTCGCCCACGCCCAGCGCCCGCAGCACGACGATCACGGGTACGACGACTCCTGCTCGGCGCAGACCACGAGTTCGCGTACCGCGCAGCCGGGCGGTTGGCTCAGTGCGAACATGATCGCGGCGGCGGTGTCGGCCGGGTCGTTGAGGATCGCGTCCGGGCCGGGCTTGTAGCGCTCGTCCCGGTCGTCGAAGAAGGCGGTGCGCATCCCACCCGGGATGAGCAGGGTGACTCCGACGTGCCCGGCGAGTTCGGCGGCGAGGGCGCGGGTGAAGCCGACCACGCCGAACTTCGCCGCGCAGTACGCGGTGGCGTCGCTGACCGCCTTGACGCCCAGCGTGGAGGCGACCGTGACGACGGTGCCGTGCGAGCGTTCCAGCCACGGCAGGGCGGCCCGGATCACCGCGGCGGTGGCCAGCAGGTCCACCGCGACGATCCGGTCCCAGGTCTCCCCGGGCACGTCCGCCAGCCGGCCGGGCACGTCCATTCCGGCGGCGGTGACCACGCCGTCCAGGCCGCCGGCCTGCTCGGCGAGCTGCCGGGTGGCCGCCTCGGCGGCCCGGGTGTCGGCCAGGTCGCACTCCAGCCAGGGCACCCCCTCGGCGGGCGCCTGCCGGTCGAGCACGTACGGCCGGCCACCGGCCTTGGTCACCGCGGTCACCACTGCGGCGCCGAGGCCGCTGGATCCGCCGGTGACCAGGACCGCGGATCCGTTCAGGTCCCTGCTCATGCTGTCTCCTTCACACGCTGCACGAGGTGTCCGCCGCGCGAGCGCGCGGCGCTGATGGTGGCGGTCGTCGACCGCCCGTCCAGGTAGGGCACGGTGACCACCCGACCGCCCCAGCCGCGGATCAGCTCGGCCTCGGGCAGCTCCGGCGCGCCGTCCCCGGCGTAGTCGCCGCCCTTGACCCAGACGTCCGGCCGGAGCCGCGCGAGCACCGTGTGCGGGGTGGACTCGTCGAAGACGACCACGGCGTCCACGCAGTCCAGCGCGGCCAGCAGCCGGGCCCGGTCGGCCTCGGTGTTGATCGGCCGGCCCGGCCCCTTGAGGGCTCGCACGCTGCGGTCGGAGTTGAGGCAGACCACCAGGGCGTCGCCGAGGCGTCGGGCCGCCTGGAGGGTGGCCAGGTGCCCGGCGTGCAGGATGTCGAAGCAACCCCCGGTGGCGACCACGGTGCCGCCGTCGGCACGGACCCGGGCCACCAGCTCCATCCCGGGGCCGGCAGGGTCCGCCGGTGCCGGTGCGTCGACGTGCAGCCCGGCGGCGCCTCCGGCGGCGACGTACGCCGACGCGGCGGACACCGCCTCCCGGACCGCCTCGGAGACGAGTGCGCCTCCGGCGAGCGCGGTGGCGGCGGTGGCCGCGAACCGGTCCCCGGCTCCGCAGGTGTCCCGAACCTGATCTGGTGTGGACGATGGGGGCACCACCAGCGGGGTGGTGCCGGAGTGGCAGAGCAACGCCCCGTCCCGGCCCATGGTGACCGCCACCGCGCCGGCCCGCCACCGGCTGCGCAGCTCGTGCCCGGCCCGGGTGGCGGTGGACAGCGGCGAGCCGCCGCCGGCGTCGCCGGTGAGCTGCCGCAGCTCGGCCAGGTTGGGGGTGGCCAGCCGAACACCGGGCACCGCGGCCGGCCCGCGGGGGTGCGGGTCCCACACCACCGGTGCGGTCGTCTCGCCCAGCGCCGCGCGCAGCGTCGGCTGGCGCAGCAGCCCCCGGCCGTAGTCGCTGGCCAGCACGGCGGCGGCGGTACGCAGCGCGGCCAGCGCCGCCGCCGGGGGTTCGGCCGGCGGCTGCGGGGCGCCCCCGCGGTCCAGCCGCAGCAGGGTCTGCCCGTCCGCGCGCAGCCGGATCTTCTCCGGTGTCGCCCCGGGCAGCCGCAGCGGATACAGCGTGACCCCGGCCGCGGTGAGCAGGTCGGCCAGCCGGGCGCCCCCGGCGTCGTCGGCGAGCGCGGTCACCAGCACCACCTCGGCGCCCTGCGCGGCGGCGAGCAGCGCCGCGAGACCGGCACCGCCGGGCCGGTCGGTGGCGTCCCGCTCGTCGAGCACCGGCACCGGGGCGTCCGGGCAGACCCGGGTCACCCGGCCGGCGACGTCGCGGTCCAGCAGGGCGTCGCCGATCACCACCAGCGGCCCGTTCACGACCCGCTCCCGTCACCGTCACGGGCCGCCGGCACGTGCAGGTTGAGCGCGTGCCCGTTGGCACCGTGCCCGTTGGCGCCGTGCCCGTTGGCGCCGTGCCCGTTGGCACCGTGCCCGTTGGCGCCGTGCCCGGCGGTGGCCAGCGGGCGTTCACCCGGCCCGGGCCGGTGCGGGGCGCCGACGGTACGCGTCACCGGTGCCGGGAACCGGGGCAGGTCCTGCACCAGTGGTAGTGCCTGTTCGACGTATTCGCAGAGCAGGTGGCTGGTGACGAGGTGGAGTTCCTGGACGACCTGGGGGTCGGGGGAGTCGATGGCGAGGGTGTCGTGGCAGGTGTCGGCGAGGGGGTTGGGTGTGGGTCCGGTGAGGGCCCAGGTGGTGAGGCCGGTGTGGTGGGCGGTGTGGGCGGCGGTGAGGAGGTTGGTGCTGGTGCCGCTGGTGGTGAGGAGTAGGAGGATGTCGCCTTCTCGGCCGTGGGCTTGGACTTGGCGGGCGTAGACGTGGGGGTAGCCGTAGTCGTTGGCGATGGCGGTGAGGGCGCTGGTTTCGGCGTGTAGGGCGATGGCGGACAGGGGTTGGCGGTCGTGGTGGAGTTTGCCGACGAGTTCGGCGGTGAGGTGTTGGGCTTCGGCGGCGCTGCCGCCGTTGCCGGCGACCAGCAGCCGCCCACCGTTGGCCAGGGTCCAGGCCAGCTGGGTGCCCCACCCGACCAGCCGCTCGGCCTCCCGCCGGTACGGCAGCAGCGCCGCGGCCAGCCCGCTCAGGTGCGCGTCGATGATGGCGAATCCGTCGCTCATCAGACCACCGCCGGGGTGGGCCGGCCGACGGCGGTGACCGCGGCGTAGACGGCGCTGAGCTGCTCGGCCGCCCGCTTCCAGGAGTAGCTGCTGCGGATGCGGTCCAGCCCGGCGGTGGCGTACGCGAAGCGGCGCACCTTGTCGGCGAGCAGCCGGCGGATCGCCAGGCCCAGCGCCCGTGGGTCGCGCGGCGGCACCAGGTCCCCGGTCAGGCCGTTGACCACGGTGTCGGCGATCCCGCCGACGGCGGTGCCGACCACCGGCACGCCGCAGGCCATCGCCTCCAGCGGGGTCAGCCCGAACGGCTCGTACCAGGGAGCGGCGACCAGCAGGTCCGCCGAGCGGTACCAGCGACCCATCTCCTCACGCGGCACCGCACCCACCAGCCGCACCCGGTCGGCCACACCGCACGACTCCGCGAGGGTGCGCAGCCGCCGGGCGAACGCGTCGGCGGGCGGCAGGTCGGCCGAGGGGCCGCCGACCACCACGCACTCGGCGTCCGGCACCGCCGGCAGCGCCCGGATCACGTCGGGGAAGCCCTTGCGCTCCACCATCCGGCCGACCGTGAGGATGCGCGACCGGCCGGCGAAGCGCGGTTCGGCGGGACCGTCCGGGCGGAACATCTCCAGGTTCACCCCGGACGGGACGAGCGCCATCCTGGACCGGGGCACGCCGAGTCGGACCAGCTCGCCGACCTCGTCCTGGCACTGCACGATCACCCGGTCGGCGGCCCGGCCGAGTGTCCGTTCGTACCCGATCCGGCCTGGTGGACTGGTGTCGCGGGCACCCTGGTGGCGGCGCTTCACGGTGCCCAGCGCGTGGTAGGTGAGCACCACCGGCACCCCGGTACGCCGGCCCGCGTGCAGGGTCGCGAGCCCGCTCATCCAGAAGTGCGCGTGCGCGACGTCCGGCGTCCAGTCGCCGTCGCGCCACTGCTCGGCCAGCCAGCGACCGAACTCGCCCATGAACGGCAGCAGCTCGTCCTTGGGTACCCGCCGCGTCGGGCCGGCCGGCACGTGCCGCACCTGGTAACCGTCGGGGGTGGACACGGTGTCGGCGAGCGCGGCGGAGTCCCGCCGGGTGTAGACGCGTACGTCGTGACCCTCGCCGACCAGCGCGGCGGCCAGTTCGGCGACGTGCGTGTTCTGCCCACCGGCGTCCTCCTCGCCCAGGACGGCGAGCGGACTGGCGTGCTCCGAGATCATCGCGATGCGCATGTCTCCTCCTCCATCAGTCGGTCCCAGTCGGCCAGGAACCGGTCGAGCCCGAAACGTTCCTTGGACACCTCGCGCGCCCGCGCGCCCAGCCGGTACGCCGCGTCGCGGTCCTCCACCAGCCACCGGGCCGCCTCGACGAGCGTGTCCACGCGGGTGGAGAGCACCCCGGCGTCCGGCGGGACGGCGTCGACCGCCTCGGTGGTGGCCAGGGCGATGACGGGCATGCCCATCGCCATGGCCTCGATGAGGCTGAGCCCGAGTGAGGTCCACCGGCACAGGTGCAGGTACGCCCTGCGCCGGGCCAGCTCGGCGTGCATCCGGTCCTGCGGCAGGTCGTCGTACCCGGTCACCGCCAGCCCGTCGGACGCGGACCCGGTGGGGCGGGCGGCGATCAGCGCGTCGCGCAGCCCGGCCACCCCCATGCCGAAGACGTCCAGTGGCGCCACCCGCGCGAACCGGGGCATCAGGTCGGTGCCGGTGACCCGCCACCGCCGGACCGGCTCGTTGGTCACCACGGCCAGCCGGTCCAGTTCGCCGTTCCACTGCACCCGGGGCGCCACGATGCCGTGCTCGATGACGGTGGTGCGGGTGGCGCCGGTGTCCCAGAAGAGGTGGTTGAAGTGCGTGACGTGGGCGACGAGCAGGTCATCGCGGTCGGCCATGGGGTGGCGGGTGTCGGGGACGTCGCCTTTGGGGGTGTTGTGTTCGACGTAGATGGCGGGGATGTCGCGGCCGGGGCGGCGGTGCAGCCATTTCTCGGCGAGGTCGATCTCTTCGGGGCGTTGCAGGATGACCAGGTCGACGCCGGCGTCGGGTAGGTCGTCGGGGGTGACTTCGACGGCGGTGTCGGGCCAGGGGTAGGTGCGGGCGCGGCCGAGGCCGTAGGGGCCGCGGTCTGGGGTGGTGGGGATGAGGTAGCGGTGGGTGCCGTGCACGAACGAGGTGGTCCAGGAGCCGTGCACGTGCCAGAGCAGAACGTTCATGCCTCTCCTGTCGCGGATGTCGCGGATCTCGCGGATGGTCGGCGGGGCGGGTACGGGGCTGCCGTCAATCGGGGGAGGGTGGCGCCAGCCGGCGGACCGCCTCGACCACCTGGGTCGGGTCGATGCCGCTGAGGCAGGGGTGTCCGGGTACCGGGCAGTGCGCGGCGCGGGTGTCCCGGCAGGGTGCTCCGGCGTCGCCGAGGCGGACCGTGGGCACCCGGTACGGGCCCCATTGTCCGAACGGGACGGTGGGTGCGAAGAGGCTGACGACCGGGGTGCGGACCGCCGCGGCCAGGTGCGCCGGCCCGGTGTTGCCGACCACCAGACAGCGGGCCCCGGCGAGCAGCCGGGCCAACCCGGCCAGGTCGGTCCGGCCGCCCAGGTCGACGCCGCCGGCCGCGGCCACCCGGGCGGTGAGTTCCCGCTCGTCAGGGCCGCCGGTGACCAGCACCCGGTGCCCGGCGGCGGTCAGCGCCGCAACGATGTCGGCGTACCGGCCGGGGGGAGCGGCGCGGGCCGGCACCGACGCGCCCGGATGCACCACCACGTAGTCGCGGTCGGCGGTGTCCGCCGACCGGCTCAGCTCGGGGCGGAGGCGCAGGACCGGTTCGTCGTCGGTGGGCAGGGTGTGTCCGGCGGCGGCGGCGAGGGACAGTGCGCGTTCGGGTTCGGGGACGCCGACGGGGACCCGGTGGCGTACGTCGAGCAGGCTGCCGGGGTAGTCGTCGCTGATCGCGGCGATGCGGGGTACGCCGGCCATGCGTAGCAGCAGGGCCAGGGGCAGTGGTGACTGGTGGAACGAGGTGAAGATGATCGCCTCGTCGGCGTCGACCGTGGCGAGGCGGGCGGTCAGCGCCCGCATGTCGGCGGGGTCGACCGGGTCGGGTGTGGCCTCGATCCAGGGCAGCGGGTGTTCGATGATCTCGTCGACGCCGGGCAGCAGGGTCGCGGCGGCGCGTCCGCGTGGCCCGCACAGCAGCACCACCCGCTCGGCGTCAGCGGCCACGGCCCGGATCGCCGGCCCGGTGACCAGCACGTCCCCGGCCGAGTCCGAGCGCACCACCAGCACCGTGCCCGCCCGCCCGGGGATCCCGGCGGGCGGCGGGGTCGACGCCGGGAGCAGCGCCACACGCTGATCGGCGTCCGGCTCCCGCCGGCGTACCGCGTCCTGGCGGCGCAGGATCTCCCGCACCGCCGCCGGCAGGTCGGCGGCCACCCACCCGGCGGCCGCGACCTCCTCGGGCCGGGTCACCGGCGTCGGCACCAGCACCCCGGCCGCACCGGCGGCCAACGCCGCCTCCACATCCCGACCGATGTCCCCGACGAGGACGCACCGCGACGCGCTCGCACCCAACGTCCGCGCCGCCGCGTGCACCAGACCCGGCGCCGGCTTACGGCACCCGCAGCCGTCCGAGTCGTCGTGCGGACACACCAGCCACGCGTCGAAGCGACCCAACAGGGCCTCGATCCGCGCGTGCACCGCCTCCATCTGCTCAGTCGTGAAGTAGCCCCGGGCCAGGCCCGACTGGTTGGTCACCACCGCGAGCCGCAACCCGGCCGACCGCAACCGGTCCAACGCCTCCCGCGCCCCCGGCACCGGCCGCACCTTGTCGGGATCACCGTTGTACGGCACGTCCTCGACCAGCGTCCCGTCCCGGTCGAGCAACACCGCGTCGTACAGGCGGGGGGTCACCATCCGGTGCCGATCCGTGCGCCGCGGGCGCGCCACCAGCCGCGTACCCAGTGGGCGATCGCGACCGGCGGGATCAGCGCGCTGGTCACGAGCATGGTGGCCACCTCGTCGGCGGACCGGGGGCCGGGCGCGATCCGCAGCCGGGCGAACTCGGCGGTGCCGGCGGCCCAGCCGAACGCGGCCAGGCCGGTGCCGACTCCGAGCACGCGCCGGGTCGTGCCCCCGGGCGGCGCCGACCGGGCGGCGACCGCCCCGGCGACGGCGAGCACACCGGCGGCGGTGACCGCGGCGTGCCGGTGCCGACGCCCCGGCGGCAGCCCCAGCTCGGTGCGCCAGCGCGGGCCGTACAGCCGGCGCAGCAGCGCGTCGTCGGCGTTGCCCCGCTGGGTGCGCAGGCTGATCCAGCGCCCCTCGGGCCGTACCGGATGGGTCACCACACGCTGCCCGCGCAGCAGGTCCCAGCCGGCGCGGCGGACCCGGTGGGCCAGCTCGGCGTCCTCGCGGTAGGCGCGCGGAAAGCGTTCGTCGAAGCCGCCGACCGCGGCCAGGGCCGCCCGGCGGTAGGCCATGTCGGCGGTGATCCAGACGCCCTCGGCCAGGCCGGCGGTGCCGCGTTCCCAGTCGGTCGGCCGCCGGTGGGCCGGCAGCGGCACCCGGACGCTGCCCTGCACGCCGCCGAAACGCTCGCCGACGGCCAGGTCCGCGCGCAACCGGCGGGCCCAGCCGGCGGCCGGCACCACGTCGTCGTCGAGGAAGACCACCCAGGAGCCGCGGGCCGCCCGCCAGCCGACGTTGCGGGCCGCCGCCGGGCCCGCACCCCGACCGGTCAACACCTTGGTGTACGCGGCCAGCGCCCCCGGCACCGACAGCTCGCCGGTCTCGTCGCGCCGGTCGTCGACCAGCAGCAGCTCCACCTCGGGCAGCTCGGTGACCTGGTCGGCGAGCGCGGTGAGCAGCACGTCGAGGCTGGGTCGGCCGAGGGTCGGCACCACGATGCTGATCACCGGCCACCGCCCAGCGCCCCCCGGCGCACCGCGAACGGGCCGAGCGCGAGCAGCTCCACCGGTGCCGAGCCGAACAGCTCCATCGCTTCGCGCGGCGTGTCCACCATCGGGCGGCCGGCGGTGTTCAGCGAGGTGTTCACCACCACCGGCAGCCCGGTCAACCGTTCGAACTCGGCCAGCAGTTCGGCCACCACCGGCTCGGTGTCGGCGGAGACGGTCTGCACCCGGGCGGTGCCGTCGACGTGCGTGACGGCCGGGATCCGATCGCGCCACTGCGGGTTCACCCGGTGCACGAAGAGCATGTACGGGCTGGGCAGCACCCCGTCGAAGATCTCGGCGGCCCGTTCGGCGCGGACCATCGGCGCGATCGGGCGGAACTGCTCGCGGCCCTTGACGTCGTTCATCCGCGCGGTGGTGGCCGGGTCGCCGGGGTGCGCCAGCAGGGAGCGGTGGCCCAGCGCGCGCGGGCCGTACTCGCTGCGTCCCTGGTACCAGGCCACGATGCCGTTGTCGGCCAGCACCCGGGCGGCCTCGGCGGCGATCGACGCCGGCCGGGTGTACGGCAGGGCCGCTCGGCGCAGCTCCGCCTCCAGTTCCTCGTCGGACCAGCCCCGGCCGAGGTCCACGCCCGACATGGGCGTGGACCGGTCGCCGAGCGTGCCGGCCACGTGCAGGGCGGCGCCGAGCGCGGTGCCCGCGTCGCCGGCCGCCGGCTGCACCCAGACCCGCTGGTACGGGCCCTCGGCGGCGAGCCGGGCGTTGGCCACGCAGTTCAGCGCGACGCCGCCGGCCAGGGTCAGCGTGGACGCCCCGCCGGAGGCGGCGTACAGCCAGCGGGACAGGTCGAGGACGACCTCCTCCAGCCGGGCCTGGACGCTCGCCGCCAGGTCGGCGTGGTCGTCGGTCATCTCGCCGTCGGGATCGCGCGGCTTGGCCAGGCTCGCCCAGTCGATCTCATCGACGGTGAACCCGCCGTCGTCGGTGACCCGGACCAGCTCCCGCAGCAGCCCCAGGTGTCGTGGCCGGCCGTAGGAGGCCAGCGCCATCACCTTGTACTCGTCGCTGGAGTGCAGGAAGCCGAGGTGCCGGGTCAGGTCCTCGTACAGCAGGCCGAGGGAGTGCGGCAGCTCCTGCGTGCGCAGGGTGCGCAGTGCGCCACCGTCGTACACCCCGGCCAGGTGGCTGGCCACCTCGCCGCGGCCGTCGAGGACCAGCACGGCGGTGTCGTCGCCGGCCGTGGGTGCGGCCAGCCCGGCGGACGCGGCGTGCGCCACGTGGTGCGGGACGAAGCGCACCTTGGCCGGGTCGAGGCCCGGCAGCGCGGCGGCCAGGAACTGCGGCGCGCGGTTGGCGTACTCGATGCGCAGCCAGTCCCACGGGTCGCTGAGCCCGAGTTCCGCTGCGTCACGGCAGAGGCCCGGATCGAAGGAGTACGCCACCGCGTCGAGGTCGTCGACGTCGCACCCGGCGTCGGCCAGGCACCAGGCGGCGGAAAGTTCGGGCAGTTCCCACGCCGAGAAGGCGACCGGGCGCTTGCCGTGTTTGCGGCGGCTGAACCGCTCCTCTTCGGCGGCGGCCACCGCCCGTCCGTCGACCACCAGGGCGGCTGCCGGATCGTGGAAGATCGCATTGATACCGAGGACCCGCATGGCAGCTCGGTACCCCTGGTTCGCGCACCTAACCTGTAGATCATCGACTTCTCCGTCGAAGCGGACCGGCTGGTGACTGTCGTGATCGGACGATCACCGTACGTGGCGTCCCGGTGATCCCTTTCGATGGGGTTCGCCCCCTTGGGGGGGCACGACGGAGGCCCCGCCGAGCGGCGGGGCCTCCGGTGGTGGCGCAGGTCAGGAGACCGTGATCGTCCCGTTGCCGGCGCGTACGCAGGCCACCGCCCGGGCGCTGGTGGCGGCCGCCCCGGCGAGGCACTGCCCGAGCACCCGGTGCCCGGTGGCGTTCGGGTGCCACGACTCCTGGCAGGTCTGGAAGTACGTGACACACGTGTTGGCGATCCGTTGGATGGCGATCTTGTCCTTGCCGTCGAGGCTCGTGACGAAGGTGCCGTTCGGGTCGTCCTGGAGCCGGATCGGGGTGGCCAGCGCCCCGCTCGGGCTGGCCGGCGACTCGCACAGCCGGGCGCCGTCGAAGGCCCGCTGCACGTTGAGATAGACCAGGTCGGCGGCGGGGAACTCGGCGGCCAGAGTGTCCCGGGTGGACTTGACCAGGGTGCCCAGGTTCTGCGAGAAGTGGTGGCCCGGCAGCAGGCTGGCCCGGTGGATCGGGCAGCCGGCCGCGTACCGCTCGGCGCCCAGCGCCCGGAACTTGTCCCGGGTGTCGTCGCGGCTGTCCTCGCTGTGGAAGGTCGGGTCGAGGTCGAGCGGCAGCGGGTTGGTGTAGTCCTGGAACACGATCCGGTGCTGCCCGTCCGCGTCCACCTGGTCCAGTGTGGTGAGCAACTGGCGTACCGCGGCGGTGGTCTCCGCGGTCGCGGCGCTGAGCTGGGCGGCGGTGGCGAGGTCCGCGTCGCTGCACGGCTTCTGCTCCACCGGCCCGTTCAGGTACGCCCAGAACTCCCACCACCCGGTCCAGGCGTCGGCGATGAACCGGTTGGCGCAGGTCTCGGCGACGTTGCCGAAGGTGAACGAGCTGTTGTTGGAACCGAGACCGAGCAGCACCAGGTCGATGTCGTTGGTCTGCGCGACGGCGCGGAGTTGGTCGAGCTGCGCGGCCACCGTCCGGCCCTTCGCCCGGGCGGCGGAGGCGGTGGCGATGTCGTGGGGCTGGCCGCCGGAGCAGGCCAGGTTGAACCGGGCCTGGATGCCGGGCAGCGCCGCCTGGTGCAGCGAGGCGTTCGCCGAGCGGTGGCAGAAGTACGCGTTGCTGTTCGGCGCGGTCCAGCCGGGGAAGCCCTGGGCCACTCCGTTGGCGTCGACCACGGAGGTGTACGCCCCGGCGCCCTCGCCGCTGACGAAGCTGTCGCCGAGCGCCACCGCGGCGGTGGGCAGCGCAGCGGAGGCGGGTGCGGGCAACGCGACGGTTGTCGACAGCGCGGCCGTGGCGATCGTGAGTGCCGCGGCGAGCGTGGTACGCCGGAACCTGGACATGTGTCCCCCATCCATCCATCGAAAGATGAAAGATTCTCTGAGGGCGCGATCAGATCACCTTGGCACGACGGACGTCAATGCCTCGCAACAGAATCGTTCGGTGACCGACCACCCGCCCCCGACATCAAGGAGCCCGAGTCGATCAACCGCGAGCCGTTCGGCCCTTCAACACCGCCGCGCCGAGGGCGTTCAGACCGACACCCCAGATCAACAGGACGGTCAGCCACTGCGCCCACCTGAGCGGGCTCATGTCGCCGGAGAGCAGTTGGCGGACGCTGCCGTACGGCGTGAGCCACGGCTGGACGGGCCGGAGGGCGTCCACGGCACCGAGCAGGGCCCACAGGCCCAGCGGCAGCACGATGGTGGCGAGGAACGCGACGACGCGCGACCGCAGCAGCAGGCCCAGCCCGGTGCCGACCAGCCCGGCCACGATCTGCACCAGCACGCTGCCCACCGCGACGGTCCCGGCGTGCCGCCACGGCTGCCCGGCGATCTCCGCCGGTGCGAGCAGGAGCGTGGCGGCGCAGATGAGGACCCCGAAGACGCCCACGACGGCGGCGAGCACGATCGTCGCCAGCAGGATGGGGGTGACCCGGGCCGGGCGGGGCGCCCGCCGCAGGTCGTGGGCCAGCAGGATGCCGAAGAGCGGCACCACGACCGACATCAGGCTCTGCACCGTGTCGGAGAACGCGGCGAACGTCCGGTCGGCCGGGTTCGCCGCCGCGATCAGCGCCACGCCGGCGAGCAGACCCGCCAGCAGGGTGGCCCCGACCAGCCAGCGCCGGGCCCGCGTCCCGACCGAACGCCGGATCGCGGCGCCGACCGTCCCGTCCAGGGCGGTGGCCTCCGGGCCCGCCGTCCCGGTCGCTGCGGTCGCCGCAGTCGCCAGCGGCCCCTCCTCGCCCATGGTGACCCCCGTCTGCCGCCGCCCCGGCCGGGCGCGACCGTCGCTGACAGTACCGGCCGGCTCGCTCTCCCGCTGTCCCGCGACAACCGGCCGGCGACCGTGCCCACGGCCACCCGGAAATGTTCGTTGGCTCACGTCCGGCCTCCGGCGCGCGGCGGGTCGCGCGGGGCCTCCGGGCGTTGTCGGGGGCGCGGGCTAGGCTCGCTGCGGCGCGCCACGCCGGCCGATGCCGCCGGTGACCGGCAGCACAGCCGTCGGTGACCGGCAGCACACCGCAAAGACCGGGGAGTACGACCAGTTGACCGCAGAGCCTGACACCCTGTACGGGGCCGACGACCTCACCCACCTTGAGGGGCTGGACGCTGTCCGCAAGCGGCCCGGCATGTACATCGGCTCCACCGACAGCCGTGGCGTGGGTCACCTCGTCAACGAGATCCTCGACAACTCCACCGACGAGGGCGTCGCCGGTCACGCCACCAGCGTCCAGGTGACGCTGCACGCCGACGGCTCGGTGCAGGTCGACGACGACGGCCGCGGCATCCCCACCGACGTGCACGCCAAGTCCGGCATCTCCGGCGTCGAGCTGGTGCTCACCCGGTTGCACGCCGGCGGCAAGTTCGGTGGTTCCGGCTACAAGACCTCCGGCGGTCTGCACGGCGTCGGCGCCTCCGCGGTCAACGCGCTGTCCCGCCGGTTCGACGTGACCGTCCGTCGGGCCGGCAAGATCCACTCGATGTCCTTCCGGCACGGCGTACCGGGGATCTTCGACGGCGACGGGCCGGACGCCCCGTTCACCGCCGGCCCCGGGCTGCAGGTGGTCGGCGCCATGAAGCGCGGCCAGCGCACCGGCACCTCGATCCGCTGGTGGCACGACGCCCGCTACTTCGAGACCGGCGCCGCGCTCGACGTCGACGCGGTCCGGATGAAGCTGCGCAACACCGCCTTCCTGGTCCCCGGTGTCGGCTACCTGCTGCGCGACCTGACCGGCGAGGCACCCGCCGAGGAGCGCTTCCACTACCCCAACGGCCTGACCGACATGGTGGAGTTCCTCGCCCCGGCCGGCGACCGACCGGTCTCCGGCACCCTGCTGGTCACCGGCGAGGGCACCTACCGGGAGAACGCCGCCGACGCCAACGGCGTCATGCAGTCCAACGTGCAGCGCCGGGCCGAGGTCGAGGTGGCCTTCCGCTGGGGCACCGGCTACGAGCGCACCGTCGAGTGCTTCACCAACACCATCCGCAACGCGCACGGCGGCACCCACCGCAAGGGCTTCGAGCGGGCCCTGGTGCGCACCCTCGCCGACGCCGTGCGCAACACCCGCGGGCTGCTCAAGGCCAAGGAGGAGCCGCCCACCCTGGACGACGTCCTGGAGGGCATGACCGCGGTGGTGCACGTACGCATCCCCGAGCCGCAGTTCACCTCGCAGACCAAGGACGAGCTCTCCACCACCGGCATCACCAAGGTGATGCACAGCCTGGTGGAGGCGCACCTGAAGTCCTGGCTGGAAGACAAGCGCACCAAGGCCGAGGCGCGCACCGTGCTCCAGAAGATCGTCGACGCGGCCCGGGTCCGGCTCACCCAGAAGCAGCAGAAGGACGCCGCCCGGCGCAAGACCGCCCTGGAGGGCGCGTCGATGCCCCCGAAGCTGGTCGACTGCCGCGCCACCGGCATCGACCGCAGCGAACTGTTCATCGTGGAGGGTGACAGCGCCCTCGGCACGAGCAGAATGGCGCGCTCCTCGGAATACCAGGCGCTGCTGCCGATCCGGGGCAAGATCCTCAACGTGCAGAAGGCCAATCTCCAGCAGGTGCTCGACAACGCCGAGTGCGCGGCGATCGTGCAGGTCCTCGGCGCCGGCTCCGGGCGTACCTTCGACCTGTCCGCGCTGCGCTACGGCCGCGTGCTGATCATGGCCGACGCCGACGTGGACGGTGCGCACATCCGCACGCTGTTGATCACCCTCTTCGCCCGCTACATGCGTCCGCTGATCGAGGCCGGCCGGCTCTACGCCGCGATGCCGCCCCTGCACAAGATCACCACCAAGGGGCGGAACCCGCAGACGGTCTACACCTACACCCAGGCCGAGATGGAGACGACGGTCCGCAAGCTGGAGAAGTCCGGCAAGCAGATCGTCACCCCGATCCCGCGCTTCAAGGGTCTGGGTGAGATGGACGCCGACGAACTGTGGGACACCACGATGAACCCGGCCACCCGGGCGGTCCGCCGGATCACCCTCGACGACGTGGACGCCGCCGAGCGGATCCTCGAGCTGCTGATGGGCGAGAAGGTCGAGCCGCGCCGCAACTGGCTCATCGACTCCGCCGACCGCGTCGACCGCGAGGCGATCGACGCATGAGCACGGGTTCCGTACGAGGGGAAAGCTGAGTCATGGCACGCCGCAAGGAAAACAAGGTCGACCTCTCCTCGTTCGACCAGGCCGGCGCGCGGGTCTTCGACAACCCGCTGGTCACCGAGGTCTCCGACTCCTACCTGGAGTACGCCTTCTCGGTCATCCACTCCCGCGCGCTGCCCGACGCGCGCGACGGCCTCAAGCCGGTGCACCGGCGCATCCTGTGGTCCATGTACGAGCAGGGCCACCGGCCCGACCGCGGTTACGTGAAGTCCGCGCGTGTGGTGGGCGACGTGATGGGCAAGTTTCATCCGCACGGCGACACGGCGATCTACGACGCCATGGTCCGCCTCGCCCAGGACTTCTCGCTCAACGTCCCGCTGATCGACGGGCACGGCAACTTCGGCTCGCCCGACGACGGCCCGGCCGCCTCGCGCTACACCGAGGCGCGAATGTCGCGGGAGGCGATGCTGCTCGTCGGCGAGTTGGGCGAGGACACCGTCGACGTCGAGCCCAACTACGACGGCTCGCTGACCCAGCCCACCGTGCTGCCGGCCGCCTTCCCCAACCTGCTGGTCAACGGCGCGTCCGGGATCGCGGTCGGGATGGCCACCAACATGATCCCGCACAACCTCGGCGAGGTGGTCTCCGCCGCCCGCTGGTTGATCAACCACCCGGACGCCACGCTCGACAAGCTGATGGAGTTCGTGCCGGGTCCCGACCTGCCGACCGGCGGTGTGCTGCTCGGCCTGGACGAGGTGCGCCGGGCGTACGAGACCGGGCGCGGCGTGGTGCGCATGCGCGGCAAGGTGGAGATCGGCCCGATCGAGGGCAGCCGGGGCCGCCAGGCGATCACCGTGGTCGAGCTGCCCTACGGGGTGGGTGCCGAGAAGGTCATCGCGGCGATCACCAACGAGGTCACCAAGACCAAGCGGCTGACCGGCATCGCCGACGTCAAGGACCTCACCGACCGGGAGAGCGGCACCCGGCTGGTCATCGAGTGCAAGGTCGGGGTCAACCCGCAGGCGCTGCTGGCCGACCTCTACCGGCTCACCCCGCTGGAGCAGTCGTTCGGCGTCAACAACCTGGTGCTGGTCGACGGGCAGCCGCGCACCCTCGGGCTGAAGGCGCTGCTGGAGGTGTTCCTGGCGCACCGCTACGAGGTGGTGACCCGGCGCAGCTCCTACCGGCGTCGTAAGCGCCAGGAGCGGCTGCACCTGGTCGACGGTCTGCTGATCGCGTTGCTGGACATCGACCGGGTGGTCCGGCTGATCCGGAGCAGCGACGACGCGCAGGCCGCAAAGGACGGCCTGATGAGCCAGTTCGGCCTCTCCGACATCCAGGCCACCTACATCCTCGACACCCCGTTGCGCCGACTGACCAAGTACGACCGGATCGAGCTGGAGGCGGAGCAGGAGCGGCTGCGCACCGAGATCGCCGAGCTCTCCACGATCCTCGACGACGAGCGGGTGCTCAAGAAGCTCGTCTCCGACGAGTTGGCGTCGGTGACGAAGCAGTTCGGCACCGCGCGGCGCACCACGCTTGTCGACGGTGACCTCAAGGAGGTGCTGGCCGCGTCCGCGCCGGCCGGCCCGCTGGAGGTGGCCGACGACCCGTGCCAGGTCATCCTCTCCGCCACCGGCCTGGTCGCCCGCACCGCGGCCGAGTCGGAGGAGAGCGCCGAGGGGCGCCGGCGCAACGGCCGGGTCAAGCACGACACGGTACGCGCGGTCGTGCACTCCACGGCCCGTGGTCGGGTGCTGCTGGTGACCAGCGCCGGCCGGGCCTTCAAGATCGACGTGCTGCCGCTGCCGGTGCTGCCGGAGCAGGCCGGCACGGTGTCGCTGCGCGGCGGGATGTCCGCCGCCGAGCTGGTGCCGCTGGAGCCGGGGGAGACCGTGGTCGGCCTGGCGCCGCTGGGTGGCACGGCGGAGGGTTCCCCGGGTCTGGCGCTGGGCACCCGGCAGGGCGTGGTGAAGATTTGCGCGCCCGAGTGGCCGGTGCGCTCCGACGAGTTCGAGGTGATCGGCCTGCGCGACGGCGACGAGGTGGTCGGGGCGACCTGGCTCACCGACGGCGCCGAGACGCTGACCTTCATCACCTCGGAGGCGTCGCTGCTGCGCTTCGCCGCCGGGCTGGTCCGCCCACAGGGTCTCAAGGGCGGCGGGATGGCCGGGATCAACGTGCCCGCCGGGGCGCGCGTGGTCTTCTTCGGTGCGGTCGCCACCGACGATCCGACCCACGGTGAGCCGATGGTGGTCACGTCCACCGGCGCCACGGTCAAGGTGACGCCGTTCCAGGCGTACCCGGCGAAGGGGCGGGCGACCGCCGGAGTGCGCGCGCACCGCTTCCTCAAGGGTGAGACGGACGTGGCGGTCGCCTGGGTGGGGCCGCGGCCGGTCGGTGCGACCGGCACCGGCGAGCCGGTCGAACTGCCGGCCGCGGATCCGCGCCGCGACGGCTCCGGCTTCGCCGTGATGCTCGGCCCGACGGTGGTCGGTCACCTCATCGAACGCGACTGACCCGGTCCAGGGGTCGCCGCGCATCACCGAGGCGCCAGCGCGGCTGACCCGGCGCAGGGCCGCCCTGGTGGGCACGCGTCCCCGGGGCGCTAGCGGGGGCGGGCCCAGCCGGCGAACCGTTCGGCGACGTCGACGCGTGGTGTCCCGCCGTCCAGCTCGGCGAGCTGGACGGCGGCCTCCCGCTGGAGCGCCGTGAGGTGGGCGATCAGTGCCGCGCGGTCGTGCCGGTACCGGCCGAGCAGGCGCAGCTTCGCCGCCGAGCAGGGCCAGGCGATTCCGCACGCCTGGCAGCGCCAGGTCGGCCGGGTCGGCAGGTGCTCGGGGCTCCGCGTCACGCGCGCACCCGGGCGGCCTGGCGGCGGACCGGGAGCGCCGGAGCCGGCGGGTGGGCCCGCGACAACCACTCGACACCCTCGCGCAGGACGAACAGCTCCCGCCGGGCCACCGCCGTGTCGCGCGGACCCAGCTCGTACCCCTCGATCCAGGTCCACCCGTGGTACGTGGGCCGGTCAGTCAGCTCGCGGATCACGCGGACCCGGATCGGGCGGAGGAACTGGGGGCTCGCGGCGCGGATCAGGCGGATCATGTCGCCGGCGTGGAAGCTTCGGCCGGTCATCGCGAGACCCCGCGGGTCGCGGCGCGACGACGCCACGGTGGTCGGGCGCGGGGATGCTCCCGGTGCCGGGCGGGTGGGTGTGGGCTGCGGTTCGTCACCCGGCATGTCGTCTCCCGTCGGTGGGTGGGGTGGGGCCGCCCCGCACGTGCTCGCCCACGAGGCGGCCCCGGCACGAACGCGACCACCGGGCTTCGCACCGCCACCGGCCGCGCCGTCTTCCGCTAATCTGCCCTCTGTAGTGGGACCGGGACACTGCGTTAGTTCCGTTCCAATGGACGCTCCGGACGTCCATCCGGGAGGCACGGTGAATCACGGACTTGTCGCGGCCATGGCGGAGGCGGGCGAGACGGCGGAGAGCCTCGCCGCGCGGGTCGGCGTCGACCCGAAGACGGCGCAGCGGTGGGTCAGGCCGGGGCGGGTGCCACGGCCTCGCCACCGCGCGCAACTGGCCGCCGTCCTCAAGCGGGACGTGGCGGACCTGTGGCCGGACGTCCTCAAGCGGCGCGAGCCGGCCTGGTTCCGGCCGTGGGCCGACATCGAGCACGAGGCGGTGGCGCTGCGAGCGTTCGAGCTGGTGTGGGTGCCCGGCCTGTTCCAGACCGAGGCGTACGCCCGGGCGACGCTCGCCGGTGAGGCGTTGACGCCGGAGGAGGTGGACGAGCTGGTCGCGGCACGTTTGCAACGGCAGGCGATCCTGCGTCGGCCTCGGCCCCCGCAGGTCGTCGCGGTGCTCGACGAGGCGATCCTGCGGCGCCCGGTGCAGGGTGACGCCACGCTGATGCGCGAGCAGTGCGCGCGGATCGTGGCCTGCGCGGAGCTACCCGCCGTCCAGGTGCACGTGGTCCCGGCCGACACCGGCATGTATCCCGGCTTCGGCGGGCCGTTCGTCATCGCGGAGTCGCCCGACGGCACGCGGGTGGCGCATGTGGACGGTCAGGTCCGGGCGCAGATCATCGATGACCACGCTGACGTCGCTACGCTGGAGCGGCGGTGGGCGCGCATAGTGGGCGAAGCCCTCCCTCGGGCGCGATCTCTCGACCTCATCAGGAAAGCGGCGGCATCATGGACATGAGCGGAGCGCGGTGGCGCACCAGCACCCGGAGCGGCAACAACGGCGGCAACTGCGTTGAGGTCGCCGACAACCTGCCCGGTGTCGTCCTGGTGCGGGACTCCAAGGACCGCGACGGCGGCGTGCTGGTCATCGGGCCGGCGGCCTGGCAGGGGTTCGTCAACCTGGCGAGGGCCATCGGTCCGCTGGGCTGACCGCCACACCTGCGTCCCCGGCTCCGCCACCCGGCCCTCCCGACCTCCGGCTCGCTCGTCGATCATGAGCTTGACGGTGGATTCGATCACCAGACCACCCGTCAACCTCATGATCAACCGACGCGGGCACGGGGTGCGGTCAGGCGACGTTGACGGGGCGGAACTGGACGCTGACCCGGGGGCCGACGGGGCGGGCCGTCTTCGGGATGGCGTGCTCCCAGGTGCGCTGGCAGGAGCCGCCCATCACGATCAGGTCGCCGTGACCGACCGGGAAGCGCAGGCTGTCACCGCCGCCGCGCGGGCGCAGCAGCAGCGGCCGGGGCGCACCGAAGGAGACGATGGCGACGATCGTGTCGGTGTGTGCCGACCGGCCGATCGTGTCGCCGTGCCAGGCCACGCTGTCGCGCCCGGTGCGGTAGAGGCACATGCCCGCGGTGACGAATGGCTCGCCCAACTCGGGCGCGTAGTGCCGGCTCAGTGCCGCCCGCGCCTCGGTCAGTACCGGGTGCGGCAACTGCCGCTCGCCGTCGTACCAGCAGAGCAGGCGGGGCACGTCGACCTCGGAGTCGAACATCGTGCGGCGCTCGGCCCGCCACGGCACGTCTTGCAGCAGGGTGTCGAGCACCGCGTCGGAGCCGCGCACCCAGCCGGGAAGGTGGTCGACCCACGCGCCCCGGGTGAGCTGGTGCCGGCGCACCTGGCCCGGCAGCGGCCCCAGGCTCGGCGCCGCGCCGGCCAGGTCGAGCAGCGACGGCTGGTAGGCGGCCTGCGTCATCAGCCCACCCTAGCAGCACTTTCGTACACCCGTACTACTGCTCGGCCGTGTCCACCGCGCGGTCGGTGAGCTGGGCGCCTGCGGCGTTGTGCTTCGCGACCAGGTCGGGGAGTTCGTCCAGCGCGCCGATGCGGAACAGGCACCGCTCGGACACGGCTGGGTCGTCGAGGATGTGGCCCCACGGGCCGCGCCGGATCAGGCACGCCTTCATGCCGGCCTCGATGGCGGGGCGCGCGTCGTTGTCCGGCCGGTCGCCGACGTAGAGGATCGACGACGCGTCGCCACCGCCCTCGCGAACGACCCGCTCGAAGAAGCCCGGTGACGGCTTCGCCACGCCCCACCCCTCCGACGTGCCGATCACGTCGACGGAGAGGTCGAGAGCGCGCAGGATCGGCTCGGCGTGAGTCGGCTGGTTGCCGGCCAGGCCCACGAACAGGCCCTGATCCTTGAGGGAGGCCAGGCACGCTCGCGCGTCGGGATAGAGATCCTCTTCGCCGAACGACTCCGGCTTGTCGGCGGCTGCCCGGCGCTCCAGCTCGGCTGCGAGATCGAAATCGGGACGGAAGGCCCGGAACGTCTCCCGATAGTCCAGGCCCCGGGCGATCACCGCACCGAAGACCGCCGAGAACGTGTGCCGTGGAACGCCGAGCCAGTCCGCCCAGGTCTGGAACTCGCGGGACTCGTCGAGAATCGTCCCGCCCACATCGAAGAAGATCGCGTCGATCACCGGCGTTCCTCCGTGACGGTCGCGTTGCCAGTGGATCATAGACGGAATTCGACGTCGAGGCTGGGCGCGGAGGCGACCGCGCTGCGGAACGCGGTGGACCGTTCGTCGATCAGCCGCAGCAGGTCGGGAAACTCCAGAGGTCGAGCGGCGGTGGCCGACGGCCCGGGGTACCGGACGCGGGCCCGGCCCGATCGTGAGCCGGTAGGGTGCCCCGGTGCGGCCCGCCCGGGCCGCCGTGGACCGCGCCGCGCCTCACGGCCGGGCGGGTGGACGCCGCTCCGCCCGGCGTCGCGCCAAGGAGGAGAGGTACGTGCTGGTGACCCTGCGGAGCGTCGGAACCCAGGCATGACGAGCACCACGGCCGCCGTCGCGGAGGCCCGTCCAGAGCGCGTCGCCGGGCGCCTGCCCTCGCTGACCGGGCTGCGTTGGATCGCCGCGCTGCTGGTGTTCGGCTTCCACGTCGCCACCATGGGGATCATCGTCGAGCCCGACTACCGGGCGGTGGTCGACAAGGTGTTCGCCCTGGGCCTGTCCGGAGTGGAGTTCTTCTTCATCCTCAGCGGCTTCGTGCTGGTCTGGTCGGCGCGGGACGGCGAGCGGAAACGGTCCTTCTGGCGGCGGCGATTCGCCAAGATCTACCCGAACCACCTGGTGCTCTGGGCCGCAGCGCTGCTGGTCGCCCTCTGGTTCGCCGACCCGATCTCCCCGGCCGTCGCGGTGGAGAACCTGCTGCTGTTGCAGGCGTGGGACGCGCGGTCCGGCTGGTTCTACAGCGTCAACACGGTGAGCTGGTCGCTGTCCTGCGAGTTCTTCTTCTACCTCTGCCTGCCGCTGGCGCTGCCGCTGTTGCGCCGGGCCCGGCCCTGGGCGCTGTGGGCGGTGGTGGTCGCGGTGCCGCTGCTGATCCTCGCGCTCTGGCCGGCCCAGACGCTGGTGCCGGAGGTCAACCGGTGGTGGTTCGCCCAGATCTTCCCGCCGGTGCGGTCGCTGGAGTTCTGGATGGGCGCGGCGGCGGCTGAGCTGATGCGTCGGGGCTGGTGGCGGGGCCCTCGGCTGAGTGTCGCCAGTGTGCTCTTCGTGGTCGTCTGGGTGGCCGCCGCGCAGTGGGTCCGCGCGGAGCTGTGGGCGGCCCTGCTCGCGGCGGCGTACCTGCTGGTCATCACCGCCGCGGCCGACGCGGACGTCCGTGGCGGGTCCTCACCGTGGCGGTCCCGCCCGCTGATCTGGTTGGGTGAGGTGTCGTTCGCCTTCTACCTGGTGCACGTCCTGGTGATGACGGCCGTTCTGCGTTGGTCCGGGAATCTGGGCGTCGGCTTCACCGGCTGGCGTGGTCCGGCGGTGGTGCTCGGCTTCCTGCTGCTGACCCTGGTGCTGGCCGGGCTGCTGCACCGCTACGTGGAGACGCCGTTGATGCGCCGGCTCGCACCTCGCCGCGGCGGGGCGCCGCCGGGCGGCGGCATCCCGCGACCGCGGACCGGCGACGACGCCGCGGTCACTGACGCCGCGGTCACTGACGCCGTGGTCACTGACGCCGCCGTGATCGATGAGGCCGCCACGGTCGACGACGATGCGGTCGACGACGGGCGACGGGTACGCGTCGACTCGCGCTGATCGCGTCCATGCTGGACCGGAGCCCCGGCGCGGCGACAGCCGACACGCCCGGCGTCGATGCGTGCGGCCGGCGCCGGCGGTAGCGTGGGGCCGTGCCTCCCGTCGCGCTCACCTGTCCGTTGTGGTGGGTGGCGCGCTGGGCGACGCGGCTGCTGACCAGCCTGGCCGTGCTCGCCGCCCTGGCCCTCGGCGCCGGTGCGTCAGCCGCTGCGCCGGCCCAGGCCGGCCCGCCGCACATCTCGGCCGGGGCGACGGGCCCGCCGTCCTCCGGGTGGGTCGTCCCGTGCGGCGCCGCCGACCAGGCGGCCATGATCGCCGTCGGCCAGTCCACCCCGATCGCCGTGAGCCACGCCACCCCGGTCGCGGTCGACCACGCCACCCCGGTCGCCGTGAGCCAGGCGACCCCGGTCGCTGTGAGCCACGCCGGCTCGCCGACGTCACCCGACGCGCACGCGGCGGCGCCCGCCGTCGAGGCCGCCGGGCTGGCCGAGGGTGCCGCCGGCATCGCGGCACGGTGGTTGCCGCGTACCGCCGATCCGGCCACCCGGGCCTCCCGGGCCCCGCCGGCGCGCTGAGTCATCGGGGGCCCGCCCCGCCACCGCGCCTGTCGATCACCCATCTCCGCACCCCGCCCCGCCGAGCCGTGGCCCGCGCCGCGGCGGTCCCGGCGGCCGTGCGGCTTCCACCGCAGCGCTCTTCCCCCGAGGTGCCGACCATGGAGACCGTCCTCTACCAGTTTCTGACCGAGGTTCCGCAGGCCGCCGCCATCTGGTCGGCCCTGTTCCTCCTGGCCCTGACCGTGCTCACCGTGCTGGTCGCTCGCCCCGAGCGGGACCGGCCGGCCGTCGACCCGGCCCCGACGCCCACCGCCCGGGAGCTCGCCGCCGTCGAGGCGGCCGACCTGCGCCGGTACGCCGAGGAGGTGGCCGTCGCCGCGGCCGGCGCGGCGCAGACCGCCCGACGACGTCGCGCCGACTGGCTGGCCGCTCAGGAGGCGACCGAGCGGGCCTGGGTGGGGTACGACGAGGCGGAACGCGCCGCCCGCCGGTTCGCTGGCGCGGGTGCGCTCCCCAGCCCCCGCACGCCCCGCACCCCGACGGAGTACGCCGCCCGGGAGCGGTACCTGCACCGCGCGGCGATGGCGGCGCACTGGCGGGGTGACCTCTCGATGCGTCAGCTCACTGACGTGTTCGCGCACCGCAACGGGTGGGATCCCCGGCGGCACCCGGTCGAGCAGGAGGCGCTGCTGAGTCGCGCGATCCGGGACGGCAAGCTGCTCGCGCATCGCGCCGCGGCCGAGCGTGAGCAGGCCGCGTGGCGGAGTGCCGAGGTGGCCGCCGAGGCGGCTCGCGCGCTCGCGGAGGAGGCGTACGCGGCGGCGGCCCGGCTGCGACCGGTCCGGGTGCCGATCCGGCCGGCCACCACCACGGCGGCCCGCCCGGCGACCGCGGCCCGCTGGCGTCCGGCCCGGGTGGGCTGACTGTCATCGCCTGATGTTGAGGGGGCAGGCGCCGGGGTCGCCCGGCCGAAGATCGGTCCCGACCTGCGGTACGCAGACCGAAATCGTCCCAACCATGCCGTGAGCCGGGTCACACGACACCGAAACGGGCACCTGGCACGGCCGGGCGTAATCCTCACGCGAATGCGGCGTCATTGCCGGCCGGCTGTCCGGTTGTCGACCCCGGGTGCCGCCGTAACCGCTTGTCCCATCGAGTCACGTCAGCGGCGAAACGCGTAAAAATTGCCGCGCCAATTCAGGTTTACGCAGGTGAGCCTGGCTTGGCAGCGCGGGAGAGGACCAGTAGTGTTCGCTCGTCCGATGCGGTTACCGATCGCAAGAGGCGACGCCGCGTCGACCCGCTTAATCGTGATCTACGAGCCGGGGACCCAGGTACGTCCGGGGTGAATCCGCGAGCCACGGCCCGCGGTAGGGCGATCTTCCCGCCCGAATCCGTCAGCTAACCCGGTAGGCGGTTCCGGAAGGAGTTCCATTCCGTGCAGCACCATTCCACCCCCCGGTTGTTCCCCCGCCTCCACGGCGTCGCGGTACCCCCGCTCATTCGTCCGGTGACGGTGAGCTGACCCCCCGGGTCACCGCCCTTCCAGCCCGGCCCGGCCGGGCGTGCACCTGAGCTGCCACCACCCGCGCGGACCACGGTCCGCGCGCTGCCGCCTACCCGGATCCCGACCCGGCCCTGGTGCGCCGCTCTCGCCCCGAACCCGTGGAGGACCCCGTGAAGCACACTCTCAAGCGTCAGCTGCGTCGTCTCGCCAGCGAGCGCCCGTACCAGATCGTCGCCGCGTCCGCCGCGGCCCTGGCTCTCGCGTCCACCACCGGCGCCCTGCTCGCCAACGCCGACGACGCGCCCATCGGCCGTCAGACCGCGACCACCGTCGCCGCCGAACTTCGCAGCGACGCCGCCGCGATGGGCGGGGCGGGTGCCGCCGCGTCCGCGTCGACCAGCGGCTCGCCCGCCACCGCCGTGCCGGCCCCGACCAGCGCCTCCCGGGCCGCCAAGACCAGCGGTGACCCGGACCTGACCCGTAAGCCCGCGCCGCCGAAGCCGCCGGCGTCCAAGCTGCTGAAGTACGACTACCAGGCGCAGAACACCTTCTACAACTGCGGTCCGGCGGCCACCCGCAACGCGCTCAGCGCTGCCGGCATCGATCGCACGCAGGAGGAGCTGGGCGCCAAGCTGGGCACCACCGAGATGGGCACCAACTCGGCCGAGGACACCACCCGGGTGCTCAACGCCGAGGTCAAGGGCTCGCCGTACCGGACCCGGATGTTCCCGAACGCGCCCAGCCCGGCGCAGATGGACCGGCTCCAGGCTGACGTCGTGCGGGCGATCACCGACGGTCGCGGCGTGGTGGCGAATATCGTCGGGGACGCCACCGACACCGACGGCAACTGGCACTCCTACGGCGGCGGGCACTACATCGCCGTGGTGGGCTACAAGGACGAGGGCCGGACCGTGCGGATCGCCGACTCGGCCAACCCGGCCGACCCGTCCTACTGGATCAGCACCATCGACCTGGCCAACTGGATGACCACCCGGGGCTACTCCGCCTGAGTCACGCACGAGGCCCAACGGGCGCCGACCCCCTGCGCGGGGTCGGCGCCCGTTGCCGTCGCGGGCGGTCCGGAGCGCGACGAACCCGTACGCCGGGTGATTGGTGACGAATCCTCCACGATGGACCGACGGTGCGTAGATCCGAGTCTGGCCGGGCGATCGCCGGTGGTCGGGGTGGTGCGCGTCATGACAGACTGCGGCCGTGGCGGAGAAATTGCGCGGCGAGCCGGTCCTGTTGCTGCTGCACGGCATGGGGGCGACCGGGGACGTCTGGTCGCCCTGGGCGCCACTGCTCGAAGAGCGGTGGAGCGGGCGGTGGCTGGCACCGGACCTGGCCGGTCACGGCCGGTCGCCGTCGCTGCCGGAGTACTCGTTCGCCGGGATCGCCGACCGGGTCGCGCACGGCCTCGCCGTCGCCGACCGGGTGGTCGTACTCGGGCACTCCCTGGGCGGTGTGGTCGGTCTGGCACTCGCCGCCCGCCACGCGGGGGTGGCCGTCGACGCCGTGGTCGGGCTGGGCATCAAGGCGGTCTGGACGCCGGCCGAACTTGCCCGCGCCGGCGAGCTCGCCGCCCGCCCGGTGAGCTGGTTCGCCAGCCGCGATGAGGCGGCCCGCCGCTACCTGCGGGTGTCCGGGCTGGAGGGGCTGTTCCCGCCGGACCACCCGGCGGTGGACGCCGGGCTGCGGCAGGTTGACGGCCGATGGCGGCTGGCGATGGACCCCGCCGCGTTCGCCGTGGGTGCGCCCGACCTGGCCGCGCTGCTGGCGGCGACCGACGCGCCCGTACTGCTGGCCCGGGGCGAGCACGACCCGATGGTCACCGACGCCCAGCTCAGAGCCTTCGGCGTACCGGTCGTCACCCTGCCCGGGCTCGGCCACAACGCGCACCTGCAGGACCCGGCGGCCGTGCTGGCGCTGCTGGAGACGTACCGCTGAGCTAGGCGGTGGGGGAGAGCGACGGTGCCTGTCGCTCGGTCGCCTGATCCGGCGTCGCCGCCAGCTCCCGCCGGGCGGCGGCCAGGAACCCCTCGGCGTACGACTCGGCGGGGAAGTCGCCCAGGTAGCGGCGGCGGGTGAGCCAGCGGGCCTCGGCCAGCGGATCGGTGTCCAGCAGGGCGGTCAGCACCTCGTCGACGTTGGACATGTCCCGGCGCAGCACGTAGCCCGACCCGGCCAGCGGGAAGTGCTCGGTGAACCGGTCGCCCTCGTCGCCCATGTCGGTGACCGCGTACGGCTTGCCCGAGTAGAGGTAGTCGGAGATCACCCCGGACACGTCCGAGACCAGCGCGTCGGACCGGTTCACGCACTCGGCCAGGCTCAGCTCCCGGGCTGCGGCACCCACCACGTGCTGCCGCCCGGTGCTGGCCCGGTCGGCGACCAGCAGCTCGGTCAGCCGACCGAGCTGGCGGGCCGAGGCCGGGTTCTGCGCGGTGTACGGGTGGGCGCGCAGGATCACCGTCGCGCCGCGCTCCAGCAGCCGCCGCAGCAGCTTCTCGGCCACCGGCAGCGAGCAGTAGTCGGCGTCGGCGTGGTGCCCGGTCCAGGTCGGGGTGTAGAGCACCGTCGGCTGGGCCAGGCCGCGCACCGGCTCCTGGCGCACCTCGATCGACTCCACCTGCGGGCGGCCCACCACCACGAACTTCTCGGCCGGGATGTCCACCCCGGCTCGGGCGTACCGGTCGATCGCCGCCGGGCCGGCCACGAAGATCCGGTCGAAGATCGCCGACACCGGGTTGGCGCTCGGCGCCTTGTCGCTGTCACCGTGGTGCAGCTGGACGTGGGTGAGCTGGGTGAACCGGATGCAGTGGCTGTTCTTCGCGCCGTGGTTGACGTAGAACGCCGCCCGCAGGCTCGGCACGAAGACCTCGTCCATCGCCCGCAGGGTGGGGCAGTAGACCACCGGGGCCGTGGTGGCGGCGGCGATCGGGGCCAGGAACTCCGGCTCGCGCAGCAGGACCACGAACGGCCGGCCGATCCGCTCCAGGTACGGCAGCCACATGGTGACCTGGTACTCGGAGCCGGGCGGGGCGGAGAAGTAGAGCACGAACTCCGGCTGGTGCTGGCGCAGCGCCCGGGCCACCGGTCCGCCGCCGGCGGCCGGCCGGAACCGCCGCCGGGCCAGGTCGACCGCCACGGCCCCCGCGCCAGCGGCGACCAGCAGGCTGGCGACCAGGGCGACGGCGGCCGGCAGGACCAGCGCCGCTGCCCCGGCGACCACGGCGAGCAGCCCCATCAGGGCGGTGCCGAGCTGCTCGGCGACCAGCGGCGTCCAGGCCCGCACGGGCAGGTTGGCCACCCGGATCTCCAGGTTGCCGGCGTCGCGCAGCGGCCCGACCAGCAGGACCAGGCCCAGCAGCACCAGCGCGGTGGCGACCAGCACAGGGTCGAACCCGGCGTCGAGCCGGCGGGCGTAGCCGACGAGGATCCCGGCGGCGATCAGCGTCGTCTCCGCGACGGTGTCGGCGCCGGGCCGCACGCGCCGTTCCCAGCCGGCCGCCGCGAGGGCGGCCACCGCCAGCAGCAGCCCCCACAGGGTCGCACCGGTCAACGCGACCACGAGGAACGCGAGGACCGCCAGACCGGTACTCAGGCACCGTGCGATCAGCTTCCTGATCAGTGCACCACGCATGTTGCTCCGTTCCCCGCCGTTGTGGCCGACTGATGTCCGACGGTCAGCCGGCGGCCGTGCTGGTCGCCGCGTCCGTCTGTTCCGGCGTCCGCGGGGTCGGCACCCCACCCGGCGCCCGGCGTACGTCGATGACCTGACCGGTGAGGTCGGAGATCAGCACGTCCACCGAAGCCTGGGCGACGGTCTCCGCCGCGAGGAGGGTGTGCTCCGGCTCGTCGCCGAAGGCCCGCGTCCGCATCGGCGTCGCGGTGCGCTCCGGATTGACGCAGTTGACCCGTACGCCGAACTCGGCCCACTCGTCGGCGAGCGCCTGGGTCAGGTTCACCAGGGCGGCCTTGGTCGAGGAGTAGAGGGCGTACTGGGCGCGACCTCGGGTGTAGGAGCTGGACGTGTAGAGCAGCAGCTGACCCTTGGTCTGCTGGAGGTAGGGCAGAGCATGCCGGGCCACCAGCACCGGCCCGACGAAGTTGACCTGGAGCACCCGGTCCATGGTCTCCTGGTCCATCTCGGCCAGCGCGCCCTTCTCCAGGGTCCCGGCGGTGACCACCACGTGGTCGATCCGGCCGGTGGCCTCGTAGGCGGTCTTCAGCGCCGCCTCGACGTCCTCGGCCCGCTCGACGTGGGTGCCGGTGCTGGAACGGCTGAACGGGAAGACCTGCGCCCCGTAGCGCCGGCCCAGTTCGGCCAGGTCGTGACCGATGCCGTAGCTGCCACCGAAGATCACGATGGTGCGGCCGGTCAGTTCCTCGGTGTAGCTGCGGTGGTCGGTCAGCCGGGGCGCCTGCGCCGCCGCGAGCTGGAAGAGCTTGTCCGCCAGGTGTACGTCCACCGGGTGGGTGACTTTGATGTTCTCGTCCGAGCCGTCGATCACCTTGATCGGGGTGCCGGGCAGGTAGCGCAGCACCACGCCACAGTCGTCGGTGGCGGCGAAGTCGGGGTCGCCGCCGGCCAGCCGGTACGCCTCGCGGATGGTGCCGGACCGGAACGCCTGCGGGGTCTGCCCGCGGCGCAGGGTCGAGCGGACCGGAATGCCGGTGATGCAGTCGTCGGCGTCGACCTGGATGATCGTGTCGGCCGAGGGGATGGCCACGTCGACCGCGGAGTACGTCCAGAGGGCGTTCACGCACTCCCGCACGATCCGGGCGCTGACCAGCGGGCGTACCGCGTCGTGGAAGAGGATGTTGACGTCGCCGTCACCGATCGCCTCCAGCGCGAGCCGGGTGGTCGCGTTGCGGGTGTCACCGCCCTCGATCACTCTCGTCACCTTGCGGAAGCCGGCCTGCGCCACGATCCGCCGGGCGTCGGCGAGGTGGCTGGCGGCCATCATCACGATGATCTCGTCCACCTCGGGGGCGGCCTCGAAGACGGCGAGGGTGTGCTCGATGATCGGCTTGCCGGCGATCTTCAACAGCTGCTTGGGGATGCCGAGCCCGAGCCGTTCGCCGGTGCCGCCGGCCAGCACCACCGCCACCGTCCGGCTGGGTAGCCAGGACGCCGGCGAACCTGCCGCCACGGCGTCCGGGACGGGGGCCTGCTGCTGGGTCATTGCCGATCCTCACTGATCCACTCGTGGTGCCGAGCCGAGGTGCAGGTGGTGCGACGGGTTCGCCCGGGGACGTACGACCATAGCTTCCGGCGCGGACGAACCACGCCGGACGGGCACCCCGGCCGTCGGCCGGGGTGCCCGCGCCACCTACTTGGCGGTGTACGCCTCGTACTCCGCGATGACGTCGGCGGTCGGTCCGTCGGCGCGCATCACGCCGGACTCCAGCCAGATCGTCCGCTCGCAGGTTTCCTGAATGGTGCTGAGCTGGTGGCTGACCAGGAAGACGGTGCCGGCGCTGTCCCGCAGCTCGCGCACCCGCTGCTCGCTGCGCCGACGGAACTTGCGGTCACCGGTCGCCAGCGCCTCGTCGATGAGCAGGACGTCGTGGTCCTTCGCCGAGGAGATGGCGAAGCGCAACCGGGCGGACATGCCGGAGGAGTACGTCCGCATGGGCAGCGACCCGAAGTCCCCGCGCTCGTTGATGCCGGAGAACTCGAGCACCTCGGGCGTGCGCGCCTTGACCACCTCGGGCGAGAAACCCATGGCCAGCAGGCCCAGGGCGACGTTCCGCTCGCCGGTGAGGTCGTTGAGCAGGGCCGCGTTGACGCCGAGCAGAGCCGGCTGGCCCTGGGCGTAAACGGCGCCCCTGGTCACCGGCAGCAGGCCGGCGATCGCCCGCAGCATCGTCGACTTACCGGAGCCGTTGCTGCCGATCAGCCCGATCGCCTCGCCCCGGTAGGCGGTGAAGCTGACGCCCTTGACGGCGTGCACCTCGCGGACGGTGGGAGCGGGGACCCGGGTCAGGATCCGCTTCAGCGCGGTCGCCGGGGTGTTGCCGCCTGCGGAGCCGGCGCCGTGCACCCGGTAGATGACGTGGGCGTCGTCGACGATCACCGTGGGGATGCGCCGCCCGTCGGCGGTGGTCGTCGCGGACTGGGGCAGGGTCTCAGCCACGGCCGTACTCCGTTTCTCCGCGCCAGAAGTAGAGGAAACCGCCGACACCGACGACGACCGACCAGATCAGCGCCATCGCCCAGAGCCGGGGCGGGGACGAGCTGAGCGGAGCGTTCTCCATCAGCGCGTGCCGGATCAGCTCGATGTAGATCAGTAGCGGGTTGGCGTGCACGATCTCGAGTGCGATCGGGTTGTGGATGTTCGTCGCGAACTTGTCCACGCTGTAGAGCACCCCGGAGGCGTACATCCAGGTGCGCATGATGAACGGCATCAGGTTCTTGATGTCGACGATCTTGGCACCGATCCGGGCGAGCCCGAGCGCCAGGCCGGCGTTGAAGATCGACTGCAGGATCACCGCGGGCACCACCAGCAGCCACTCCACCGTGATCGGCTCGCCGGTGAAGAGCACGATGCCGATCAGCACCACCATGGCGGTGATCAGGTGCTGGAGCTGGATCAGGGTGGCCGCCAGCGGCATGGTGGCCCGGGGGAAGTGCATCGCCCGGATCATGCCGAGGTTGGCGCTGATCGACGACACGCCGGTGGACGCAGCCGCCGAGGTGAAGGTGAAGACGAAGAGGCCGATGCAGAGGTAACCGATGAAGTTGCTGACCCCGCCTCGGGTGTTCAAGATCACACCGAAGATCAGGAAGTAGACCGCCGCGTTTGTCAGCGGTGTCAGAACCTGCCACAGCCGGCCGAGCCGGGCCGTGCTGAACGACGCCACCACCTTGGCGTTCGCGTACGCCGCGAGGAAGTGTCGATAGGACCACAGCTGCCGCGTGTACGCGGCCAGAGAGGGGCGGGCCCCGGCGAACGTCAGGCCGTAACGCTCGGCAAGCTGCCGCTGCGTAAGCCCTGAGTCGGGGTCGGCCACCGCCGTGTTGGCCATGGGTAGGCGCTCCGATCTTTCAGTGTGCGGGTTGAGCGCGACAACGGTAGGTCGGGAGCGCGGAATCCGGCACCCCGCCCGTTCGCTGGACGCAAGGTAGTGCATCGCAACGTCGCGACGCAACCGTTTCGTCGCTGCGCTACATTGTTCCACGTGACGACCGAGAAGAGGCGTGCGCCGGCCGGTGCGGCGGTGCTCCGCGCCGACATCACCAGCGCGATCCGGGACGCCGTGATGCACGAACTCGCGGTGGTCGGCTACGCCCGCATGTCGATCGAGGCGGTGGCCCGCAGGGCCGGGGTGAGCAAGGCCGCCGTCTATCGCCGCTGGAGTTCCAAGCTGGACCTGGTCCTGGAGATCGTCGCCTCGGTCGCCGGTCAGCGACTCCTGCTGCCGGACACCGGCAGCCTGATCGGCGACCTCGAGGTCACCTACCTGATCATGTCGCGGGCCCTGCGCCACCCGCTGGCTTCGCAGATCCTGCCGGACCTGCTGGCCGAGGCCGCCCGCAATCCACAGATCGGGCAGACGCTCCAGCTGGCCCTGCGCAACCACCAGCAGGCGCTGGGCGAGCGGCTCGTCGGGCGCGCCGTCGCCAGGGGGGAGCTGAGCGCCGTCGACCCCGTCGCCGCCACCGACCTGATCGTCGGCCCGATCTACTGGCGGCTCGCCGTAGCGCGGGTTCCGCTGGCCGACGCCGAGGTCCCCCGCCTCGCCGCCGCCGTCGCCGGGGCCCTCCGCGCCTCCGCGGAGCCCCTACCGGCACCCGCTGAGGAGCGGCTCGTCGCCCAGTAGCAGTGACGTCGGCGGTGGCCAGCCCCTACCGGTACCGCCCATCCCATCCAAATCCGTACCGGCTAGCATCGCGGCCGGACGAGCTCCAACGACAGGAGGAAGCCCAATGCCCGGGCCCAATGCAGAGTTCATCCCCCCAGCCAGGCCGGTCATCGGCGAGGCCGAGATCGAGGCGGCCGTGCAGGTGCTGCGCAGCGGCATGGTCGTCCAGGGTCCCGAGGTGGCGGCCTTCGAGCAGGAGTTCGGCGAACTCGTCGCCGGTCGGCACTGCGTGGCGGTGAACTCCGGCACCTCGGCGCTGCAACTCAGCCTCATGGCCCTCGGCTTCGGCCCTGGTGACGAGATCATCGTGCCGTCGTTCTCGTTCGCGGCGAGCGCCAACGCCGTCCGCCTGGTCGGCGCGTCGCCGGTCTTCGCCGACATCGAGCCGGACAGCTTCTGCCTGGACCCGGCGGCCGTCGAGGCGGCGATCGGGCCCCGCACCGTGGCGATCATGCCGGTCCACCTGTACGGCCACCCGGCCGCCATGGACCAGATCATGGCGATCGCCGAGCGGCACAACCTGGCCGTCGTGGAGGATGCGGCTCAGGCGCACGGCGCCAGCCTGGGGGGCACCCCGGTCGGTGCCTTCGGCGCTGCCGGCTGCTTCAGCTTCTACCCCACCAAGAACATGCACAGTCTCGAAGGCGGCATGATCACCACCGCCGACGCCGGTCTGGCACGTACCCTGCGGCTGCTGCGCAACCAGGGCATGGAGCAGCGGTACGCCAACGAGATCGTCGGTGCCAACATGCGGATGACCGACGTCGCAGCGGCGATCGGCCGGGTGCAGCTGCGTCAGCTTCCGGACTGGACCGCCCAGCGCCAGGCGAACGCCAAGTTCCTCGACTCCCGGATCACCAGCATGGTGACCCCGCCGGTCGCCGACGGCGCGGCCCACGTCTACCACCAGTACACCGTCCGGGTCCGGGGCGATCGGGACGCGGCCCAGAAGCGCCTCACCGAGCTGGGCATCGGCAACGCCGTCTACTACCCGACGCCCATCCACCGGTTGAAGCCGTACCTGACCGAGGACGGCACGCCCGGCCCGTGGGAGCTGCCGGAGACCGAGCGGGCCGCCGCCGAGGTGATCTCCCTGCCGGTGCACCCGTCGCTGAGCTCGGAAGACCTGGAGCGGATCGCCGAGGGCGCGAACCTTGCCGGAGGCGCCCGATGAGCCGGGGCAAGCAGTTGCGCGCCGGCCTGATCGGCCTGGGCGCGATGGGACGCAACCACGCCCGGGTGCTCTCCGGCCTGGACGGCGTGGAGCTGGTCGGCATCGTCGACCCCGCCGGAGACACGACCGGGACGCTGCGCGCGCCGGTGGTGTCCACGCTGGAGGAGTTGCTCGCCCTCGGCATCGACTACGCGGTCGTCGCCTGCCCCACCGCTCTGCACGAACAGATCGGCGTGGAGCTGGCCCGCAACGGCGTCGCCGCCCTCATCGAGAAGCCGCTGGCGCAGTCGGTGGAGGCGTCGGTACGCCTGGTCGAGGCATTCGAGTCGGCCGGCCTGGTGGCCGGCGTCGGACACATCGAGCGGTACAACCCGGCCCTCCAGAGCCTGCGGGCCCGTCTCGAGGCCGGTGAGCTGGGCGAGGTCTACCAGGTGGTCACCCGCCGACAGGGCCCGTTCCCGCACCGGATCGCCGACGTCGGCGTGGTCATGGACCTCGCCACCCACGACATCGACCTCACCGGCTGGGTGACCGGGCGGGAATACACCTCGGTGTCGGCCCGGACGGTCTCCCGCAGCGGCCGGCTGCACGAGGACATGGTCGCGGCGGTCGGGCAGCTCTCCGACGGCACCATGGTCAGCCACCTGGTGAACTGGCTGAGCCCGCTGAAGGAGCGGTCCACGGTGATCACCGGTGACCGGGGCTGTTTCGTCGCGGACACCCTCACCGCCGACCTCACCTTCTACGCCAACGCGGCCATCGACACCGAGTGGGAGGCGCTGCGGACCTTCCGGGGCGTCGCGGCCGGCGACATGGTCCGTTACGCGATCCCGAAGCGCGAGCCGCTGCTGGTCGAGCACGAGCGCTTCCGGGACGCGGTCGAGGGCAAGGAGAGTGACATCGTCACCCTGCGGCAGGGCCTGCGGACCGTGCAGGTCGCTGCTGCGCTGCTGGAGTCGGCCTCGGTCGGGGTGACCGTGTCGGTCGTTCCGAACGACAGCGCGGACCCGCTGCGGGCCGTCGTCTCGTCCTGACGGCACGACACGAGGAGGCAGGAAAGCCGATGGAAGCCGGTGGCGCGCCGCGCCCGACCCGCGGCCGGGTTGTCATGCTCGTCGACAACGGCGTGCATGGCGACTCCCGGGTGCAGAAGACCGCCCGATCGGCGGCGGAGGCCGGATGGGACGTCGTGCTGCTCGGCATCCTCGGTAACGGGGCGCAGGAGAGCTGGACGATCGGGGACGCGCGGGTTCGACTGATCCGCGTGCCCCGATCGCTCGGCCAGCACCCCAGTCAGTTCCACCGCTCGCTGCGCCGGCCACTCGCGTATCCGCCGGGTCGGCACGGCGGCTACCGGATCCAGCGGATGAAGGCCTGGCAGGCGGCGGTCGAGGAACGACGGGTGGCCCGGGCGGTCGCCCGCCGCTCCGGCGCCGGGTCGGTCGCCGGGCAACTGGGCGACCTCGTTGACGCACCGGCCGCGGTGGCGGCCAGGATCCTGGGGCGGTGGGCCAAGTTCCGGGGTGGTGAGCTGCACCGCCTGCGGCTGCGCCAGCAGGATCCGGACGACCTCGTGACCCGTACCTCGATCCGGTTCTGGCAGGCGCTGTTGGGCCCGCGTGCCTGGCGCCGGCTGGATCGCGGGCTGTGGGACTACGAGCTGGCGTTCGGGCCGGTGATCGACCAGCTCGCGCCGGACATCATCCACGCCAACGACTTTCGAATGATCGGCGTGGGCGTCCGGGCAACCCGCCGCGCGCGCGCCCGGGGGCTCGGCACCCGGCTGGTCTGGGACGCCCACGAGTTCGTCGGCGGGGTGCTCGACCGGGCCGACAACCCGCGGTGGCTGCCCGCACAGGTCGCGCACGTGCAGGAGTACGTGGGCGCGGCGGACGCCGTCGTCACCGTCTCGGCGACCCTGGCTGAGCTACTGCAACGTACCCACCGGCTGCCGGTTCGCCCGGACGTGGTGCTCAACGCCCCGGCCCGCCCGGTGGCCGCGGCGCACGACACCGGGGTGGACGTGCGCGCCCGGTGCGGGCTCGACGCCGCGACGCCGTTGCTGGTCTACGGCGGCGGGGTCAATCAGTCGCGCGGCATCGAGCTGATGATCGACGCCTTGCCGCAGCTGGACGGCGTGCACGTCGCGCTGGTCACGCTGCACCCCACCGCGAACAACGCGGCCTCCGAGGCGTTGCGGGCCCGGGCGGTGGAGGTCGGCGTCGCCGACCGGGTGCACCTGCTGCCGTACGTGCCGCACTGGCAGGTGCCGGCCTTCCTGTCCGGGGCGGACGCGGGTGTCATTCCGATCCACCACAAGCCGAACCACGAGCTCGCGCTGATCACCAAGTTCCTGGAGTACTCCCACGCCCGGCTGCCGATCGTGGTCAGCGACGTCCGCACGATGGCGGACACCGTGCGCGAGACCGGTCAGGGTGAGGTCTTCCGCGCCGAGGACGTGGCCGACTACGTGCGGGCGGTGCGGGCGGTGCTCGCCGATCCGGCGCGGTACCGCGTCGCGTACGACCGCCCCGGCCTGCTCGACGGATGGACCTGGGAAGCGCAGGCCGAGGTGCTGGAAACCGTGTACCGCCGGGTCCGACCCGACCTGGCGCCGCTCGCGGCCGAACGCGCCGGCGCCACGTCCGGCGCCGGCTGACCGCGAGGTTGTAACCGACGGCCCGACGTGCCCGTCGGCACGTCCGCGCCCGGTCGGGGCCGATCGACCGCCCGGTCGGGGCCGGGCCGGCCCCGACCGGGCGGCCGTCAGTGCCGGCGGCCGGGCAGGAAGAGTTCGTCGAAGTCGTGCTGGACCACGCTCCAGTCCCACGTCTTCGTCACGTGCTCGGCCGCGGCGGCACCCTCGGATCGCCAGACGGCCTCGCTCGCGGTGACCGCCCGGATCCGCTCCGCGGCCTGCGCCGGGGTGCCGACCACCCAATCCGCGGGAAACAGGGTGTGCGCCCCGGTCGGTCGACCGGCGAAGAAGGGCCAGTCGCGCACGACCGGCACCGCCCCGCTGGCCGCGCCCTCCACCAGTGCACAGTGGAAGCTCTCCCGCACCGAACTGCTGAGGATGACGCCGATGCCGCTGAGGACCTCGGGCACGTCGTCGACGTGGCCGATCCGGGTGATCGCGCCGGTGGGCTCGAACTCCGCCAGGTCCGCCGACAACGCCGCCTGGTAGCGGCGGACGGACGCGCTGGCCTCGACGTCGAGGCCGCCACCGACCAGTACCAGCCGGTACCGCTCGTCGTCCGCCCGGAGCAGACGCAGCACCTCGATCGCCCACCGCGGGTCCTTGGCCACCGCGCTCGTGCCGATCAGGCCGAGGGTGAAGCGGGCCGCCGGGTCCTTCGCCCGCTCGAACCGCCGAAGGTCCATCGCGTTCGATACGACGTGCAGGGCGGGCGCTCGGTCACCGGTGAGGGCGGGCACCACCTCGCGGGTGAAGTCCCGGAGGTGGTCCGAGACGAAGACGAGATCGTCCACCCGGGAGAAGTCGATCAGATGCGGCCAGTAGCTGAACGCCTCGAAGCTGTGCAGCCGCATGACGATCCGGGTGTCACCAGGATCGACCAGGGTGGTCATGGCCGCCGCGGCGACACACCAGTCGACGAAGAGGGTGTCGGCCCAGTCCAGGTGCGGACGCAGCCACTCCTCGACCCGGTTGCCGTATTCGCTCTGGCCGGCGACGAGATGCTCCACGATGCCGGCCGGCTGGTGGGTCAGCGGCGCCGCCACCGGGTCGTCGGCCAGGTGCAGGTAGCGCAGCTCCACCCCCGGTGTCTCGGCGTATCGCTGCTTGATCTCCTGAAGGAAGTGGGCGCTGCCGTTGGTCATGATGAGCAGCCGTAGCGGCCGGTCCGCCGGAGGAGTGGCCGGCGGGGTCCGCCGCCCGCGCGGGGTGGTCGCGGCGCGCGCCGTCGCGCTGGCGAGAAGCGGGGCGAGGAACTCGACCGGCTGCTCGGCCAGCGGTGAGGAGAGCTGATCGAAGTGCGGCACCCGGTGGAACAGCAAGCGCAACGCCTTGTACAACGATTTGGCGGCCCGGGCCGGCTGACGTGCCAGGAACTGGTCGGCGAGCGCAAGCTCGGCCGCGACCGCGGTGGTCAGACAGACCGGGACGTGACCCAGGTCCAGCTCGGCGGTGGCCTCCCGGGTCAGCAGGTCGGCCCGTCCCTTGCCGCCGGCGATCCGGCCCGTGGCGGCGGCGGTCGTCGCGGCCGCGAGGCCGGGTCGCCCCGCCTGCACCGACCCTAGGTGCACCCGGTACGCGAGGGCCGCTCGGACCCGCTCGGGTAGACCAGGGGCGGCCACCGCCGCGCGCCACAGCCGACCGCCGGCACGGCTGCGCAGCACCGCCGGCGCCAGGGCGACCTCCAGCGACTGCCGCGCCCCCGTCACCGCCGTCCGGCGCGCCCCGCGCACCACGATGCCCGTCCGCGCGGACAGGCGCACGGACGTCCGGGCGACCCGGTGCGTGCCCTCCTGCCGGGCCTGGACGAGCCGCCCGGCCGCCCCGATCCCGTTGCAGGCGTCCGCCCGTGGCTGCCGCTGCGCCAACTCCCACACCGCGTGGACGGCCGTCGGGTCGAGCGCGACGAGCACGTCGGCGGCCCGCAGCCGGCGACGCACCCAGGTCTCAGCCCACACGCGCAGCCACAGGGCGCGGGACGGCTCGGGGACCCGGGCGAGCCGCCGGCGCAGCCGCGGGTCCGCCGGCTCGACGGGGAGGGCACGGACCTCGGCGAGGCCGGGTTCCAGCCCCAACTCGTCGGGGTCGAAGTCACCCACGATCCCGACTGCGGCACCCTGCTCGCGGAACCGACGCAGCGCCTCGACGAGCACCGACTTCTGCTGTGGCCGCTCACCGACCACGATGAGCACCTTCGTCATGCCTGTCCGCCTTCGCTGGAGGTGCCGTGACTGCCCGGGCCGGCGATCGCCGCACCGCCGACCGCGGCGGTCGCCTCGGCGACCGCAGGGGCGAGTTGCGCGCCGCGGGCGTACCGGCGGGCGTGCGTTCGGGCGGCTGCGCGCTGGTCGTCGGTCGCCTCGACCGTCAGCCGTGCCGCCCGGACAAAGGAGTCGGCCAGTCGCCGGGGATCGAGCCCCACTGCGCCGGTCCACAGCGGATGGCCGGCCAGCACCGCTGAGGCGTCGTGGTCGACCTCGTGCGCCGACACCACCGGCAGCCCGCTCGCGGCGTACTCGTACACCTTCCCGGAGGTCACGAAGCGGCCACCCACCAGCATCAGCACCAGCGCGTCCCACCGCCCGTAGGTGGCGGCGACGTCCGCCTTGGCCACCGGTCCGCCGAACTCGACGCCGTCGCCTGCGGCGGCCCGCAACAACTCCATGTGGGCGTTCGCCTCGCGCAGCGCGCCCGCCCCGATGTGCCCGCGCACCTCGAACCGGCTCCGGGCGAGCAGCGGATCCTGCCGCCGTGCCAACCGCCAGCCGGTCAGCACCGAGTCGAGCAGCGCGGGCGCGAAGTTGATCGACCCCAGGTATCCGAAGGTCAGCCCCTCGGCGGGATCGGCCCGGTGGGTGGCGCTCGGCACGCAGTCCTCGTCGTAGCCGTTGCGGACGACCCGGACCCGGTCGCGCAGAGCCTCGTACCGCTCCCGGTAGAAGTCCGCGATCGGCTCGTTGACGCACCACACCGCCCGCGCCTCAGCCAGCACCTTCTCCTCCCAGCGGCCGGCCGCGGAGTCCCGGTCGAACGCGGCCTTGCCGCCGATCACGTCCACCGACCAGCCGTCGCGGAAGTCGATGACGTACGGCACCCGGTGCTCCTGCCACAGCCGCCAGGTCACCGCGAGGTTGACGTAGGGCGCGCAGGTCGTCATCAGGAGGTCGGCCGCGTGTTCCCGGTGGACCCGCAGCACCGCACGCTCCAGCTCTGCCCGCCACCCCCCGAACACCGGCTCGGGAAAGATCCGCAGCTCCTGCCGGCGCTGCTCCTCGATCCACCGCTGCGGGTGCAGCGAGCGGGCCTCGGAGAAGGCCCGGATGTCGGTCTCCAGGTCCGCACGGGCCAGCGGCAGCCGTTCGACGACGATGCGCGGGTCGACGCCGTCGGAGAGGGTGTGGTCCAGGCCGTACTCCCGCTCCCAGGACTCGTCGGCGATGGTGATGACCGTGACGTCCCAGCCCCGGGCGGCGAACTGGTTGGCGGTCTCGCGCATCCGGTACGCGGAGCTCTTGGCGGCGGGCGGGAAGCCGATGGCCAGGTAGACGACATGCGGCCGGTCGCCTCGACGGGGAGGCCGGTGATCGGCGCGGGCGCGGGTGACGAGGGAGGGAAGTCTGATCTGCATCGTGCTGTCGGCGATCTCTTTCGGTGGGGGATGAGGGGAGAGTGATGCCGGGCGGAGGGTTCAGGCGATGGCGTCGGCGAGCACCTGGACGACCTTCTGCGCGGCCCGTCCATCCCCGAAGGGTTCGCCGCGGGCCGTGGTCGGGGCCGGTCGGGCGGTGGTCGCCGCCAACGCCGCCGGGCCCAGCAGATGCGGGTCGGGCAGGAGCCGGTTCCAGTCCCCGTTCAGGGTCTCCGGCCACTCGGTCTGCGGGCGCAGCGTCGTGCACGGGCGGCCCAGCAGGTACGCCTCCTTCTGCAACCCGCCGGAGTCGGTCACCACGCCGACCGAGCCGAGCACGGCGGCCACCATGTCCGCATAGGGCAGGGGCCGGCCGACCCGGAGCGCCCCCCGCTCCAGCTTGACGCCGTGCTCCTCGGCCCGGGCCGACAGCCGCGGGTGGGCCAGCAGGGCCACCGGCACCGGCAGAGCCGCCAGTGCGTCGACAAGCGCGGCGAGCCGGTGCGGATCGTCGGTGTTCTCCGCGCGGTGCATGGTGGCGACCAGGTACGGCTCGCCGGGATCGATGCCGGCGGGAAGCACGGGCGCCGGTCCGGCCGCGAGCACGGTGTCCCGGACGGCGAAGCAGACGTCGACCATGACGTCACCGACGAGCACCGAGCGGCTTGCCAGGCCCTCGTTCCGCAGGTGCCCCATGGCCTCCTCGGTGGGCGCGAGCAGCAGGTCGGCGGCGTGGTCGGTGAGTACCCGGTTGTGTTCCTCGGGCATCCGCCGGTTGAAGGAGCGCAGCCCCGCCTCCAGATGCGCGACCCGCAGGTGCTGCTTGACCGCGGACAGCGCCCCGGCCAGCGTGGAGTTCGTGTCGCCGTAGACCAGCACCCAGTCCGGCCGCTCCGCCGCCAGCACCGGGTCGAGGGCGGCCAGCGCGTGCCCGGTCTGGACGCCGTGGCTGCCCGAGCCGATGCCCAGGTGGACGTCGGGTGCGGGAATGCCGAGGCCGGCGAAGAACACGTCGGACAGGTCGGCGTCGTAGTGCTGGCCGGTGTGCACGATCACGTGCCGGTGCCCGGTGCCCGCGAAGGCGCCGGCGATGGGTGCCAGTTTGACCAGCTGGGGCCGAGCGCCGACGATGCTGACGACCTTCACGTGGCGGTACTCCAGAGTCGTTGGGACGGCCGGGGGGTCGGCGCCGTGCCGCCTGTCCCGTCCCGACGCGGACGGACCCCGCCGACCATGGGCTGCGGCGACCTTACAGGGGGAGTCTAGCCATCGCAGGGCGGTGGCTACCCTAGACTCTCCACGCCTCGACCGGGGCGGAACGACGAAGGGGACGCGTCGGATGACTCCCACAGCTGCCGACGGTGCCAGCCGCGGGCGGGTCGTGATGCTGGTGGACAACGGCGTCACCGGCGACTCCCGGGTGCAGAAGTCCGCCCGTTCGGCCGCGGCCCAGGGCTGGGAGGTCATCCTGCTCGGGCGGTCACCGTCCGGTCTCCCCGAGACGTGGCGGCTGGGCGAGGCCGAAGTTCGGCTGCTGCCCGTCCCGGCCACCCTGGCCCGGCAGCGGCACGAGTACCGCCGCCGCTGGCTGCGGGCGCCGCTGGCGTACCCACCCGGCGGGCTGGCCGCGCACCGCCGGCAGTGGGTGCGCGCCTGGAAGGCCGACCTGCGGCTGCGGGCCGCCCGATCGGCGTCGCCCCGGCTCCGGGCGGAGGAGGTCGCCGCCGGCTGGCTTGAGCGGTGGGTCGAGTTCCGGGCCGCCCAGCAGCGCCGCGCACCCCGCACCCTGCACGGACCATGGGACCGCGCGTGGACGGCGTTCTGGCAGCGGGTGATGGGCGACCGGGCGTGGCGGCGGCTGGCCCCCGGGCTGTGGGACTGGGAGGTCGCCTTCGGGCCGGTCATCGACCGGTTGGCGCCGGACCTGATCCACGCAAACGACTTCCGGATGCTCGGGGTGGGCGCGCGGGCGAAGATCCGGGCCCGGGCGAAGGGGCGCACGATCAAGCTGGTCTGGGACGCTCACGAGTTCCTGCCCGGGGTTCGGCCGGTCGCGCACAACGCCCGATGGCTGCCCGCGCACGTGGCGCACGAGCGGGAGTACGCGCCGCACGCGGACGCCGTGCTGACCGTTTCGGACTCGCTGGCTGAGCTGCTGCGCACCACCCACGGGCTGCGGGAGCTTCCCACCGTGGTGTTGAACGCCCCGGAGGCGCTGCCGGCGGAGGCGCGTGAGTCCGACGGCGGGGCGGTTCCCGACCTGCGCACCCGCTGCGGGGTGGGGCCGGAGGTGCCGTTGATCGTCTACAGCGGGGCCGCCGCCGAGCAGCGCGGGTTGGGCACGATGATCGAGGCACTTCCCCAGCTCGACGGCGTGCACGCCGCGTTCGTCGTCAACCGGCCGGACGGGCCCTACGTGCAGGGGCTGCTCGCCCGGGCCGCGGAGCTCGGGGTGGCCGACCGGGTGCACGTGCTACCGTACGTGCCGCACTGGCAGGTGGTGCCGTTCCTGGCCAGCGCCGACGTCGGGGTGATTCCGATCCACCACTGGCCCAACCACGAGATCGCTCTGATCACGAAGTTCTTCGAGTATTCGCACGCCCGACTGCCGCTCGTGGTCAGCGATGTGCAAACCATGGCGGCGACCGTGCGCTCGACGGGTCAGGGCGAGGTGTTCCGGGCGGACGACGTTGACGACCACGTCCGTGCCCTCCGTCTGGTGCTGGCCGATCCGCAGCGCTACCGGGAGGCGTACGAGCGCCCGGGCCTGCTGTCCGGCTGGACGTGGGAGGCGCAGGCGACGGTGCTGGACGAGCTCTATTCTCGCCTGCTGCCGTCGGCCCAGGACGGTCGTCCGGGCCGCACGGCCCGGGCGGACGAGCCGGACGTGCGGCACCATGTGGAGGCGTCGAGCAGCCTGTCCACCTGAGTGTTCCCCGACCGCCGGCCCGGTGCCCCCGCCGCGGCCACGACATCGACCGAAGAAAGCGCGATGCGACGAGACGTAGAGTCGACCGGCCCCGCTGGAGCGAGTGCGGCCGACCAGTCGACAGGATCCGCCGGTGCCGACCGGGTGGCGACCGCCCCACAGGAGAAGGCGGGCGATCCGGTCCGCCGGCCCCGCGTGCTCTACCTGGCGTTCTTCTTTCCGCCGAGCCGGGGCAGCGGGGTCTTTCGGGCGCGGGCCACGGCCAACCACTTCGCCGAGTCGGACTGGGACGTGACGGTGATCACCGCCCCCCGGGAGTTCTTCAGTTACTACCTGGAGGACGGCAGCGACGAGACGCTGGAGGCGACGGTCGACTCGCGGGTGCGCGTCGAGCGGCCGCCGATGAACACGTACCACTGGGAGACGGACGTGCGCCGGTTCAGCCGGCTGCGCAAGGCCGTACCCGTGCTGACCGACCGCTTCTACCGGCGGATGCAGAGCGTGTTCCTGCCGGAGCACTACATCGGCTGGATCCCCGGCCTGCTGCGTCGGGCCGCCAAGCTGCACGCTCGCCGTCGCTTCGACCTGGTCATCGCCACCGGCAACCCCTTTGTCTCCTTCGCCGCGGCCTGGTTCCTCGGCCGCACCTGGCGGGTGCCCTACGTCGTCGACTACCGCGACGCGTGGACCTTCAACCAGTTCACCGAGCAGGTCCGGTTCGGCCCCGGCACGCGGACCGCCAAGTGGGAGTCCCGGATCCTGCGGGACGCGGCCGAGATCGTCTACGTCAACGACGGCATGCGCCAGTGGTACGCCGAGCGGTACCCGTTCGCCGCCGAGCGGATGACCGTGGTGCCGAACGGGTGGGAGCCGGAGTTCGTCGGCCGCCCCGAGTTCCGCCCGCCGGCGCCGGACCGGCCGCTGCGCTTCGGCTACCTCGGCACGGTGACCCCGTACCTGCCGCTGGACGTGCTGTTCGAGGGATGGCGCCGCGCGCGCACCGATCCCATGCTGGCTGACGCCGAGCTGCACATCCACGGTCACCTGGGCTTCTTCGCGCAGACCGCGGAGGCGCTGCACGAGCAGTTGGCCGCACACGAGGACGCCGGGGTCCGCTACCGCGGCGCCTTCGGCAAGGCCGACGTGGCGCGGGTGTACGGGGAGACCGATGTGCTGGTCTTCTGCGTCCCGGGCGCGAAGTACGTCACCTCGGGCAAGATCTTCGAGTACATGGCCGCGGGCAAGCCGATCGTCTCGGTGCACCGGCCGGACATCGCCGCGGCCGAGGTGCTGGCGGGCTATCCGCTCTGGTTCGCCGGCGATCGGCTCGACCCGGACGTCGTGGCCGAGTCGTTCGTCGCCGCGGCCAAGGCGGCCCGAGAATCGGACCGGGCCCGGTACGACGCCGCACTGGCCCATGCCGAGCAGTACACCCGGGACGCGACCCTGCGCCCGTGGGAGACTCGAATGCGCGCGCTGGTGGAGGAGTCCCGGTGAAGTCCGTTCCCACCAAGGTGGTCTACCTCGCACTGGGCCCGCACCGGGTCCGCGCCGCCACGCAGCACGCCGAGCGGCTGCACGCGGAGGGGGTGCAGGTCGCGCTCGTCCTGCCCGACCTGCCCGAATGGCGTGACGTGACGCTGCCGCCCGGCAGCACCGTGCGCCGGGTCGGCGCCGCCGACTCCCGGGCCGCCGCCCGCGCCGCACGTCAGCTCCTGCGCGACGACAAGGGCCTGCTCCGCGACGCTGACCTCCTGGTCGTCGGAGACCCGTACGGCTTCCCTGCGGCCTGGGACGCGGCCGCTCGGCACCCGGAGCTGACCGTGGCCTTCGAGCCGCCGGCCGAGCCGGGACGACGCCCCAGCCCTGCGGACCTGGCCGTGGTCACCCCCTGGTACCCGTCGGCCAACAACCCGCTGGCCGGGGCCTTCGTCCCGGCGACCATCGCGGCGGTCCGGGCGGATCACGCCCGGGTCTCGGTGCTGCACACCGAGGACTGGCCCTACCGGCAGGACGCGCCCAACGTCGCGGCCATCGCGCTCGCCGCCGGCCGGTTGGCCCAGCGTGCCGAGCCGCCGGTGTGGGACACGGCGGAGGGGGAGGTGACCCGGATTGCGGTGCCGATCTCGTCTCACCGGGACTACGCCGCCTGGGCGCTCGGGCACGTCGAGGCGCTGCGCCGGACGCTGGCGACCGGGCGGATCGAGGCTCCGCTCGTGCACGCGCACACCGGCATCTACGGTGGGGTCGTCGCGCAGCGGCTGGCCCGCCCCGGCGCCCGGGTCGTCGTCACCGAGCACGCCAGCTTCCTGCGGCAGATCTTCAAGCAGCCGGCCGCGCGCCGGCTCTACGAGGAGGCGCTGCACCGGGCCGACGTCTTCCTGTGCGTCAGCCCGCACCTGCGCGACGAGGTCGCCGACGAGTTCCCGCACCACGCGCACAAGCTGCAGGTCCTGCCGAACGCGATCGACTTCAGCGACTTCACCCCCCGGGCCCAGCCGCCACGGGACCTGCTGCGCTGGCTCTACGTCGGCCGGTTGAGCGAGCAGAAGGGTGTGGACCGGCTGCTCGCCGCGTTCTTCGCGGTCGCGGCCGAGGAACGCGCAGCCACTCTCACGCTGGTCGGTGCCGGCCCGCTGGTCGAGCGGATCCGCGAGGAGGTGGCCCGGAGCCCGTACGGTGACCGGGTGGACCTCCGCCCGGCCGTCGCGCCGACCGAGGTGCCGGAGCTCATGCGGACGCACGACCTGCTGGTGCACGCCAGCCCGGCCGAGACGTTCGGCATGACCGTGGTGGAGGCGGTGGCGTGCGGCACCCCGGTCCTGGTGGCGGCCAGCCTGGGCGCGCAGGAGACGCTCCGCGGTCTGCACGGCCGGGCCGGGCTCATGGTGGAGGTCAGCGCGGACCCGTCCGTGCTCGTGGACGGCTTCCGGGAGCTGCGCAAGCGGTTCGGTGAGCTGGACCTGCCGGCCGCCCGGGCGACGCTGGTCGAGCGGTACGGACAGGAGACGGTCGCGGCCCGGCTCCGCGAGGTGTACGCCACCGCGCCGGCGGGCCCGGCCACCGCGCCGGCGGCCCCTGCCCCCGCGCCGGCTGGCTCGGCCACCGCGCCGGCTGGCCGGGCCGCCGGGCAGGGTGCGGTCGTCGAGGCGGCTACGGCGTCCGCCGCCGTGCCCGCGGACCGCGGCCAGGCTCCGCGTGTCGTCGTGGTGGCGATCAGCCCGCCGCAGTTCAAGCTCGTCCGGCAGTACGTCCGGCGGCTCGTCGAGCGCGGGTATGGCGTCGACGTGATCACCAACGACCCGCTGCAGTGGCGTCGCTCCGACATCGACGAACGGATCCGCCTGCTGCCGCTGGACGCCGCGGAGCGCCGGCGGCCGGTGCTGTGGGCCGAGCAGATGTTCGTCTACCGGGCGCCGGGTAAGGCACTCTCCGTGGCCCGCAGCCGGACCCGCGGCGCTGCCGCGCTCTGGCCGGAGCTGGCCGTGAACCGGCTCGAGCGCACCCACGGCTCGGTCGCCCGCTGGTTCCACACCTCGGTCTTCTACGCCGGGTACCGGGTGGTCCGCCCCCGCGTGCTCTGGCGGATCGTCCGCCGGGAGGTGCTGCCCAAGCTGGACCTCGCGCGGACCGAGCGGGTGGTGGTGGCCGGGGTCTTCGGCGTGTCGATCGGCTGGCAGCTGGGCCGCCTGCGGCCGGAGATGACCGTCACCACGTCCCTGGTGCCGCCGGACCCGGTATCCCGCTGACCTGGCGTCGACCTTGGCTGCGGCGAGCCGGTCGGCAGGCGGGCGGGTACCCGGCGGGCGGCAGTGAGGTGGCTACAGCTCACGGGGAGCCTCGCGTAGACTCGCCAGGGCTCGCGGGCCGGTCGTGGTGCGTCGGGTCGACGGCTCCGGCGGCGGCCCCACCGGTAGGTCGACCAGGGGTCTGCAGAGAGGCGGAGACGAGCACGATGGCGATGAACGGCGCAGCCATGCCGCGGGGACGGGTTGTCATGCTGGTCGACAACGGTGTCAACGGTGACTCGCGGGTGCAGAAGGCCGCCCGCTCGGCTGCGGCGGCCGGGTGGGAGGTCATCCTGCTGGGCCGATCTCCGGGCAGCCTGCCGCAGGAATGGCAGCTCGGCCGGGCCGAGGTGCGGCTGCTCGCCATGCCCGCCCCGCTCGCCCTCCGCCGGCACCAGTTCCGCCGGGCCTGGCTGCGCTGGCCGCTGGCGTACCCGCCGAACGGGGTCGCGGCGCACCGGCAGCAGAGCGTCAAGGCGTGGCGGGCCGACCTCGCGGTCCGGGCGGCCGAGCTGGCCGTGGCCCGCCCCGACACTCCGCGGCTGGGTCTGCGCCGGCGCCAGGTGAAGGCGGAGGAACTGGCGGTCCGGGTCGTCGGCAAGTGGGTCTCCCTGCGCCACTGGATGCTGACCCAGGCGCATCGGCGGCGCCGTTTCCGCAACCCGTGGGACCGGGCGTACACGCTGTTCTGGCAGCAGGCCAAGGGTGACGGCGCCTGGCGACGGCTGGAGCCCGGGCTGTGGGACTACGAGCTGGCGTACGGGCCGGTGGTGGACGAGCTGCAGCCGGACCTCATCCACGCCAACGACTTCCGGATGCTCGGCGTGGCCGCACGGGCCAAGATCAGGGCCCGGGCGCAGGGCCGCGACATCAAGGTCGTCTGGGACGCGCACGAGTTCCTTCCGGGGCTCAAGCCGTGGCAGGACAATGCTCGCTGGCTGCCCGCCCACATGGCCCACGAGCGGGAGTACGCCCCCTACGCCGACGCCGTCGTGACCGTCTCCGACGGGCTGGCCGAGCTGCTGCAGCGGCAGCACCGGCTGACCGAGCGTCCCGATGTGGTGCTGAACGCCCCGGCCGCCGACCACATGGAGCTGGTTCCGGACGCCCCTGCGCCGGACCTGCGCGCCCGCTGTGGCGTCGGCCCCGATGTGCCCCTGCTGGTCTACAGCGGTGCGGCCGCCCGGCAGCGCGGGCTGGACATCATGGTCGAGGCGCTGCCGCAGATGCCCGACGTGCACGTCGCGCTGGTCGTGAACAAGCCGGCCGGCCCGTACGTCTCCGGACTGCTGGCCCGCGCGGCGCGGCTGGGGGTCGGCGACCGGGTGCACGCGCTGCCGTACGTGGAGCACTGGCAGGTGGTGCCGTTTCTGGCCGGCGCCGACGTCGGGGTGATCCCGATCCACCACTGGCCCAACCACGAGATCGCGCTGATCACGAAGTTCTTCGAGTATTCGCATGCCCGGCTGCCGCTGGTCGTCAGCGACGTCAAAACGATGGCCGAGACGGTCCGTGCGACCGGCCAGGGTGAGGTCTTCGTGGCCGAGGACGTGGCTGACTACGTTCGCGCGGTCCGCGCCGCGCTCGCCGACCCGGCCCGCTACCGGGCCGCCTACGACCGCCCCGGGCTGCTGGAGAGCTGGACCTGGGAGGCGCAGGCCGAGGCCCTCGACGCCGTCTACCGGCGGCTGCTGCCGGGCCGTCCCGCACCAGCCTCGAGCGCTCCGGCCGAGGAGGCCACCCCCAGCGACGAGCCACGGCCCGCGGTGAGGACCGGCACGTGACCGTACCCGACGTCACCGTCGTCACCGCCGTCTACAACACCATGCCGTACCTGACCCGTTGCCTCACCTCCCTGGTCGAGCAGACCATCGGCCTGGACCGGTTGGAGATCGTCGCCGTGGACGATGGGTCCACCGACGGCAGCGGCCGTGAACTGGACCGTTTCGCACGGAAGTATCCCGGCACCGTCAAGGTCGTCCACCAACCCAACTCGGGCGGGCCCGCCGCGCCCAGCAACCGGGGGCTGGAGCACGCCACCGGGCGGTACGTCTTCTTCGTCGGCTCGGACGACCATCTGGGTCCGGAGGCGCTGGAGCGCCTGGTCGCGGCCGCCGACCGGTGGGACTCGGATGTGGTGCTGGGGCGCACCGTCGGCGTCAACAGCCGGTACATCCACCAGGCGATCTTCGCCACCACCGCCTCGGACGTCGACCTCTTCGACTCGGCGCTGCCCTGGTCGTTGTCGAACACGAAGCTGTTCCGGCGTGAGCTGATCGAGAAGTACGGGCTGCGCTACCCCGAGGACATGCCGGTCGGCAGCGACCAGCCCTTCACCATCGAGGCGTGCGTGCGGGCCCGGCGCGTCTCGGTGCTGGCCGACTATGACTACTACTACGCGGTCCGCCGGCTGAACGCCCGCAACATCACCTACCGCAGCCGGCATCTGGAGCGGCTGCGGTGCGCTCAGTCGATCGTGGCGTTCGTCGCCGACCTGATCGAGCCGGGCCAGCGCCGCGATGCGGTGCTGCTCCGGCACTTCACCTGGGAGATCGCCAAGCTCCTGGAGAACGACTTCCTGGGGTTGGACCGGGGCATCCAGGAGCAGGTCGCCGCTCGGGTGCGCGCACTGGCGGAGCGGTATCTCACCGACGAGATCCGCGACCGGCTGCCGGTGGAGTCCCGGGTCCGGCTCGGAGTCGCCCGGCACGGTGAGCTCGACGACCTGCTGGCGGTGATCCGACAGGACGCCGAGGTGGGTATCCCACCGGCGGTGGTCGACGGCGATCACTGGTACGCCGGTTACCCGGGTTTCCGGGACGCCCGGCTCGGCATGTCCGACCGCTGGTTCGACATCACTGACACGGCGGCCGACTGGATGGCCCGCCTGGACACCGTGTCGGTGGCGTTCGAGGGGAACCGGGCGTTGGTGGTGACCGCGCGCAGTCCGCGACCCGACCTGTCCCGACTGGTCCGCAACGTCCGCGTCTGCGCGGGGGAGACCGCCGGAGCCACCTCGGTCGTCAGCTCGGATGCCGACGGCACCACGGTGCGGGCTCGGATCCCGCTGCGCGAGCTGCTGGCGGGCATGGCGCCCGGCGGTGAGTTGCGGATCGTCCGAGCCCGGCTGGACGCCTTCGGCGGCACGGGCGAGGCGCCGCTGCGTGGGCCGGCCCGGCCGACCCGCCAGCGGACCCTGCTGCTGCGGGGCGCTCAGCTGTACGTCGTCACCAGCACGACGAACCACAAGGGGCAGCTCGTCATCGCCGTCGTACCGGTCACGGCCCGCCGGCTCACGGCCCGCCTGCGGAGCAGGCTTCCACGAGGAGGAAACTAGTAGTCATGAACATCTGTGTCGTCGCCCTCGGCAAGATCGGGCTGCCGCTGGCTGTGCAGTTCGCCTCGAAGGGGCACCGGGTCATCGGCGCCGACGTCTCCGAGCGGGTCGTCAAGCTGGTCAACGATGGTGCCGTCCCGTTCCCCGGTGAGGCCGACCTGGACGTCAAGCTCAAGGAGGCGGTCTCCGCCGGGCTGCTGACCGCCACCACGGACACGGCTGCCGCGGTCGCCGAGTCCGAGGCCGTCGTGGTGGTCGTGCCGCTCTTCGTCGACGCCGACGGGGTTCCGGACTTCGGCTGGATGGACGACGCGACCCGGGCGATCGCCCGTGGGCTCAAGCCGGGCACCCTGGTCAGCTACGAGACCACCCTGCCGGTCGGTACCACCCGCAGCCGCTGGGCGCCCATGCTGGAGGACGGCTCGGGCCTCACCGTCGGCAAGGACTTCCACCTGGTGTTCAGCCCGGAGCGGGTGCTGACCGGTCGGGTCTTCGCTGACCTGCGCCGCTACCCGAAGCTGGTCGGCGGCGTCGACGAGGCTTCCGCCGAGCACGGCGTCCGCTTCTACGAGGCGGTGCTCGACTTCGACGAGCGGCCGGACCTGTCCCAGCCCAACGGCGTGTGGGACCTCGGGTCGGCGGAGGCGTCGGAGCTGGCCAAGCTCGCCGAGACGACCTACCGGGACGTCAACATCGGGCTGGCCAACCAGTTCGCCCGTTTCGCCGACACCGTCGGCGTCGACGTCACCAAGGTCATCGAGGCCTGCAACACCCAGCCGTACAGCCACATCCACTCGCCGGGCATCGCCGTCGGCGGCCACTGCATCCCGATCTACCCGCGGATGTACCTGTGGAACGACCCGGCCGCCACCGTGGTGCGCTCGGCCCGGGAGGCCAACGCGGCCATGCCCGAGTACGCCGTCGACCTGCTCGCCGCCGCGTACGGTGACCTGTCCGGTGTGGGCGTGCTGGTGCTCGGTGCCGCCTACCGGGGAGGCGTCAAGGAGACCGCCTTCTCCGGGGTCTTCCCGACCGTCGAGGCGCTGCGCCAGCGGGGCGCCACGCCGTACGTCTCCGACCCGATGTACACCAACGACGAGCTGGCCGCGCACGGGCTGCCCGGCTACGACGGCCAGCCGATCGGCGCAGCCGTCATCCAGGCCGACCACGCCGAGTACCGCACCCTCGCCCCGGGCGACCTGCCTGGCGTGACGGTGCTGGTCGACGGCCGCCGGGTCACCGACCCGGCCCGCTGGGCGGGCGTCCGCCGGGTGGTCATCGGCGGCTGACTCCGGATCCGCTCCGGCGGGGGCGGTCGCCGACGGCGACCGTCCCCGCCGCGCCTTTTCAGCCCTGCTGCGGCGGGTTCTCCACGTCCCGGGAGATGACCTCGCCCTTGGCGTCGACCCAGCCCTTCGGCCGCGCCGGGTTGCCGGCGACCAGCTGGTACGGCTGCACGTCCTTCGTCACCACCGAGCCGGCGGCGATCATCGCGTACTCGCCCACCTCGATGCCGCAGACCAGGGTGGCGTTGGCGCCGATCGAGGCACCCCGGCGGATCAGGGTGGGGGTGATGGTCCAGTCCGGGTTCTGCGCGCGGGGGCGGAAGTCGTTGGTGAAGACGGCGCAGGGGCCGACGAAGACCTCGTCCTCGATGGTCACACCCTGGTAGACGGAGACGTTGTTCTGGATCTTGACCAGGTTGCCGACGGTCACGCCGGCGTCGACGTAGACGTTGCGGCCGATGACGCAGCCGGTGCCGATCTGAGCGGACGACCGGATGTGGGCCAGGTGCCAGACCTTCGTGCCATCGCCGATCGCGGCATTCTCCTCGACGTCGGCCGTCGGGTGGACGAAGACCGAGGGGGACCGGTCAGTGGTGTCAGTCATCGTTCAACTCGCATCGGTTTGGGCGCGCTGCCGCGCCGTCGGTGCCGCTCGACGGGCTACGGCGGGTGTCGGCCGCGGCCCGCGCGGTCAGGGCTGCCACGCCCGCCCCAGGTTCGCGACCGAGGCCCGGGCGGGCACGGACTCGGCGTAGCATAACGAGCCGCTCAGGGCAGCAGATCGGCGACCGCGTCGGCCACCGGGGTGTCCGCGGGCAGTGCCCGCGCGGCCACCACCGCGGCGATCGGCAGCGGACCGTACAGGTGCGGGAAGAGCGAACCGCCGCGGGACGGCTCCCAGCGCAGCGCCGCGCCCAGCCGGTCGGGGTCCACGGTCAACAGGGTCAGCCCGGTGGCGCCGGCGAAGTGCCGGCGTGCCGTCTCCACCACCTGGTCGGCGGCGGAGAGGTGGATGAAGCCGTCCTGCCGGTCGACCGCCGAGCCGGCCAGGTGGCCGGCCGCCCGGGCGTCGTCCCACTCGACGGTGGGCAGCAGCTTGTAGATCATCTTTGCAGCCTACGCGGGCCGGCACGCGTTTCGGCCGTACCGCTGCCGACGCCCGTCGCGGCCCGGCATGCTCAGATGGAGCAGGCCCGCGGGAGGGTGACGATGGAGAGCTACGACGAGGACTGGACCGACAGCCAGCGCGCGCTCTACGACGAGTGCTACCGGGCCGGTGGCGAGTGGGCGGAGGATCCCGACACCCCCACCGACGACGTGCAGCACGTGATCAACCTGGCCGAGGCGGACGACGCCAGCTTCACCGACGCCGAGATCGACTACCCGCCGCTGATCGACGCGGTCACCCAGGCCAGTGGAGTCACCGTGACCAGCGTGCCGGCACGGCACGACGACCCGGGCTTCCGCGGTTTCGTCGATGGCGTCCGGGACGGCCTCGACGACGACGTGTTCGGCCTCTGAACCCGGCCCTCCCGCTCGTCGCGCCCTTCTGCCACCATTCGCAGGACGACGCTGCGACGGACGGGGGCACGGGTGCGGATCCTGCTGGTCGAGGACGATCGCCGGGTGGCCGCCGCGCTGTCTTCGGCCCTCACCCGGCGCGGGTACGAGGTGGAGCACGCCGCCACCGTCGCCGCGGCCCTCTCCGCCGCCCCCTGTGACCTGGTGCTGCTCGATCTGACCCTGCCTGACGGGGACGGCACCGACCTGTGCCGGGAGCTGCGCCGCCGCAGCAGCCAGCTCGGCATCATCGCGGTGACCGCCCGGGGCGAGGAACGCGACCGGGTGCTCGGCCTGCGGATCGGCGCCGACGACTACGTGGTCAAGCCCTTCTCGATGGTCGAGTTGCAGGCCCGGATCGAGGCGGTGCTGCGCCGGGCGGCGCACACCGTCCCGGAGCGGAACCTGATCGAGGCCGGCGGGGTCCGCATCGACGTGGCCGCCCGCACGGTGACCGTCGACGGCCGGTCCGTGGCGCTCACCCGCAAGGAGTTCGACGTACTGCTGTCGTTGGCCCGCCAGCCGGGCGTCGCGGTGCCGCGCGACCGCATCCTGCTCGACGCCTGGGGCACCACCTGGACCGACCGGCACACGGTCGAGGTGCACGTCGGGTCGCTGCGCGGCAAGCTCGGCGACCCCCGCCTGGTGGAGACCGTACGCGGAGTCGGTTACCGGCTGCGCGGTGAGTGAGGGGCTGCCGTGCGCCGTCGACTGGTGATCAGCTACCTGCTGCTGATGGTGCTGGTCCTGATCGCGCTGGAGACCCCGCTGGCCGCCACCCTGGCCACCCGCGAGACGGACCGGGTCCGCGCCGACCGGCTCGCCGACGCGACCCGGTTCGCCTCGCTGGCCGGCCCGGCGCTGCGCGGCGGCGGGCCCGGCCCGCTCGAAGGTGAGCTGCGCAGCTACGACGAGCTGTACGGCATCGGCGCGGCGGTGGTCGACCGGGACCGGCGTACGGTGGTCGCCTCGACGAGCTGGCAGCCCGCCAGGGGCACCCGGACGGCGCTGGACACGGCGTTGTCCGGGCAGCAGTCCAGCGGCCCCGAGTCGGTCTGGCCGTGGGTCGACGGCCCGGTGGTGGTGGCCGTACCGATCAACGACGGCGGGGAGGTGCTCGGTGCCGTGGTCACGGTGACCCCGGCCGGGCCGGTCCGCCGTACCGTCACCGCCTGGTGGCTGCTGCTCGCCGCGGCGGGACTGCTGGCCATGCTGGCCTGCGTGCTCACCGCGTTCGGGTTGGCCGGTTGGGTGCTGCGCCCGGTCACCGAGCTGGACGCGGTCACCCACGAGATCGCTGAGGGCGACCGGGGCGCGCGCGTCCTGCAACGGCTCGGCCCGCCGGAGCTGCGCCGGCTCGCGGCCAGTTTCAACCACATGGCCGACGTGGTCTCCGACGTGATGGACCGGCAGCGGGCGTTCGTCGCGCACGCCAGCCACCAGTTGCGCAACCCGCTGACCGCGCTGCGGCTGCGGGTGGAGGAGCTGGGCCCGAGCCTCACCGACCCCGACGGGCGGGCCGAGCACCGGTTGGCGCTGGAGGAGACCGACCGGTTGGCGCTGGTGCTCGACGCGCTGCTCACCCTGGCCCGCGCCGAGCGGGAGGAGAACGAGCGGGTCACGGTCGACGCCGCCGCGGTGGCCGCCTCCCGGGTGGCCGCCTGGGCGCCCCTGGCCCGGCACCGGTCGGTCACGCTGTGCCTGGCCGCGACCGACGCCCCCGCGTACGCCCGGACCGTGCCGACCGCCGTCGACCAGGTTCTGGACGCGCTGATCGACAACGCGGTGAAGTTCAGCGGGGCCGGCGGGGTGGTGACGGTGACGGTGAGCCGCGGGGAGGACGGGGTGGTCCTGGAGGTGCGTGACACCGGCCCCGGCATGACCGAGAGTCAGCTCGGTCAGGCGACGGAGCGGTTCTGGCGGGCACCGGACGCGCAGAACGTCGACGGCGCGGGCCTGGGCCTCACCATCGCGGCGGTGCTGGTCGACGCCTCGGACGGGCGGCTCACCATGCGCCCGGGGGAGCCGCGCGGCCTGGTCGCCGGCCTCTGGTTCCCGGCGCCCGCGCCGGACGGCGACGCCGACCTGACCGACCCCGACGCCGCCCGGCCGCCCGCCGCCCGGACACCCACCGACACCGCCGAGATCACCGGCCGGCGGTGACGCAGGTCCACGCTCGTGGCGCGGCCGGTGGGTCAGGGCTTCGCGGAGCGGTACCAGGCGGCGGCGCCTGGATGCAGCGGCAGCGGGGCGGTGGCGATGGCCGAGCGGGGACTCATCCGGCCCGCCGCGGGATGGGCGGCGCCCAGCTCGGCCCGGCGCTCCATCAGCAGCCGGGTCACCTCCCGGACCAGGCGCTCCGGCAGGTCCGCCCGGACGATCAGGTAGTTCGGGTCGCCCACCGTGGTCACCGGGTCCACCCCGTACACCGAGCGGGGGATGTCCCGGGACACGTAGACCTCGCCGTAGCGGGCACGCAACGGCTCGGTCCACTCGCCGAGGTCCACGATCCGGGTGGCGCTCTGCCCGGCCAGATCGGCGATGGCCCGCACCGGCAGCCCACCCGAGAAGAAGAACGCGTCGATCCGGCCGGCGCGCAACGCGGTCACGGAGTCGTCCAGCCCCAGCCGCTCGCGCCGCACGCCGTCACCGCCGAGCCGGGCCACCTCCAGCAGCCGGGTCGCGGTGATCTCGGTGCCGGAGCCGGGGGCGCCCACCGAGACGCGCCGACCACGCAGGTCGGCGACCGTCCGGACCGGACCGCCGCCGGTGGTGACCAGGTGCAGCTGGTCGTCGTACACCCGGGCGACCGCGTCCACCGGCGGACCTGTCTGCGCGCCGGTGGGCAGCACGTCGGCCTGGGTGAAGCCCAGCTCGGCGGCGCCCGAGCCGACCAGTCGGACGTTCTCCGCCGAGGCGGGGGTGACCACCACGCTGGCCCGGACGCCGGGCAGCTCCCGGTTGAGGATGGCCGCCAGCGACTGCCCGAAGGCGTAGTAGACCGCGGTGGGACTGCCGGTGGCGATCCGGATCGGCACCGGTTCGGTGGGGGACTCCTGGCATCCCACGACGCCGGGCAGGGTGACGGCCAGCAGCAGCGCCAGCACCGCGCCCGTCGCGCGGCGCCGGCCGGGGCGGGCCGGCCCGGGGCGGCTCGCGCGAGGCGCCACGCTGCTGTGCCGGACGGGTCGCTCGCTCACGGCTGCACTGTGCTCGTCGGCACCGGCGCGCGCAAGCCCGTGGCCGTCAGCAGGCCGGTCGGTGCGCCGGTTGCAACGCGGCGCTGCTCAGGATCCGCTCGCGGTCCGGGCCGTCGGCGACGCTGACCAGGTAGCACCCGGTGCCCGGGCGGAGCAGGGCCGGTACGTCGAGCAGGCTGGCACCCCGGATCAGCACCGCGGCCAGCTCCCGGTCGGTGAGCCGCACCCCGAGGATGTGCCGGCGTACGTGACGCCCACCGGCCAGCAGCGCGGAGCGCCACGCCGCGGCGGCGAGCCGGGGCACCCACACCCGGCGGGCCGGCGACGCGCCCGGCACCGGCCCGCCCAACAGCTCCCGGCGCCCCTGCCGCCAGCCGGCCTCAACCAGCCGCGTGTACTCACCCCGGTGCTCCCGAGGCACCCAGAGTCGGTGCAGCTCGTAGCGGCGGCGCAGGCCGCCGACGGCCAGCTCGTGGGTGACCGGGATGTTGAGCCGGTGCAGCAGTTGCCGCATCCGCTGCGCGGCGTCCTCCCGGTTGAACTCCACAGTCGTGGACCGGTACAGCGCGACCGGACCCGGTCCGGCTGCGGCCGGCGGCGGCGTGCACCGCAGCAGACAGGCGGCCTCGAACGCGTCGCCCAGGGTCAGCCAGTCCAGCGGCGGTGGCGTGGCCGGGCGGGGCCGGTCGAGCAGGGCGGGTTCACGGGCCAACGGAGGCGCTCCCTTGTCGGCGTCGGGGTCCCCCTACCGTGGCCCGTAGGCCGCCCGGGCGGAACTGGTGCCACCCAGCCTTGAGCAAATCTTGCGGGTGCCGGGGCCTACAGCTCGGTGACCACCAGGTCGACCTGCCGGGGCCGGCCGGGCGCGACGGACTGCTCCAGCACCGTGTGCTTCAGCTCGCGCAGCGCGCCGATCAGGTCGTCGGCCGTGCGCGGGCGGACCCCGGCGACCAGCAGGTCGCGGACCAGCCGCCCCTTGGTCGCCTTGTTGAAGTGGCTGACCACCGAGCGGACCGGCACGCCGTCCACCTGCCGCTCGTGCAGCACCCGCACGGTCACCGTCCGGGCGGCCAGGTCGCCACGCGGTGTCCAGGTGGCCGCGTACGCGCCGGAGCGCAGGTCCAGCACCGGCCCGGTGCCGGCCGCCGCGGTCAGGGCCGGCGCCAGCGCCGTCCGCCAGTACGCCGACAGCGCCCCCACCCCGGGCAGCCGGGCGCCGATCGGGCACCGGTACGGCGGGATGCGGTCAGCGAGGCGAACCGCGCCCCACAGGCCGGAGCTGATCAGGACCGACCGGCGGGCGGCGCGCTGCGCCGGTGCGGGCAGCGAGGCCAGGTCCAGCGCCTCGTAGAGCACCCCGGTGTAGAGCCGGCCGGCCGGCGCGGTCGCCGCCGCGCGCAGCCGGGCATTGCGGCGCAGCTCGCCACCCTGGCCCTCGCTGAGCCCGAGCGCGGCCCGGGCAGCCGCCTCGTCCGGCCCGGCGCACAGCGCCACCAGCGCGTCCAGCACCTGCTCGCGGGCCGGGTTCAGCTCGGGCAGTGACATCCGGTCCGGGTCCCACCGCCGGCCCGTGCCGGTGTCGGCCTTCCCCTCCGAGGGCGGCAGCAGGATGAGCATTGGGGTCTCCTCGACGGGCGGGCGGCGGTGCCGGACACGCCGGCCCGGCCAGCGTACGACCCGCCCCTAGCGCCACGGCCGGACCGGGGTGTCGGGGTGGTACACGCGATAGCCGCCGACCTCCCGCACCGGAGCGGCGTCGGGCCGGTCGGCCAGCAGCCGGCGCAGCCGCCGCTCCATCGGCGAGCCGACCTCCACCACGTACCCGGGCCGCGCGGCCCGCCCGACCTGCCGCCAGTACGGCAGGTACCGGTTCTGCCCGGGGGTCAGGCTGCCGTCGAGCACCCCGCAGACCACCTCCTCGTCGGTGTTGAAGATCAGCCGGTTGCAGGTCCAGTAGTCCCCGTACACCTCGCGGGGGCCGTCGGCGCGCAGCGCGTCGGCCAGCTCCCGGGCCTGGCGCTCCTCGATCCGCGACGCCTCCGTGCCGGTGACCGCGAAGAGCAGGGTGACCACCAGGACGGTGGCGGTCAGCGCGGCCAGCACGGCGGTGGCCAGCGCGCCGGTGAGCCGGCCCAGCGCGCCGACCGTGCCCCGCCAGCAGGCCACCGCGGCCACCCAGAGCGGCCAGAGCACCGCCGGCAGGGACAGTTGCAGCACCGACAGGTAGCGGGCGTTGTCCAGCGGGCTGGTCGCGGCCTGCGGGCTGCGCACGTACGACAACAGGGTCAACGCGGCGCCGACGACCAGCGCGAGCTGCACGACCGGCCCGACCCGCTCCCCGCGCGGCGCCCCGGCGGCCCGCCGGTACGCGACCAGCGCGAGGGCCGCCGCGGCGACCAGGAGCACCGGGTAGAGCAGCCCGAACCACTCCTGCCAGCGGCCGCACCCGTCGACCGGGCAGAGGCCGTGCGCCAGCGGCACCCCCTCCAGTACGCCGCCCCGGATCCGCTCCGACCAGGGCGGCGCCGGGCCGGCCTTGGTGCTGATCTCCCGGAACACCGACAGCGAGTCCTGGCCGGGCTGCGCCCGCAGGTTGTCCCGGATCATCGGGGCCACTCCGAGCAGGAAGCCGGCCACCAGCAGCGCGCCGGCCCAGCCGACCAGCTCCCGGCGCAGCGCCCAGAGCAGCGCCAGCGCGGCCACCGCCAGATACGGCAGGATCAGCCAGTCCGACCAGACGGCCAGCCCGGCCAGCAGGCCGAACAGTCCCACGGCCAGCCGCCGCCAGCGGACCGTGCCGGCCGCCAACCCCACGACGACCAGCAGCATCAGCAGCACCGCCGGCTTGACCTCCGGCCGGCCGCCGACCACGGTCAGCTGGTCGCGCACCACCCGCTCCGGGCCCAGCGCCAGCAGACCCACGACGAAGGTGGCGAACCACGGCGAGCAGAGCCGCCGGGTCAGCCGGTGGATCAGGTAGAGGAAGACCGCGTAGAGCACGAGCATCGGCAGCCGCAGCAGCGGCCAGCTCGGCCCGGCCACCGCGATCAGCGGCGCCGCCAGGTACGACTCCAGCATTCCCATGTAGTGCTGGCCGTACAGGAAGACCGGGTGCTCCCGGCCCTGCGCGATGTGCAGCGCGGCGAGGCCGAACGCGGCCTCGTCGCTGTTCGACACCGGCACCGTCAGAAGCGTCAGGACCAGCCGGTATCCGACGCCGGCCAGCCCGAACAGCAGCGCGACGAGCGCCGGCCGGTCGAGCCGCGGACGCCACCGCCCGCGACGCTGCTCTGGATTCGACACGACCACGCCCCCGTCGTCGTCCCGACCGGAGTGTTTCACGGAGCACGCGCCGTCCGGGGTGGATCGGCCCAGCCGGACTTCTCTCGCGTGGCCGGTGTCGTCGGCGTGTGGCAGGGTTGTCGCGTGCCACCCACTCCCGCCGGCCAGTTGGCCGTTCCGAACCTGCACCGGGCTGCGCGGATCGAGGACGCCGTGCACCAGCTGGTGGAGCGCCGGCTGCGGCGCACCGGCTGGCGGGTCAACATCGTCGCCTACACCGGCTACGGCTCACCGGGTTGGGTGCGGGTGCTGTGCCGGGTGCTGCTGGGCCGGCCGGACACCCGCCAGCGGGGCCGGCTGGAGAAGGTGCGCGGTTGGCGCAGCTTCACCACCCTGCCCGCCAAACACGTCACCGTGACCATCGAGGCGGGCGGGGTGCGCTGCGAGGCGCGGGCCGACCGCAGCGGCTTCGTCGACACCGTCGTCGAGGCCGACCTGGCGCCGGGGTGGGGCACGGTCCGGCTGAGCGTGCCGGACGCCGAGCCGGTCGACGCCCCGGTACGCATCATCGACCCGGAGGTCCGCTTCGGCATCCTCTCCGACATCGACGACACGGTGATGGTGACCGCGCTGCCCCGACCGTTGCTCGCCGCGTGGAACACCTTCGTGCTCGACGAGCACGCCCGGGCGGCCGTGCCCGGCATGGCGGTGCTCTACGAGCGGCTGGTCACCGCGCACCCCGGCGCGCCGGTCTTCTACCTCTCCACCGGCGCCTGGAACGTGGCACCCACGCTGACCCGGTTCCTGTCCCGGCACCTCTATCCGGCCGGTCCGCTGCTGCTCACCGACTGGGGCCCGACCGCCGACCGGTGGTTCCGTAGCGGTCGCGAGCACAAGCGGGCCACCCTGGCCCGGCTGGCCCGGGAGTTCCCCGAGGTGCGTTGGCTGTTGGTCGGCGACGACGGCCAGCACGACCAGGAGATCTACCGGGAGTTCGCCGCCGCCCACCCGGAGAACGTCGCCGGCGTGGCGATCCGCCGACTCTCACCGACGCAGTCGGTGCTCGCCGGCAGCCTGCCCGCCCCGGCCGAACGCACGTCGGCCGGGCCGGTGGGGCAGAAGTGGCTCTCCGCGCCGGACGGCGCCGGCCTGTGGAAGCTGCTCCGCGACGCCGGCCTGGTCTGACGCCCTAGTCCCGGCGGAGCCAGATGACGCCGAGCGGGGGGACCTGGAGGGCGGCGGAGGCCACCATGCCGTGCCAGGGCACGTCCTCGGCGTGCACCTCGCCCAGGTTGCCCACCCCCGACCCGCCGTAGTGGTGCGCGTCGGTGTTGAGCACCTCGGCCCAGGTGCCGCCGGCGGGCAGCCCGACCCGGTAGTCGTGCAGGGGCAGGGCGGAGAAGTTCGCCACGCAGACCAGCGTCGAGCCGTCCGGGGCGATCCGGATGAACGACACCGTGTTGTTGGCGACGTCGTCGCCGGCGATCCAGCGGAACCCGGCCGGCTCGGTGTCCTGCGCCCACAGCGCCGGGGTGGCCCGGTAGATCCGGTTCAGGTCGCCGACGAGGCGCTGCACCCCGGCGCGGGCCGGGTCGTGCAGCAGGTACCAGTCGAGGCCGCGTTCCTCGCTCCACTCCCGGTCGTCGGCCAGTTCGGAGCCCATGAAGAGCAACTGCTTGCCCGGGTGCGCCCACATGTACGCCAGCAGCGCCCGCACGTTCGCCAGCCGCTGCCAGGTGTCGCCGGGCATCTTGCCGGCCAGGGAGCCCTTGCCGTGCACCACCTCGTCGTGGCTGATCGGCAGCACGTAGTTCTCGCTCCACGCGTACGCCAGGGAGAAGGTGAGCTGGTGGTGGTGGTGCTGGCGGTAGATCGGGTCCTTGGCGGTGTAGAGCAGGGTGTCGTGCATCCAGCCCATGTTCCACTTGAACCCGAAGCCCAGCCCGCCCTCAGCGGTGGAACGGGTGACACCCGGCCAGGCGGTGGACTCCTCGGCGATCATCACCACGCCGGCGTGGTGCTTGTAGACGGTCGCGTTCACCTCCTGCATGAACGCGATGGCCTCCAGGTTCTCCCGGCCGCCGTACTGGTTGGGGGCCCACTGGCCCTCCTGCCGGGAGTAGTCCAGGTAGAGCATCGAGGCGACCGCGTCCACCCGCAGCCCGTCGACGTGGAACTGGTCGCACCAGTAGAGCGCGTTGGCGACCAGGAAGTTGCGCACCTCGCGGCGGCCGAAGTCGAAGACGTAGGTGCCCCAGTCGGGGTGCTCGCCGCGGCGCGGGTCGGGGTGCTCGTAGAGCGGGGTGCCGTCGAAGCGGGCCAGGGCCCACTCGTCCTTCGGGAAGTGCGCCGGCACCCAGTCGAGGATCACCCCGATGCCCGCGGCGTGCAGCCGGTCCACCAGGTGGCGGAACTCGTCGGGGTCGCCGAAGCGTGAGGTGGGTGCGTAGTAGCCGGTGACCTGGTAGCCCCAGGAACCGCCGAACGGGTGCTCCATCACCGGCAGGAACTCCACGTGGGTGAAACCCAGCTCGGTGACGTACGCGGTGAGCTGCTCGGCCAGCTCGCGGTAGCTCAGCCCGGGCCGCCACGAGCCGAGGTGCACCTCGTACACGCTCATCGGTTCCTGGTGCGGCTGCCGCCCGGCCCGCCGCGCCAGCCAGTCCGCGTCGGACCACTCGTAGGTGGAGTGGTGCACCACGGAGGCGGTGGCCGGCGGCAGCTCGGCGTACCCGGCGAGCGGGTCGGCCTTGTCCCGCCAGCGCCCGTCGGCGCCGAGGACGCGGTACTTGTAGCGGGCGCCGGCCGCCGCTCCCGGAACGAAGACCTCCCACACGCCGGACGAGCCGAGCGAGCGCATCGGCCAGCCGTCGTCCGGCGCCCAGCCGGTGAAGTCACCGACGACCCGCACGCCGCGGGCGTTGGGCGCCCACACCGTGAACGCCACCCCCTCGTCAAAGACCCGGGCGCCGAGCGCCTCCCAGAGCCGCTCGTGCCGGCCCTCGCCGATCAGGTGCAGGTCCAGCTCACCCAGCGTCGGCGGGTAACGGTACGGGTCGTCGTGGGTCGCCCCGTCGACCTCCACCCGGTAGTCGAGGACCTCACCGGGCAGCACCGCCTCGAAGACGCCCGCGTCGTGCACCCGCTTCATCGGGTGCCGGTCGGAGCCCACGAGGACGGCCGCGTCGCCGGCGCCCCGGCGCAGCGTGCGGATGGTGGTCCGCCCGTCGGCGGGGTGGGCGCCGAGCAGGGCGTGCGGGTCGTGCGTCGCGCCGGTGATCAGCTCGTCCATCGGGGGTCCTTCGGGGCGGGAGTGGTCGGGGCGGTGCCGCCGGAGAGGTCGGCGGGGACGTCCGCGACGGTCAGCTCGGCCGGGACGCTGGCGGCGGGCGCCGGGGCGGCCGGGGCGCTCGCGCGGCGCACGGTCAGCACGTGCGCCGGTTGCAGGTACGGGTCGAGCCGTACCGCGTTGCGCTGGCCCCAGTCGTAGCTGGTGCCGGTCAGCTCGTCGTGCACGGTGAACCGTTCGTGCCAGTCGAAGCCGAGCGCCGGCATGTCGAGCGTCGTGTTGCCCCACTGCACCGCCCGCGGCTCGAACGAGCAGATCACGATGACCGTGTTGCCGGTCTGGGGGTCGTGCTTGGACCAGCAGAGCAGCGCCGGGTTGTCGATCTCGTGGAAGCGCAGGTTGCGGAGCTGGTGCAGGGCCGGGTTGTCCCGGCGGACCCGGTTGAGGGTGGCGATGAACGGCGCCAGTGAGCGGCCCTGCGCCTCCGCGCCGGCCCAGTCCCGCGGGCGCAACTCGTACTTCTCGTTGTCCAGGTACTCCTCGGCGCCCGGGCGGGCCACGTGCTCGAAGAGCTCGTAGCCGGCGTACAGGCCCCACGAGGGGGAGAGCAGAGCGGCGAGCACCGCGCGGATCTTGAACATCGGCGGGCCGCCGTGCTGCAGCGACTCGTGCAGGATGTCCGGCGTGTTCGGCCAGAAGTTGGGACGCATGTAGTCGGCCGCCGCGACCAGTTCCTCGCAGTACGCCCGCATCTCGGCCGCCGTCGTCCGCCAGGTGAAGTAGGTGTACGACTGGGTGAAGCCGATCTTGCCGAGCCCGTGCATGATGGCGGGCCGGGTGAACGCCTCGGCCAGGAACAGCACGTCCGGGTCGACCTTCTTCACCGCGGCGATCAGCCAGTGCCAGAAGTCGAACGGCTTGGTGTGCGGGTTGTCCACCCGGAAGATCCGGATGCCCTCGCCCACCCAGTGCAGCACCACCCGCAGCACCTCGGCCCGGATGCCCTCGGGGTCGTTGTCGAAGTTCACCGGGTAGATGTCCTGGTACTTCTTCGGCGGGTTCTCCGCGTACGCGATGCTGCCGTCGGCCCGGGTGGTGAACCACTCCGGGTGCTCGGTGACCCACGGGTGGTCCGGCGCGCACTGCAACGCGAGGTCCATCGCCACCTCCAGGCCCTGTGCCGCGGCCGCCTGGATGAAGGCCCGGAAGTCTGCCGGCGTACCCAGGTCGGGGTGGATGGCGTCGTGGCCGCCCTCGGCCGCGCCGATCGCCCACGGCGAGCCCACGTCGTCCGGCCCGGCGGTGAGCGCGTTGTTGCGGCCCTTGCGGTTGACCCGGCCGATCGGGTGGATCGGCGGCAGGTAGAGCACGTCGAAGCCCATCGCGGCGACGCCGGGCAGCCGCCCGGTGGCGGTGGCGAAGGTGCCGGAGCGGGCCGGGGCGTCCGCGGTGGCCGGCACCGCGCCCTCGGAGCGGGGAAAGAACTCGTACCAGGCGGAGTAGAGGGCCCGCTGACGATCCACCCACAGCGGGTACGTCTCGCCGGCGGTCACCAGCTCCCGCACCGGGTACGCCCAGAGCAGGTCGGCCAGGGCCAGCGCCGGGTCGACCCGCTGCGGCAACGGCAGGTCGGTGTCGACGAGTGCGGTGACCGCGGCGGCGACCCGGGCCCGTTCGGCCGCCGGCACGAGGTCGCGGGCGGCGGTGAGCACCCGGGCGCCCTCGGCCAGGTCGTTGGCCAGCTCGCCCGGCCCCTGCCCGGCGGCCACCTTCTTGGTAACCGCGTTCTGCCAGGTCAGGTACGGGTCGGCGAACGCCTCGACGGTGAAGGTCCAGGTGCCGACGGCATCTGGTCGGATCACCGCGTGCCAGCGGTCCTGGCCGGGCTCACCCGGACGCATCCGGGTGAACGGCCTGGTTTCACCGTCCGGGCCAGTCCAGACCACGTTGCAGCCCAGCGCGTCGTGCCCCTCCCGGTAGGCGCGGGCCGACACCGGAACCGGCTCGTCGACCACCGCCTTGGCCGGGTAACGCCCGCACGAGACGACGGGGGAGACGTCTTCGATCGGGAACCGTCCAGTCACCCCGCCAACCTACTGTGCGAGATCGCCTCGCGCGCGGCCAAGCACGTCGGTTGCCCTCTGCCGGCGCAACCGACCGGTGGTCCGACATCGTCAGCGGGCCAGGTCGGCGATGAGGTTGACGGAACCCGCCACGATCACCACACCGAACACGTACGACACGAAGGCATGGGACAGCACACTGCCCCGGATCCGCGGGTCGGAGATGGCCGTGTCCGACACCTGGTAGGTCATGCCGATCGTGAAGGCGACGTAGGCCAGGTCGCGGTAGGTGGTCTGCCCCTGCACGGGCTGGCCTTCGAAGCCGATCCCCCCGGTTGTGGACCGGTACTGCAGGTCGGCGTAGCGCAGGGTGAAGACCGTGTTGACGACGGCCCACGACAGCAGGACGGTCAGTAGTGCGACGCTGACGAACAGCACCCGCACTGAGCCGCCGTGCCGGCCGGCGTGGCTGAGGGCAGAGCCGACACCCAGCAGGCTGGTGACGCCCGCCCCTACCAGCAGCACTGCGGCGGTCACCCGCGTCTCGTCCTCACGCATGGCCATCATCTCGGTGTGGGAGCTGTCCGCTCGGAGAATGACGCGCCAGATGGCGATGAGGAAGGCGAGCGCGGCGATGTCCCAGCCCCCGACCGCGGCCAACTCCCACGGCATGAACGGCAGCAGCACGAGAGCGACCACGAGCCCGATGGAGGCGACGATGACGGCTCGCCGCAGGGCGGGAGCGTGCCAGCCCAGGCATCGGTGATACAACGTATCCGGGGGCATACCGGTCATCGTCCGAGTGTCCCGCACCGCATCGCATCGCGTGCTCATAGCCGCACACAGCGAGCCGGTTGGTCGCCCGGAGTGCCCACTGATCCAGCAATCGACATGCCTTTACGCCCCGTCGAGCAGCAATTCGACGGCATGAGAGTGAGTGGAACGGCCGTCTGAACGGATCAGCCCGCCGCGCCGACCGACCGGTACACCTCCAGCGTCTGCCGCGCCACCGCGTCCCAGGAGAAGTGCTCCACCGCCCGTCGCCGGCCGGCCCGGCCGAAACGCTCGGTGCGCCCCGGGTCGGCCAGCAGCTCGTTGATCCGCGCGGCCAGGTCGGCCACGAACCGCTCGGGCTCCAGCGGCCGGCCGGAACCGTCGCCGGCCTGCTCGATCGGCACCAGCAGACCCGTCTCGCCGTCGGCCACGACCTCCGGAATGCCGCCGGTGGCGGTCGCCACCACCGCCGTCTCGCAGGCCATCGCCTCCAGGTTGACGATGCCCATCGGCTCGTACACCGACGGGCAGACGAAGACGGTGGCGTGGGTGAGCACCTGGATCACCTCGGGCTTGGGCAGCATCTCGGCCACCCAGACCACCCCGGAGCGGTTGGCCCGCAGCTCGGCGGCCAGCTCCTCGACCTCGGCGGCGATGTCCGGGGTGTCCGGCGCGCCGGCGAGCAGCACCAGCTGGGTGTCGGCCGGCAGTTCCCGGGCGGCCCGCAGCAGGTAGGGCAGCCCCTTCTGCCGGGTGATCCGCCCCACGTACGCCACGCTGGGGCGGGCCGGGTCGATGCCGAGCCGGTCCAGCACGTCGGTGCCGGTGTCCGGGGCGTACTGCGCGGTGTCGATGCCGTTGTAGACCACCCGGACCTTGTCCGGGTTCACCTCCGGGTACGCGGTCAGCACGTCGCGGCGCATGCCGGCGCTCACCGCGATGACCGCGTCCGCGCCCTCCACGGCCGTGCGCTCGCACCAGGAGGAGAGCGCGTAGCCGCCGCCGAGCTGCTCGGCCTTCCACGGCCGCAGCGGCTCCAGGCTGTGCGCGGTCATCACGTGCGGCACCCCGTGCAGCAGCTTCGCGGTGTGCCCGGCCAGGTTCGCGTACCAGGTGTGGCTGTGCACCACGTCGGTGCCGGCGGTGCCGGCGGCCATCTCCAGGTCCACGCCCATGGTGCGCAGCGCGGCGTTCGCGCCGGTCAGGCCGGGCGGTTCGGCGTACGCGGTGACGCCCGGCTCGCTGCGCGGCAGGCCGAAGCAGTGCACCCGCACGTCGGCGAGGCCGCGCAGCTCCCGGGCCAGGTACTCGACGTGCACCCCGGCGCCGCCGTAGACCTCCGGGGGGTACTCGCGGGTGAGCAGGTCGACGCGGAGCGGGGTGGGTTCCGTCATGACCCCGCACCCTAGTGCAGAAACGTGCCCGTACGAGTGGTGAAGTCGGACGCGGGTGGATAGCGTCGTGGCATGGCTGCCAAGGTGCTCGCGATCGTCCTGGCGGGTGGGGAGGGCAAGCGCCTGATGCCACTCACCACGGACCGGGCCAAGCCGGCCGTCCCGTTCGGCGGGATGTACCGCATGGTCGACTTCGTCCTCTCCAACCTGGCCAACGCCGGCTATCTCAAGATCGTCGTGCTGACCCAGTACAAGTCCCACTCCCTCGACCGGCACATCACCAAGACCTGGCGGATGTCCACCCTGCTCGGCAACTACGTCACGCCGGTGCCGGCGCAGCAACGCCGCGGGCCCTGGTGGTTCGCGGGCTCCGCCGACGCCATCTACCAGAGCTTCAACCTGATCAACGACGAGCAGCCCGACTACGTGATCGTCTTCGGGGCCGACCACATCTACCGCATGGACCCGCGGCAGATGGTGGAGGACCACATCGCCTCCGGCGCCTCGGTGACCGTGGCGGGCATCCGCCAGCCCCTGTCGATGGCCGACCAGTTCGGCGTCATCGAGGTCGGCGAGGACGGCCGGCGGATCCGGGCGTTCCGCGAGAAGCCGACCGACGCGGTCGGCCTGCCCGACGCGCCGGACGAGATCTACGCCTCGATGGGCAACTACGTCTTCACCACCCGGGCGCTCTGCGAGGCCGTCGAGCGCGACGCGGAGGACAAGACCAGCAAGCACGACATGGGCGGCAGCATCATCCCGATGATGGTCGAGCGGGGTGAGGCGAACGTCTACGACTTCCGCGACAACGAGGTGCCGGGTACCACCGAGCGGGACCGCGGCTACTGGCGCGACGTCGGGACGCTCGACTCGTTCTACGACGCCCACATGGATCTGATCAACGTGCACCCGGTGTTCAACCTGTACAACTTCGACTGGCCGATCTACACCGAGCAGCCGCCGTGGCCGCCGGCGAAGTTCGTCCACCAGTGGGGCGAGCGGGTCGGCCGGGCGGTCGGCTCGATGGTCTCGCCGGGTGTGGTGATCTCCGGCTCGCTGGTGGAGAACTCGATCGTCTCGCCGAAGGTGCGGGTGCACTCCTGGGCGCACGTCGAGGGTTCGGTGCTCATGGAAGGCGTGGAGATCGGCCGGCACGCGGTGGTCCGCCGCGCCATCCTGGACAAGAACGTGTTCGTCCCCGAGGGCGCCGAGATCGGCGTCGACCTGGAGAAGGACCGGCAGCGCTACACCGTCTCCGACAACGGCATCGTGGTGATCGGCAAGGGCCAGAAGGTCGAGCCGTGACCGCCCGTACCTACCGCAGGAGGATCCCGCAGTGACCCACCCCCGTGCCGGCCAGCCGGCCGAGCCCGCCGACCTGGTCGACGTGCCGCGGCTGGTGACCGCCTACTACGCCGAGCACCCCGATCCCGCGGATCCGGCGCAGCAGGTCTCCTTCGGCACCTCCGGCCACCGGGGCTCCAGCCTGCGCAACGCGTTCAACTCCGACCACATCCTGGCGGTCACCCAGGCGCTCTGCGACTACCGGCGCGAGCAGGGCCTGGACGGCCCGCTCTTCCTCGCCCGGGACACCCACGCGCTCTCCGCCCCGGCCGCCGTGGACGCGCTGGAGGTGCTCGCCGCCAACGGGGTCACCGTGCTGGTGGACAGCCGCGACGGCTACACGCCGACCCCGGCGCTGTCGCACGCGATCCTCACCCACAACCGGGGCCGCACCAGCGGGCTCGCCGACGGCATCGTGATCACCCCGTCGCACAACCCGCCCGACGACGGCGGCTTCAAGTACAACCCCACCCACGGCGGCCCGGCCGACACCGACGTCACGAAGTGGATCCAGGACCGGGCCAACGCGATCCTCGCCGCCGGGCTCAAGGAGGTCCGCCGGATCACGTACGCGCGGGCCCGCGCCGCCGACACCACCGGGGAGTACGACTTCCTCGCCAACTACGTCGACGACCTGCCCGCCGCGATCGACATCGACGCGATCCGAGACGCCGGCATCCGGATCGGCGCGGACCCGCTGGGCGGGGCGAGCGTCGCGTACTGGGGCGAGATCGCCGACCGGCACCGGCTGGACCTGACCGTGGTCAACCCGACGGTCGATCCGACCTGGCGGTTCATGACCCTGGACGGCGACGGCAAGATCCGGATGGACTGCTCCTCGCCGAACGCGATGGCGTCGCTGATCGCCGCCCGCGCCGACTACCAGATCTCCACCGGCAACGACGCGGACGCCGACCGGCACGGCATCGTCACCCCGGACGCCGGCCTGATGAACCCCAACCACTACCTGGCGGTGGCGATCGGCCACCTGTTCCGTACCCGCACCAACTGGGGTCCGGCCGCCGCGGTGGGAAAGACGCTGGTCTCCTCGTCGATGATCGACCGGGTCGCCGCAGACCTGGGCCGGCCGCTCCTGGAGGTGCCGGTCGGCTTCAAGTGGTTCGTTCCCGGGCTGCTCGACGGGGCGGTCGGCTTCGGCGGCGAGGAGAGCGCCGGCGCGTCGTTCCTGCGCCGCGACGGCAGCACCTGGACCACCGACAAGGACGGCATCCTGCTCTGCCTGCTCGCCGCCGAGATCCTGGCCAGCACCGGCCGCAGCCCGAGCGAGCACTGGGCGGAGCTGGCCGAACGGTTCGGTGCGCCCGCGTACGCGCGCATCGACGCCCCGGCCACCCGCGAGCAGAAGGCGGTGCTCGGCAAGCTCTCCCCGGAGCAGGTCAGCGCCACCGAGCTGGCCGGCGAGCCGATCACCGCGACACTGACCACCGCACCGGGCAACGGCGCGGCGATCGGCGGGCTCAAGGTGAGCACCGCCTCCGGCTGGTTCGCGGCCCGCCCGTCCGGCACCGAGGACGTCTACAAGATCTACGCCGAGTCGTTCCAGGGCCCCGACCACCTGTCCCAGATCCAACAGGAGGCCAAGGCCCTGGTCGACGACGTACTCACCCAGGTCTGACCCGCCCCCTCCGCGCCCGGCCGGCGTCGGGCGCGGGCCGGGTGGGCGGCGTTCAGCAGGGTGGGGGAAGGTCGCGGTGGGTGCGCCGGCGTGCCTCCTCGGGCAGCAGCTCGCGTAGCTGCTCGGGCAGGAACGGCAGGTCCAGCAGGCTCATCTTCAACTGGTTGCGCTCCTGGTAGCGCAGCGGGTCGAAACGGACCACCAGGCCGGCGTCGCGCCGGTAGCTGATGTCCACCGCGCCCTCGGTGGCGGCGTCCCGGAACACGATCCCGTCCATCTCCACCGCCACCGCCGCCGAGTTCGGCTCCAGCTCCAGCCGGATCCGCTCGCCCGGCGAGAGCACCACCGACCGGGAGATGCCGGCCATCGGCGCCGACGGGGTCACCACCACCGCGTCGGCTGCCGGAGAGATCAGCGGGCCGCCCGCCGCGTAGCTGTACGCCGTGGAGCCGGTCGGCGTGCTGACCACCAGGGCGTCGCAGCGGTAGTAGCCGTACTGCTGGCCGTCGACGGCCAGGGTGGCGGTGACGAAACCGCTGCCGGGGTGCCGGACCAGCGCGATGTCGTTGAACGCCACGATGTCGTCGCCGCACACGTCGCAGGCCAGGCAGGCGTGGGACTCGATGGTGAAGTCCTTGGACAGCAACCGGCCCAGCGCGTTCGGCAGATCCGGTGGCTCGACCTCGACGAGGAAGCCGAGCCGTCCCAGATGCACGCCGAGCACCGGCTTGGGGTCGCGGACGGCGGAGCGCAACGCACCGAGCATGGTGCCGTCACCGCCGATGCTGATCAACGCGTCGGCGCGGGCGGCCACCTCTCTCTCCGGCACCGGCTCGACGCTGCCCGGGACGCGGTGGTGATCCTCCTCGCGCACCATGAGCGACTTGTGGTTGCGCGCGGCCCATCGTTCGATGATCTCGACCACCTCGGTGACATCCCGGGTGGGGTGCAGCACCAGACCCAGCCCCGACACCCGTACAGCTCACCACATCGGGGTGTGCCGCGCCGGGCGTACCGGCAAGGTGTGCCGACGAACCGGGAACCGCCGGCGCGTGCGGCGCCGGCACCGGCGCCGACTACCCCGATTGGGAGAATTCGAGTTCGTAACTGGCATTTTGTCCCCTCGTTGAAAGGTTGCTGACGAACGAGCGGGCCGGTGGAGGTCCGCTCCGCTCGCCGACGGGCGGCAGCGGAGCGAGGAGACGATTCAACGTGCGTGCCCTGATGGACCGCGGATGGCTGTTCGCGGAGCGCCGCCGGCGTCTTGAGCGGAAGATCGCGCTGTACCGCGAGCCGTTGTCCCGCGCGGAGATCGAGCGCATTCAGGTTGAACGCTTCAACAGGGTGTGGGCGTACTGCCTGACCCGGGTGCCGTTCTACCAGTCGTGGCGAAAGGAGCACGGTCTGCCCACGGGCATCTCTCGGCCGTCGGACCTGCGCCACTTTCCGACCCTCGACAAGGAACTGCTGATAAGCCGCTCCGCCGAGGTCTTCGCGAGTGGTTCGACGAAGCGGGCCTACAGCACCGGCGGGAGTACCGGCCAGCCCACCCGATTTCCCCGCGGCCGGGGCGAGTCGACCGATCGGTGGGCGAACAATTATCTCGGACGCGCTTGGCGCGGAGTCCGTCCGTTCGAGCCGCAGATCCTGCTCTGGGGGCATTCCCACCTTTTCGGGGACGGGATACGTAGCCGGATCGCCCGGTTGCAGCGTGATGCCGCCGACCGCTTGGTGAACATCACTCGGCTGAACGCCTACGACCTCAGTGACCCCGCGCTTCGAGGACACTACGAGGCGATCCGGTCACGGCACCCCGTGTTGCTGGTCGGCTACACCTCGGCGATCTTCAAGGTCGCCCGCTTCATCGAACGCAACGGCCTGGACCTGGGCGACATGAGCCAACTGCGGGCGGTGATCCTCACCGCGGAGACGGCCAGTGACGCGGACATCGCGATGATCGAACGGGTCTTCGGAACACAGGCGGTCATCGAGTACGGCGCTGCGGAGACCGGCCTGGTGGCAATGTCTCGTGCGCAGGCACGACCCATCCACGTCATCTGGGACAGCTTCATCTGCCTGATCGACGAGGACAACTCGCTCGCGGTCACCACCCTCGACGACCGCCTGTTTCCGCTGGTCAATTACTCGATCGGAGACCGGGTCGAACCCACCGACGCCGTCGACGGCAACGCGTTCGAGTTCCGCTCGGTCCTCGGCCGCCGGCAGGAGATCGTTCAAGTCGCCTCCGCGCACGGGACGCTCGACCTCTCCCCGATCCTGCCGGTGCACATCCTCAAGACCCACCCGGGAATAGTCGGCGTCCAGTTCCGCCAGGAGCGGCCCGACGCTCTGCACATCTATCTCCAGGCCGACCACGAGCTCGACCTGGAGGCGGTGAGCCTCTACTTCGCGCGCGAGCTGCGGAAGGACCACCCGGATCTTCGCGCCGACTCGATCGCGTTCCACCAGGTCGCTGACCAGACTCGGACCCGCGCCGGCAAACACGCACTGTTCGTGTCCTGATCCGTGGGCCGCCTCACCGGCGGATGAGGTCGGCGGGTGGCGCCGGCCCACGCTCCCGGTCGGAGGTGACGACCTTGGACCGGTGGGAACCGCGCCGCCGGTAGCGGCGGGAAACCGCCGTCAGGATGAGGATCCCCGCGACCAGCATCTCCGCGACGGTCGTCGCGGTAGCGGCGCCCGTCGGACCGAGTGCCGCCGCCTGGACGAGTAGTGCGGCGCCCAGGAGCAGCCCTATCGACAGGGCGATACGTGTGGCGGCGACGTAGTTTCCATCGCCGATGCGGTTGAGCGTGAAGGCACGGTTCACGGTGGTGAACGGTAGGGCGAGCGCCAACAGTTGCAGCCAGAGTGCCGACTCAGGTATCGGCAGCGACAGTAGGCTCGTCGTGAGCCATGGTGCGGTGACGATGACCCCGGCGGCGATGACGGTCGCGCCGATGACGGCGATGGTCTCGCTCTCCCGACTGACCGACTCGGTGGGTCCGAGGTTGTGTCGTCGCCGGGTCCGGATCGCCATGGGCACCCGGAGTCCGCTGAACGTCACGGCGACCAGTGCCTGGTAGATGTTGACCAGGGCGCCGTAACAGCCCACGACCTGAGGGCCCGCGACCAGTGAGAGAGCGACCGTGCTGGCTCGGCCCGTGAAAGCCTCGGCGAGACTGTAGGTGAACAGCGGCCGGCTCAACCGGAAGGCTCGTCCGGCCGCCCGCGGCGACAACCCCCTCCACATCGGAGGTGCGGCCGCGGGGCCCCGGCAGGCGAGTATCTCCGTACTGAGCAGGTAGGTGGCGGCGCCAACCAGCAGCGCGGTCGTCAGCGGTGCGCCGGCGATCAGCAGCACCATGGCGAGGAGTCGCGTGCTGGTTATCGCAGCGGAGGCGGCGATGAAGCGCATCTGGCGGGCGAGGTCCCCGAAGCGCAGGTCGGCGAGGCTGTTGAGCATCATGACGCCGCCGGCACTGAGCAGGGCCGGCATGCCGTAGCCCGCGTCGACATAGAGCGCGGCGATCACCAGGGTGGCGGTGGCCATGGCGGGCACCGCCACCAGGAGCCGCTGACTGTGTGCTGCGCGACGTTCCTCGTCATTGCCGGATACGTACAGCAGTGACGACCCGCCCATGACCAGGTTGGCCACCCAGGTCAGCGCTGCCGTCATGACGCTGTAGGCGGCGATTTCGGCAGTCTGGCCCTGCCGCGCGCTGTACGCGAGTATCCCGGCGTTGAGCAGGCCGCTCACCAGGCTGGACACCGACGCGACGAGGGTGTTGGACCGTACGCCCGCACGGCGGCTTCCTTCGGAGCGGACCGACTCGGTGGGCTCGGTGAGCATCTGCTTCGGAGTCGACCGTTCCTTCAATCGTGGGTCCTCTCACCGCGGCGTGGCACCGGCCGCCGCCAGGCGCCGGTCAACGCTTCTCGACGGTCAACCTGATCCGGTCGAGGATGTTCGGCCCGGCCGCCTCGGCCCGCCAGGACCGGTAGGCCTGCCCCGCGGCACGGCGCACCTCGAGTCGCTCCTTCGGGGTGTGCCGGGCGAACTGGTTGATCTGGTCAGCCAGGGTTGCCGCCGTGGCATCCGCCAGGACGATCCCACCGCCCGCCCGCAGTACCGGGCTCCAGGGTGTCTGGTCCGAACAGATGACCGGGCACGAGGCGGAGAGGCTCTCGGCGATGACGTGGCCGAAGTTCTCACCTTTGGTCGGGAAGACGAACACGTCGTACCGGGCGAAGGTGGACCGCACCGCCTGGGGAGCAAGCTCTCCCCGGTAGGTGAGTGTCACGGACGCCGGCAACCGTTGGGCCAAACGCTGGCATTCGGCCCAGTACGACGCGTCCTCGAGTGGCCCGTAGACATCGAAGACCACCGGCCGCGTCGTCAGTGTGAGCGCCTCGATCACCGTCGACAGGTTCTTGAGCGGGCTGATACGACCGATGAAGACCAGCCGGGGTGGCCCGTCGTTCTCGCACGGCGGGAAAGGCTCCGGCGGGAGTGACACCTCGTTGCGTCGGGTCTCGATCCGTGCCTCGGGGAAGACGCTCCGGATCCGCTGGGCTTCGTGCGGGCTGGTGGCGTGCCAATGGACCACGAGTCGCCCGAGCATCGGTCGCCAGACGCGTAGGAACAGATTCTTCTTTCTGCTTCTGACTCCTAGCGCACTTGCCGCAAGCTCACCTCGCGGAGCGATGAGTATCCGCTCGACCCGGATGACGCGAAATCGCGCCGCAAGAATCGACAAAATCGACGACCTTGCCCAGAGGCTGTTGACGTAGAGGAGGTCGAAGCTGGTTGATCGCAGCGCCTTCAGCATCGCGTACCACTGTCGGGGACGACGTGGATCGAGGTAGCAGATGCGAGCGCGGCCCCGGGCCACCCAGCGACCCGAGAGGCCAGGATACGGCTCGGTCGAGCCAAGGTCGCGATCCCTCGTCACCATCGTCACCTCGATGGCCGGCGATACGATGTCGAGCAGTTGGGCGACGGATCGGATCGGACCTCCGGCACGGAATCCCGGTTCGAAGTAGTCGCACGTCAGCAGCACGCGATAGGGCCGTGCCGGGTTTGCATTCTCGGGTTGTGCGACGTCGAGCCGGCCGTGGACCGTCGGAGGCAGTTCGTGAATGTCGTTCGCGGCTGCTGGGATGCTGCCATCGTGCAGCACATCGAAGGTTTCAGCCACGCCGGGCTAACGATGAATGGCGCGGATCGGTAACGCTTCGGGCGGTTGCCCGGAAGGATGTTGCGAAGACCGGCCGGAAGTTCGTGAGACGACGGGCTGAATTGGATGGCGGCTATATGCTCCGTTCTCATGGACTCATTGGCAGGGGTGCGTGCGATGGCGGGTGAGGACCGAGGCCTGCGCCCGCGTCACGCACACGGCATGCCCGACGATCGCGTACGGACCCCGACCAGCGCTCTCTGGCGCTGCTTCGCCGGGCTGGCATGGCTCGGGCTGGGCGGGGCGTGCCTGCTCATCGAGTGGAATTCCAAGATCGACTGGGGTCGGGACGGAAGCCTGGCGATGAGCGTGCTCGCCACCCTCTTCGGCGCATGGGTGTTCTGGAGCGACGGCGGTCGTCGGATCACCGCTGTCGGGCTCTACAACCTCGCCTTCGCATTCTTCGTCGGCTTCAGTGGGCTTTACCAGACGGTGAAGATGTGGACGAGCAGTCCGGGCGTACCGCTTTTCACCGCCGTCGCCGTCTGCTATTTCGTCCAGGTGGTGACGTGGTTGCTGTTCTGGAGTGGCACCGTGGCGCACCCGCGTCCGCTGCCGTCGAATGCCGGGCAGGCGGACGGCAGGACCGCTGGGTGGGCGGTGAAGTGCGGCCTGCTCCTCCTGATCCTCGCGGTGACCATGTCGATGGTCGCACCGGATTCGTTGCCGGTGGCCAATCCGATCGGTTTTGTCGGCGTCGTTCTCCTCGCCGTCGGGTTGTTGCGGGGGCCACTGGCGCACCACACGTTCCTCTGGGGTGTGGTCCTCCTGATCGCCTTCGGGTTCTACTTCACCTACCTATTCAACGGATTCGGACGAATCGTCGTCGGTACGCTGGCGCTCGCGCTGCTGGTGATATCGGCCCATCGTGATCAGCGGCCCTACACGAAGCTCCTCATCCTCGGTGGAACCGCACCCGCCCTGTGGTTCCTCGCCGGGCTTCGCGCCACCGGCGCACAGGGCTCACCGTTCACGAGCGACCAGGATGGATTTGAGTCCGCGATCAGTCCGCTTCGCTCGTTCGCCCAGCTCCTGCAACTGAATGAGATGGGCGTGCTGCCCAGGGCGTGGGGCGAGACGTTCGTCAACGCGGCGGTTGGCCTCGTGCCCCGGGCGCTGTGGGACGACAAGCCCATCGGCTTCGGTGCCGACCTCGTCCCGCTCCTGTCACCCGAACTGGTCGGCACGGGACACTCCGCGGCGGCGCTCTCGCACGGGGAGTGGTTGTACAACTTCGGCCTGCTGGGGCTGGCCCTGATGGTTCCGGCGACCGGTCTGGCCGTCCGGTTGATCGACCGAGTGCTGGCCTGGGCCTCGTCCAGCCCGCTGACCACGCCGTACGCCGTGGGAGCCTACGCCGGCGCGATCGTCACGGCCGTCAGTCTGTTCGATTTTCTCTGGGTGGGCAGCTTCACCTACGTGGTGCGTGGCGGTGGCCGCCTGCTGGTGCTGGCCGCGGTGGTCCTGCTGATCGGCTGGCGAGTCTCGGCGGCGGCGGTGCCGAACCACCTGGTCGACCGTAACTCCATCCACGCCGCCAGGCGCGCGCGGTCCGGTGGGTACACGACGACGGCGGCACCCGGCCCGATCGGTCGACCGTCCGGGCGCAGGCCGAGGCACCCGCGCCCTGGAGTCGACTCGATGTTCCGTTAATACCGTTCTGGGCGTTTCTCGGACGAGTTTCCGTTCGTTGCGGCAGTTGTGGGCCACCACGAACACGGCCCCGACCAGCACGTCCGACGCGAGCCACCAGAATGAACGGAGCGCCAGTGAGCCACTTGACCACCGGACGCCGGGTATTGATCACCGGCGGCACGGGTTCCTTCGGTCAGACCATGGTGCGCCGGCTCCTCGACCGCGGAGTCGAGGAGGTCCGGGTGCTCAGCCGGGACGAGGCCAAGCAGGACGCCATGCGCCGCTTGCTCGGCGACGAGCGCGTCCGCTACCACGTCGGGGACGTGCGCGACTTCGACTCGGTGCTGCGGGCCAGCCGGGGGATCGACTACGTCTTCCACGCCGCCGCCCTGAAGCAGGTGCCGTCCTGTGAGTTCTTTCCGCTGGAGGCCGTCCGTACCAACGTGCTGGGCAGCTCGAACGTGGTCGAGGCGGCGGAGCGCAGCGGGGTCGGCTCGGTGGTGGTGCTGAGCACCGACAAGGCCGTCTACCCGGTGAACGCGATGGGCATCAGCAAGGCGCTGATGGAGAAGGTCGCGCAGGCGCACGCACGCAACAACCCGAACAGCTCCACCATCGTCTCCTGCGTCCGCTACGGCAACGTCATGTACTCGCGCGGGTCGGTGATCCCGCTCTTCATCGAGCAGATCAAGGCCGGCCGGGCGCCGACGGTGACCGATCCGGGGATGACCCGGTTCCTGATGTCGCTCCCCGACTCGGTGGAACTCGTAGAGCACGCCTTCCGGCACGCCCGGCCCGGCGACATCTTCATCCGCAAGGCAGCCGCCTGCACGATCGGCGACCTGGCCGAGGCGGTCTGCCAGCTCTTCGACGTGCCGGCCAAGCTCGACGTGATCGGCGTCCGGCACGGCGAGAAGCTGGACGAGACGCTGGCCAGCCGGGAGGAACTCGCCCACGCCGAGGACTTCGGCGACTTCCTCCGGGTGCCCCTGGACGCCCGGAACCTCAACTACGCGGTGTACGTCTCTGAGGGCGGGCTCGGCGACGCGCCGGTCGAGGACTTCAACTCGGCGAACGCGCCGCGGCTCGGCGTACCCGAGATCGTCGAACTGCTGCAGACGCTCCCGGAGGTCCGGGCGGAGCTGGCGCTGCGCGACCCGGTGCTGGCGTGCTGACGCTCGCCGTCACCGGCGCCGGCGGGTTCCTGGGCTGGCACGTGCGGGTGCTGCTGCGCGCGCTCGGCTGGCCGGAGCCCACCGTCATCACGCGTGCCGATTTGGCCGACGCCGCGCTGGTCGGCGCGAAGGTGGCCGGCGTCGACCGGGTGCTGCACCTGGCCGGCGTCAACCGGGCACAGCCGGCCGAGGTGGCCGCCGGTAACGTGCGGCTCGCCGCCCAGCTCGCCGAGGGGCTGCGGTACGCGCCGGTGCCACCCGGGTCGGTGGTCTTCGCCAACTCGGTACAGGCCGGCAACGGCACCCCGTACGGCGACGCGAAGGCCACCGCCGCCGGCATCCTGGCCGACACCGGCCTGCCCTTCGACGACCTGCTCCTGCCGAACCTCTACGGCGAGCACGGTCGGCCGTACTACAACTCGGCCGTGGCGACCTTCTGCCGGGTGCTCGCCGAGGGCGGCGTGCCGGAGGTGCACGCGGATCGGGAGCTGAGCCTGGTGCACGTCACCGATGCGGCCGCCCGGCTCGTCGGCCTGCCGGCCGGCGGGTCGTGGGATCCGGCCATGCCGGCGCTGCGCACCGGTGTACGCGAGCTGGCGCACCGGCTCACCCAGGTCGCCGCCACCTACCGGACCGGCGAGATTCCGCCGCTGGTGGACCGGCACGACGTGCGCCTGTTCAACACCTACCGGTCGCACTGCTTCCCGGCGCACTACCCGTTGGCGCTGCCCCGTCGGGCCGATGCCCGGGGCGAGCTGGTGGAGACGGTCAAGGTGCACGGGGGAGGGGGGCAGACCTTCTGCTCCACCACTCACCCTCGGATCACCCGGGGTGAGCACTTCCACCTGGCGAAGGTGGAGCGGTTCGTGGTGCTGCGCGGCTCCGCCGAGATCAGCCTGCGCCGGGTCGGCGACACCGAGGTGCTCCGGTTCCCGGTCAGCGGGGCCGAACCGACGCTGGTGGACATGCCCACGATGTGGGTGCACAAGCTGGTGAACACCGGTTCCGAGGAGCTGGTCACCATGTTCTGGACCAACGAGCTGTTCGACCCGGACCGGCCGGACACCTGGCCGGAGCCGGTGGAGGCGGCCCGGGCGGCGCCGTTGGCGGTCGGCGCGTGAGGGTCGGCCTGATCAGCCAGTGGTACCCGCCGGAAGGGGTGTTCATCCCGAGCAACCTGGCGCACCAGTTGGCCGACCGGGGCCACCAGGTGCGCGTGCTCACCACCTTTCCGAGCTATCCCTACGGTCGGGTCTTTCCCGGTTGGCGGCAGCGCTGGCGGCACCGCGAGACCGACGGGCCGGTCGCGATCCGACGGGTGCCCGCGTACCCCAGTCACGACAGGTCGGCCGCCCGACGGGCGCTGAGCCATCTCTCCTTCGGTGCCAGCAGCGCGGCGGCCGGCGTGCGCTGGCTGGCCGACGTCGATGTCACCTACGTCTACCACCCGCCGCCGACGTCGATCGCCGCCGCGGCACTGCTGCGCGCGGCCCGTCGGACGCCGATCGTCCTGCACGTGCAGGACCTGTGGCCCGAGTCGGTGGTGCAGTCCGGCATGGCGCCGACCGGTTGGACCGGGCGCGGCCTGGGGCGCAGCCTCGGCGCGCTGATGCGCCGGACGTACCGGCTGGCCGAGGCGGTGGTGGTGGTGATCTCCCCGGCGATGGCGGAGCAGGTCGTCGAGCGTGGCGCCGACCCGGCGCGGGTGCGGGTGGTCTGGAACTGGACCGACGACGCGCTCTTCCGGCCGGTGCCGGTCACCGCCGACGCCCGCGCGGCGCTCGGTCACCGGGGACGCCCCACCGTGATGTTCGCCGGCAACCTCGGGTTGTTGCAGGGCCTCGAGACGGCGATCCGGGCGGCCGCCGCCGTGGGGGACCGCATCGACCTGGTACTGGTCGGCTCGGGCGCCGGTGAGGACGCCGCCCGCCGGCTCGCGGCCGACCTCGGCGCGGACAACGTGCGGTTCCTCGGCCGGCGTCCGCCCGAGCAGATGCCGCAGCTGTACGCCGCCGCCGACTGGCAGCTGATCTGCCTGCGGGACATGCCCGCCGTGCGGTCCGCCGTCCCGTCGAAGCTCCAGGCCGCCCTGGCCTGCGGCGCTCCGGTGATCGCCTCGTTGGGCGGCGACGCCGCCACCCTGGTCCAGTCGGCCGGAGTCGGCCTCACCTGCGCACCGGAGGACTGGCGGGCGCTCGCCGGCCGGTTCGTCGAGGCGGGTGCCCTACCCGTCGCCGTCCGCGCCGAGATGGGCCGCCGGGCCCGCCAGCTCTACCGGGAGCGGATGTCGCTGCGGGTGGGCGTGGACCAGTTCGAGGACATCCTGACCAAGGCGGCAGCACAGGGAGGACGGGCATGACCCGGATCATGACGGTGGTCGGTACCCGACCGGAGATCATCCGACTGTCCCGGGTGATCGCCCGGCTCGACGACACGGTGGAGCACCTGCTGGTGCACACCGGGCAGAACTGGGACAGCACGCTGTCCGACGTCTTTTTCACCGAGCTGCGCCTGCGCGAACCGGACCGGTTCCTGCGGGTCGACACCTCATCGCTCGGCCGGGTGCTCGGCGGGGTGCTGGTCGGCATGGAGACGGCGATCGCCGAGCTGCGGCCGGACGCGCTGCTGGTGCTCGGCGACACCAACAGCTGCATCGCGGCGCTGATGGCCCGGCGGATGCGGGTGCCGGTCTACCACATGGAGGCCGGCAACCGCTGCTTCGACCTGAACGTGCCGGAGGAGACCAACCGGAAGCTGGTCGACCACGTCGCCGACTTCAACCTGGTCTACACCGAACACGCCCGGCGCAACCTGCTGGCCGAGGGCCTGCACCCGCGCCGGATCCTGCACACCGGCTCGCCGATGCGGGAGGTGCTGGAGCACTACCGGGCACCGATCGCCACCTCGCCGATCCTGCGCCAGCTGGAACTCGACCGGGGCCGCTACTTCCTGGTCAGCGCGCACCGGGAGGAGAACGTCGACCGGCCGGACCGGCTCCAGCGGCTGCTGGACTGCCTGGTCGCGGTGCGCGACCGGTGGGGCTTCCCGGTGCTGGTCTCCACCCACCCGCGTACCCGCAAGCGGCTGGAGGCGTTGGCGCCGGACACCACCGCGCTGGACGGCATCTCCTTCCACGAACCGTTCGGGCTGATCGACTACGTGCACCTTCAGACGAAGGCGTACTGCACGCTGTCCGACAGCGGCACGATCAGCGAGGAGGCGGCCATCCTGGGCTTCCCCGCGGTGACCCTGCGCGAGTCGATCGAGCGGCCCGAGGCGCTGGACGCCGGCGGGATCATCATGACCGGCCTCGACCCGCAGGGCGTCGTCGAGGCGGTCGAGGTGACGGTGACCCAGGTCGCCGCGCAGGGGGTGCCCTGCCCGGTCGACTACCAGGTGCCGGACACCTCCCGCCGGGTGGTCGACTTCATCCTCTCCACCGTGCGTCGCCACCACGACTGGGCCGGCATCCGGCGCTGAAACCGGAGCTCACAGGGCCGGCGACCGCAGGATGCGGTCGCCGGCCTCTCGTGGTCAGCGCGACTGCAGCGGTACGCCCAGCGGACCGTCCACCACCGGGCCGGACGGCTGCGCGCAGAGCAGGCTGAGCTGCTCGATGATCGTCACCGGGTCGCCGTACGGGTCGAGCCCGCTGACCTCCATCGGATCCAGCGCGGGCACCGCCACGTGTGACACCAGCGGATGGAACGGTCGGGTGTCGATCTCACCGGTGCCGAGCAGGTCCTCGTGCAGCTTCTCGCCGGGCCGCAGTCCGGTGTAGACGATCGGGACGGTGCTGGCCGCCTGCTCGGCCATCTGCCGGGCCAGGTCGGCGATCTTCACCGGCTCACCCATGTCCAGCACCAGCGCCTCACCGTCCTGGCCGATCTCCGCGGCCTGGAGCACCAGGTGCACCGCCTCCTGCACGGTCATCAGGTAGCGCGTCACCTCCGGATGGGTGACCGTCAACGGGCGGCCCGCCTCGATCTGCTGCTGGAACGCGGTCACCACGGAACCGCGGCTGCTCAGCACGTTGCCGAACCGGACGCTGAGGAAGGTGCCGGGAAAGCGTGAGGCCGCGTGGGCGGTCAGCCGCTCGGTGATCCGCTTGGAGTAGCCCAGGACGCTGATCGGGTCGGCGGCCTTGTCGGTGGAGATGTTGACGAACTTCGCGACGTCCCGGCAGGCGTCCAGCACCGACAGCGTGCCCCAGACGTTTGTCTTGACCGCCTCGCCGGGGTGCCGCTGCAGCAGCGTGAGGTGCTTGAGCGCCGCGGCGTGGAAGATGACGTCCGGCCGGCGTTGCTGGATGATCCGGCGGATGGCCTCGTCGTCGCGCAGGTCGGCGAGGATCAGTTCGGGCCCGTCCAGCAGGGCCCGCCCGGCCAACGACATCTGCAGGCCGTGCAGGGCGGACTCGTCGCGGTCCAGCATCATCAGCTCGCCCGGGTCGGCCTTCATGACCTGCCGGCAGAGTTCCGAGCCGATCGAGCCGCCGGCGCCGGTGACGAGGACCCGCCGACCGGTCAGGCTGTTGGTGCTCAGCGGCAGGTCACCGACGATCTGCCGGCGTCCGAGCAGGTCGCTGATCTGGACGTCCCGAACGTCGGTGACCGTGATCCGATGATCGACCAGGTCCCGTACCGGCGGCAGCACCTTGAACGCCGCACCCGCCTCGAGTGTGGCCTCGCGGATCTCGCGGATCAGGGCGGCGTCGGCGTTGGCGACCGAGAAGATCACCGTCGTGGCGCCGGTACGCCGTACGGCCGTGTGGACGTCCCGCCGCCCACCCAGGACCCGTACCCCGCCGATGCGCAGGTCGCGCTTGTCCGGGTCGTCGTCGAGCGCGCCGACCGGCAGATACCGGCCGCGCGGGTCGCCGAGCATGGCGCGCAGCAGACCCTGCCCGGCGTCGCCCATCCCGAACAGCAGGACCGGCGACGACGACCGGGCGTCCGGACGCATCGCGAGGTCGCGCCGCTGCCGGTACGCGAACCGGGCGGTGAGCATGAACAGCAGGGCCAGTGCGCCGCCGACCAGGGGCGTACTCGCCGGCACGGGCCGCTCGCCCATCGGCAGCAGGCCGGCCAGGACGATCGTCATGGTGATGGCCGCCGTGCCGGCGACGCCCTGCACCTCCTGAAGGCTGCCGAGCGGGTGCCGTCCTGAGTAGATCCGGCGCAGCGCCGCCACCGCGACGTGTACCGCCGCGGCGATCGCGCCGCAGGCGGCGGTCCGGACCAGTTGCCCGGGGGTCAGGTCGAACTCGTACCGGCTCCAGGCGGCAGCGACGAAGCCGCCGATCCAGGCCGCGGTGTCGGTGCTGAGGAAGCCGGCGGTGCGCTGGCGCGCTCTGGCCCGGCGTGATCGCTGATCCGTGCGTGGGGTGCTCTGTGTGTCGCGCGGCATGTGGTGACTCCCTGTTCCGTCTCCGGGCGCTTCCACCGCTGGGCGGAAGGGTTTTGTGTTTCTTTGTCCTTGTTACATGCCGAAAGTACGTTTTGGGGGGGTTTTAAGAGTCGCCGGGCCGAGTGTCGTACTGCCGCTACCGGTCAGCGGGCCGGCACTCCCTTGACGACCACCCCGTCCGGAACGTCGCGGATGACGCACGCGCCGGCCCCGACCGTGCTGTCCCGCCCGACCCGCAGCCCCTGCAGCACCGCGGCGGTGGTGCCGACCAGCACGCCGTCGGCGAGGTGACAGTCGCCGGACACGGCGGCGAGCGGATTGACCGAGACGTAGTCGGCCAGGGTGCTGTCGTGACCGACCGTGGCGTTCTGGTTGAGGTGGACGTGCCGGCCGATGACGACGTTCGTCGTGACCCGGGCGCCGGCGAACGCCACGAACCCCGGCCCGTGCACGGTGTCGGGGCCGATCGTGGCGGCCGGGTGGACGAGACTCGCCGCCGATGTCCGGTAGCCGTCGACGCGTTGGCCCACGGCGCGCCGGACCCGGGGGTCTCCAATGCCGATCACGTGCCGCACGTCCGGTGACGCGTCGTGCAGCCAGGCGACCCCGCCGAGGTACGGCACGTCGAGCTGCTGCAGCCGCTTGAGGTTCTCCTCCGTGGGCCGGTCGTCCACGACGCCCAGCAGGTGCCACGGGGGCCGCCCGGGGGCGACGTCGTTCATCGCCCGGGCGATGGTCAGCACCTCCCGGCCGTGCCCGCCGCAGCCGACGACCACCAGTCGGGTCGTCATGCCGTCGGCGCTCCCGCCCGGGCCGTCAGGAAGTCGTCGATCGCGCCGAGCACGCGGGTGACCTGCGGCCCGCTCAGCGCGCTCCCGCTGGGCAGGGTGAGCCCCTCGGCGAAGAGCCGCTCCGCCGCACCGGTGAGAAGGCTCTCGCTGCCGGCGTAGGCGGGTTGCAGATGCATCGGCTTCCACACCGGCCGGGTCTCGATGTCCCGGTCGGCCAGGTGGGCGCCGAGGTCGGCGGCGTGCCAACCGCACCGGTCCGGCTCGACCACGATGCTGGTGAGCCAGCAGTTCGACTCGCTGTCGTCGCCGCCGATGAGCCGCACGCCGGGAACCGGGGCGAAGAGCTTCGCGTACCGCTCGCGCAGCTGCCGGCGGCGGACGATCATCTCGTCCAGCCGGACCAGTTGGGCGCGGCCCAGCGCGGCGAGCAGGTTGCTCAACCGGTAGTTGTAGCCGGTCTCGCGGTGCTCGTAGTGGGGCGTCGGTTCGCGGGCCTGGGTGGAGAGGTGCCGGGCCCGGGCGAGCAGCGCGGCGTCGTCGGAGACGAGCATCCCGCCGCCGGAGGTGGTCATGATCTTGTTGCCGTTGAAGGAGAGGACGCCGGCCTGCCCGAAGGAGCCGGCGGCCCGCCCGTGATGGCTCGCTCCGAGCGCCTCGGCGGCATCCTCGACCACCGGGATCCCGGCGCAGAGCGGCAGCAGGGCCGAGTAGTCCGCGCAGCTGCCGAACATGTCGACCGGGACGACCGCGGCGATCCGCTCGCCCCGGGACCGCAGCCGACGCACCAGATCGGCGAGGAGATCCACGTCGGCGTTGCCGGACTGCGGGTCGCAGTCGACGAAGACCGGCCGAGCACCCGTGTAGCGGACCGCGTTCGCGGTGGCGACGAAGGTCAGGGTGGGCACGATGACCACGTCGTCGGCACCGACGCCGACGCCGAGCAGGGCCAGGTGTAGGGCAGCCGTGCCCGAGCTGACCGCGACCGCGCCGCCGGTGCCGACCCGCTCGGCGATGGCGCGTTCGAACGCCTCGAGATCCGGGCCGGCCGGTGCCACCCACCCCGACCGTAGGGCCGCGACGACGTACGACTCCTCCAGCGGCCCGACGTCGGGCGCCGACAGGTGGATGCTCGGGCTCATCGGACACCTCCGGCGCAGGTCGCCGTCATGCCGGTGTCCGGTCGCGCTGCGGCGGCGCGGGCGGGCGGGGCGTACCCAGGAACTCCGGCGCGGTGGCCGATCCCGGGGCGCTGATCCCGTCGCGCCGCAGCACCGTGCGCACGGTCGCGGCGAGGATCGACAGGTCGAGCCGGAGGTCGCGGTCGTCCACGTACCGGACGTCGAGCTCCAGCTTCTCCTCCCAGCTGAGGCCGTTACGGCCGCGTACCTGCGCCAGGCCGGTGACGCCCGGCCGCACCTCGTGCCGCCGGGCCTGTTCCGGGGAGTACCGGTCGAGGTAGTCGGTGAGCAGCGGTCGTGGCCCGACCAGGCTCATGTCCCCGCGCAGCACGTTCCACAAGGTGGGCAGCTCGTCGAGGCTGGTGGCCCGCAGCCACCGGCCGAACGGCGTGAGCCGATCCCCGTCCCCGACGCGTCCCTGGCCCGGGGCGGGCGGGTGCATGCTGCGGAACTTCACCAGTTCGAAGGGGGCGCCGTGCCGTCCGGCGCGGCACTGCCGGAAGAGCACCGGTTGGCCGAGCCGACTGGCCACCAGGATCGCCACCACCCCCATCAGTGGGGCGGTCACCAGGAGCAGGGCCGCCGCACCCACGACGTCGACGAGCCGCTTGAGGCGGTCGGGGCCGGTGGTCCGGTTGAAACCTGGGGGGATGGTCAGTGGACGAGTTACGGGCACCGCTCGGCCTCCACGCAGCATCTCAAAGCGCCTCAGAGTGGTCGTGTGGGTCGCAAACTTCCCACCAGGGTCGAATGGTGACACTCGGGCCCTTCGCTCCGACCAACCCCCAAACCCCCCATCTGGACACGGGTCACCTCGTGCGTCCTCGCACGTCCCGTCACCCCCGTCCGGCGAGCGGTAGAGTCTCGCGACGACCCGGCGGGCGGGAGGGGAAAAGTGCTGCACCTGAGAGTGATCACCCCGTCGGACCAGTCGGCGGCGGTGGCCGACCTGCTCGCCGCCGACCCGGGGGTGACCCACCTGGCCGTGCTCACCGGCGCCGCACGACAGCCCCACGGCGACCTGATCCTCTGCGACGTGGTCCGGGAGAGCGCGGACAAGGTTCTGAACGGGTTGCAGGAGCTCGGCGTGGAGGCGCGCGGCGGCATCGCCGTCGACGATGTGGAGCTGACCCTCTCCGCCTCCGCTCAACGGGCGGCCCGGGAGGCCCCCGGCAGCGGCGCCGACGCGGTGGTGTGGGACGAGATCGCCGCGAAGACCGGCGAGCAGACCGAACTGTCCGGCACCTACCTCGTGCTGATCGTGGTCGCCACCATGATCGCCGGTATCGGCGTCCTGCTGGACCAGCCGATCCTCATCGTCGGCGCGATGGTGGTGGGTCCGGAGTTCGGCCCCCTCGCCGCGCTCTGCGTGGCGTTGCTGCGGCGCCAGACCGACACCATCAGGCGCTCGGTCCAGGCCCTGCTGGTCGGTTTCCTCGCCGCCATGGTCGCCACCGTGCTGAGCACCTGGGCGCTCGACGCCGCCGGCCTGGTCGACCGCGGGATGCTGCTGGCGGAGCGCCCTCTGACCGACTTCATCTGGCGGCCGGACGCGCTCTCCTGGGTGGTCGGTCTCCTCGCCGGGGTCGCCGGGATGCTCTCACTGACCTCGAAGAAGTCCGGTTCCCTGGTCGGCGTGCTGATCTCGGTCACCACCGTGCCGGCCGCGGCCAACGTCGCCGTCGCCGTCGCGTACCGGGTCTGGCACGAGGCGTCCGGGTCGGCAATCCAGCTACTGATCAACCTCTGCGCGATCGTCCTCGCCGGACTGCTCACCCTGGCCGTGCAGCAGCTCTCCTGGTGGAATCTGGCCCGTCGTTCCCGGCGTCGAGCCGGCGGGTGAGCAGGGTCCGCAACGGGATCGACTCGCCGTCCCGGCCGCCAGCCCCGATCACCAGCGGCGGTGGGCTGGGCTGCGGGTCGGCGCCGAGCAGCCGGGCGCGCAGGCCGCCCGGCACGGTCAGCAGGTGAAACCGGCCGGCCTCGTCCACCGCCCGGGTCTCGGCCCGGTCGATGTACCAACCGGTCAGCCGGGTCCGGTAGCGCCCGCGCCCGTCGTACCCCCGGGCGGTCAGCCGGGTGGTGGCCAGGCCCCGCCGAGTCGCCTCGGCCACGAACCAGGCCACCAGCTCCGCCGCCTCGGCCTGCTCGGCCGTCCGCCGCCGCGCGTCCGCGTCGGCGTGCGCCCGCACCGCCTGCCGCTGCCGCTCCCGCCACTCCCGGCCGTCGTCCCGCTCACCCACATGCCGACGGTACGCCCGCACGTACCCCCGCGCCGGCCGGGTCGGCCTCCCGGGTACCAGCGTCGAGCAGGGCCCACGCCGAGATCGTCACTGCCCGCACCGGGTCGCCGGACCCCATCGCGCGGCTCCATCCCCTCCCACCCACCCCGCGACGGAGCCTATCGAGCTGCCCCAGATATGGACCGCCCCGAAGAGATGACCCGACACCGCGACACCCTGGCACCCCGGCGCGTCGGCATCCCGGAGCGGTCTCGGACGCCGAGGTGCCACCCTGCCGGGTCGGGCGACCGCCCACCCGGCCTCTTCGCGGGTGCGAGGCCGGGTGGGAGGGTTGAACGTCAGGCCAGACCAGCTCGACGAAGGGCGTCGGCCAGCGCGGTGTCGGCCGGCGGTGCGCTGGCACCGCGGCCCTGCCGCTGCTGCCCGCCACCCTGACCGCCGCGTCCGCCACCCTGGCCGCCGCGTCCGCCACCCTGGCCGCCGCGTCCGCCACCCTGCCGCTGCTGCCCGCCGCCGCTCTGCCCGCCGCGTCCGCCCGCGCCCTGTCCGCCGCGTCCGCCGCCACCCTGTCCGCCGCGTCCGCCCGCGCCCTGACCGCCGCCCTGCCCGGCGCCGTCCGCTCCACCACGGCGGTTCTCGCCGCCACCGGGAGCGCGGCGCTGGTTGTCGGCGCCCGGCTCGTCCTCCAGGCGCAGAGTCAGCGAGATCCGCTTGCGCGGCACGTCCACGTCGAGCACCTTGACCCGGACCACGTCGCCGGACTTCACCACCTCGCGGGGATCCTTGACGAAGTTCCGGGACATCGCCGAGACGTGCACCAGCCCGTCCTGGTGCACCCCGACGTCGACGAACGCTCCGAAGGCGGCCACGTTGGTGACCACACCCTCGAGCAGCATCCCCGGCGTCAGGTCGCTGATCTTCTCCACGCCCTCGACGAAGGTGGCGGTGCGGAACTCCGGGCGTGGGTCGCGACCCGGCTTCTCCAGCTCGGCCAGGATGTCGGTGACGGTGGGCAGGCCGAAGCGTTCGTCGACGTAGTCGGTCGCCCGCAGCCCTCGCAGGATGGTGCTCCTACCGATCAGCGAGCGCAGGTCCTGACCGGTGCTGGCCAGGATGCGGCGCACCACCGGGTACGACTCGGGGTGCACGCTGGAGGAGTCCAGCGGGTCGTCCCCGTCGGGGATACGCAGGAAGCCCGCGCACTGCTCGAACGCCTTCGGGCCGAGCCGGGCGACCTTCTTCAGCTCCGAGCGGGACCGGAACGGCCCGTTCGCGTCCCGGTGCAGGACGATGTTCTCGGCCAGACCGGCGCCGATGCCGGAGACCCGGGTCAGCAGCGGCGCGGAGGCGGTGTTGACGTCCACGCCGACCGCGTTGACGCAGTCCTCCACCACCGCGTCCAGCGACCGGGACAACTTCACCTCGGACAGGTCGTGCTGGTACTGCCCGACGCCGATCGACCGTGGATCGATCTTGACAAGCTCCGCGAGGGGGTCCTGGAGGCGGCGGGCGATGGAGACCGCGCCCCGCAGCGACACGTCCAGCCCGGGCAGCTCCTGCGAGGCGTACGCGCTGGCCGAGTAGACCGACGCCCCGGCCTCGGAGACCACCACCTTGGTCAGGTTGAGCTGCGGGTGCCGCTTCATCAGCTCACCAGCGAGCTTGTCGGTCTCCCGGGAGGCGGTGCCGTTGCCGATCGCCACCAGCTCGACGCCGTGCGCCCCGGCCAGCTTCGCCAGGGTCTCGATCGAGGCGTCCCACTGCCGGCGCGGCTCGTGCGGGTAGATCGTGTCGGTGGCGACCACCTTGCCGGTCGCGTCGACCACGGCGACCTTGACGCCGGTACGCAGCCCCGGGTCCAGACCCATCGTCGCGCGGGTGCCGGCGGGCGCGGCCAGCAGCAGGTCGCGCAGGTTGGTGGCGAAGACCCGGACGGCTTCCTCCTCGGCCGCCTGCCACAGCCGCATCCGCAGGTCCGCGCCGAGGTGGATGAGGATCCGGGTACGCCACGCCCAGCGCACCGTGTCGGCCAGCCACCGGTCGGCGGGGCGGCCGGCGTCGCTGATGCCGAACCGGCCGGCGATCGCGGCCTCGTAGCGGCTCGGACCGGTGGGAGCAGCGTCCGCCGCGCCGGCCTCCTCCGGCTCCATGGTCAGGTCGAGCACGTTCTCCTTCTCGCCCCGGAACATGGCCAGGATCCGGTGCGAGGGCAGCTTCGGGTACGGCTCGGAGAAGTCGAAGTAGTCGGCGAACTTGGCGCCGGCCGTCTCCTGCCCCTCGCGTACCCGGGACACCAGCCGGCCCCGCGACCACATCTGCTCGCGCAGCGTGCCGATCAGGTCGGCGTCCTCGGCGAATGTCTCGATCAGGATCGCCCGCGCGCCCTCCAGGGCGGCGGCGACGTCGGCCACGCCCTTCTCCGGGTCGACGAACCCGGCGGCCACCGTCCGCGGGTCCTGGGTCGGGTCGGCCAGCAGCGACTCGGCCAACGGCGCCAGCCCAGCCTCGCGGGCGATCTGCGCCCTGGTCCGCCGCTTCGGCTTGTACGGCAGGTAGATGTCCTCCAGCCGGGACTTCGAGTCGGCGGCCATGATCTGCGCTTCCAGCGCGTCGTCCAGCTTGCCCTGGCTCCGGATCGACTCCAGCACCGCGGCCCGCCGCTCGTCCAGCTCCCGCAGGTAGCGCAGGCGCTCCTCCAGGGTGCGCAGCTGGGTGTCGTCGAGCAGGCCGGTGGCCTCCTTGCGGTAGCGGGCGATGAACGGCACGGTGGCGCCGCCGTCGAGCAGCTCCACGGCCGCCCGCACCTGACGCTCGGCCACGCCGAGCTCGTCGGCGATCCGCTGATGAACAGACTGGGTCACGATCTCGTTCCGCCTTCGGGAGTGGGTACCGCCCTGCATTGTGCCGGGCGCCCCCGGGCGCCGTCGTCGCGCCTGGCCGGGTTGATCCGTCTCGCCCGGCGGGGCCGAACCGTCGCGCCTGGCCGGGTTGAGCGGCGGCGGCCCCGCCCCGGCTGCGCTAGCGTTGCGATCATGGAAGCACCTGCGGAGCCGCGTGCCCGGCGGCTCTTCGGCGGCAGCGCCCGGGCCCTCGGCGACCTCGCCGCCAGCCCGTTCCGCGCCGACCGGGACCGAATCGTCGGCTCACCGTTCTTCGCCCGCCTCGGCGGGGTCACCCAGGTGATCAGCCCGGTCGGCTCGGGCCTGCTCGTGCACAACCGGCTCACCCACAGCCTCAAGGTGGCCCAGGTCGCGCGGGCGGTGGCCGAGCGGCTCACCGCCGACGACCGCTGGCGGGACCTGCTGGACAAGCTCGGCGGCTGCGACCCCGACGTGGTGGAGGCCGCCGCGCTCGCGCACGACCTCGGCCATCCGCCGTTCGGTCACCTGGGGGAGCGGGTGCTGGACCGGCTGGCCCGGCAGCGCCTCGGCCTGACCGACGGGTTCGAGGGCAACGCCCAGTCGTACCGGATCGTCACCAGCACCGAGATCCGGGGCGCGGCGACGACCGGGCTGGACCTGACCGCCGCGGTACGCGCGGCGATGCTGAAGTACCCGTGGACCCGGCTCGACCACCCCGACCCGCATCCCCGGCTGCTGGACCCGCCGCCGCGCGGGGCCACGCCGCCCCCGGACGACCCGGAGAGCGGCTCGTCGAAGTTCGGCGCGTACCGGACCGAGGTGGACGACCTGCGGCAGGCTCGGGAGCCGTTCGCCGGGCGCATCGCCGACTGGCAGCAGACCCCGGAGGCGTCCGTGATGGACACCGCCGACGACATCGCGTACGCCATCCACGACGTCGAGGACTTCTACCGCGTCGGTGTGCTCCAGCAGGGCGCGGTCTCCGCCGAGCTGATGGCCTGGCAGCGGGAGAGCGGTCACTTCCGGGCGATCACCGACGCCGCGCTGGCCACCGTGGCCCGCCGGCCGGGCGCGGCGATCGAGCGGCTGCGGCGGCAACTGCACCGCAAGGACGCCTGGATCGCCGACGACGACGCGTTCGCCGCCGCCGTCGAGCACGTCCGGGAGGAACTGGTCGAGGGGCTGCTGGCGATGCCGTTCGACGGCTCGATCGAGGCCGAGCAGTACGTGGCCCGGTTCTCCGCCCGCTGGTCGACCCGCTTCGTCGAGGCGATCACCGTGACCGAGCACCCGTCGATGCGCTCCGGGCACGTGCTGCTCGGCTGCGCGCAGTGGCACGAGGTGCAGGTGCTCAAGTTCGTCCACCACCGGTTCGTGCTGGCCCGACCGGATCTCGCCCTGCACCAGCGCGGCCAGGCGCGGCTGCTGGGCACGCTGGTCGAGGCGCTGTGGGACTGGCTGCTCGACCCGGAGGAGGAGTCCCGACTGCCCCGCCGGTTGCACGACCTGGTGGAGCTGGCCGAGGCGGAGCTGCACCCGCGTACCCCGGACCGGATCGACCGGGCCCGGGGTCGGGCCATCGTGGACTTCGTGGCGCAGCTCACCGACGGCCAGGCGGTGGCGATGCTGGACGCGCTCTCCGGCCGCTCCGGCGCGCTGTGGACCGACGCCTTCGTGCTCTGAGCAGATGTAAGGAAGGGCCCCTTGTTAACGCCTAGGCGTTAACAAGGGGCCCTTCCTTACATCTCAGGCGACCGCCTGCCACCAGCCGTCCACGGCGGGTGGGTCGTCGACCACCACCCGCTCGCCCGGGCGGGGAACCGCCAGCCGGACGTCCCGGGCCTTCGCCTCCGCCCAGAGCCGGTCCACCGGCTCCGACCAGTCGTGCAGCGCCAGGTTGAACGTCGCCCAGTGCACCGGGATGAAAAGCCCGCCGCACAGGTCGATGTGGGCGTCGACCGCCTCCTCCGGGAACATGTGGATGCTCGGCCAGGCCCGGTCGTACGCGCCGATCTGCATCAGCGTCACGTCGAACGGGCCGTGCTCGGCGCCGATCTCGGCGTACCCGGCGAAGTAGCCGGAGTCGCCGGTGTAGAAGACTTTGCGCCGCTGCCCGGCGACCACCCAGGAGCTCCAGAGCGTGCCGTCGCGGCGCAGCCCCCGACCGGAGAAGTGCTGCGCGGCGGTGGCGGTGATCTCCAGCCCGTCGAGCCGGTGGGACTCGGACCAGTCCAGCTCGATGATCCGCTCGGCGGGTACGCCCCACCGGTCCAGGTGCGCACCCACGCCGAGCGGCACCAGGAACGGCGCGGACTGGCCGGTCAGCAACGCCTGCACGGTGGCCATGTCCAGGTGGTCGTAGTGGTCGTGCGAGATGAGGATGGCGTCCAGCGTGGGCAGCTCGTCGAGGCGCACCGGCGGCTCGTGCAGCCGGCGGGGGCCGACCAGGGCCGAGGGGGAGCAGCGCTCGCTCCAGACCGGGTCGAGCAGCACCCGACGGCCCTCGATCTCGATCAACGCGGAGGCGTGCCCGTACCAGACGATCGTGAGCTCGTCGCCGGTGTCGGCGGGTCGCGGCGCGCTCGGACGCAACAGCGGCACGGGTGTGCTCGGCCGTCGCTTCTGCTTGCCGAAGATCAGCTCCCGGAGCAGGTTGCGGCCGGGCTCGGCCACCATCGTGCGGGTGCCGACCGGGTTGTGGAAGGTGCCGTCGTGGAACTGCGGCGAGCGGGCCGCCCGCTCCGCCCGGGCCCCGGCCAGCCGGCCGCCGAGCGCCGCCGGCACGTCCCGGGCCACCCAGGCCAGGCCGGCCAGCGCGGCCAGCCCCGCCGCACCGCGCATCCGTCGCCCGAGCGACCGTCCGACTTCCTGCTCCGCTGGTGCCATCGCCGTCCCTCCGCCGTGTCCCGCACTACACGGTAGTCACACCGGCCGGCTCCTGCCCCGTCGAACCCCGGGCGTACCCGGGCCGGTCGCCGTCGCGACGACCGACCCGGGGCATCGGCTCAGCCGCCGTTGCTGGGCCGCCGGACGGGTGCCCGGTACGCCCTGCCGGTGCCGGCCAGGCGGTCCACCGCGGCCAGGAACCGCGGGCCCATGGCGGCACGGGCCTGCACCGCCGGGTGGGTGGTACCGAAGTTGTCCGGGTCGGCCTGCCCGTCGGCGAAGAGCGCGTAGGTGAGCACCGCGGCGCCGGACCGGTCGAAGATCACTCCGGCCTCGTGCCGGGCGTCGGCGAACCAGCCGGCCTTGGTGGCGATCCGGGCCCGCTCGTCAGACGACATCGTGCGCCGGATCCCGTCGGTGAACGCCACCGGGGAACGCAGCAGCTTGAGCAGGAACGCCGTCGAGGCGGGGGAGAGCAGGGTGCCGGCCACCAGGGCGCGCAGCAGGTCGTGCGTCTCCCGTGGGGTGCTGGTGCCGAGGAAGAACCGGTTGGGGTTCGCCACCGGCTCGACCTGGGTGTTCGGGAAGCCCTTGGCGACGAGGATGGCGTTCAGCTCGGCCGCCGGGCAGACCAGCCCGCACAGCCGCACCGCCGTGTCGTCGGAGACGGTCAGCAGGTTGGCCAGCACGTGCCCGAGGGTGACGCTGCTCGGGTACGCGCCGTCCAGGCTGAAGATGCCGTCACCGCCCGGCACGACGATCGCCGCGGTCACCTCGACCCGCTGGTCCAGGGTGAACAGACCCCGGTCGACCTTGTCGAGCACCGCCGTGGCAACCGCGATCTTGTTGACGCTGTACGCCTCGATCCGCCGATCCGCCTCGTCCGCCACCGCGACCACCGGCTCGCCCGCTGGGTCGGTCACGCTGACGTACGCCTGCCAGTTGCCTCCGGCCTCGCTGCTACGCCGCTCGTAGACGGCGGCGACCCGCCGGGCGGCCTGGGCTGGGGTGGTGGGGGTCGGCTCGGTCTCCTCGGCGGCGGACGCCGGGGTGGCGGCGCCGAGCACCGTGCCTGCGGTGGCCACCGTGCCCAGACCGAGAGCGGTCCTGCGGTTCAGTCGGATGGTCAATCGTCTCCCCCGTCGTGATGAGCCGGAACGCTTTCTGGCCCACCACCTTAGGGGAGCTGATCGATACGGGTTGCCCCGTGGAACGCTCACCCCAGCCGCCGGCGCAGCGCGGCGCCGACCGCGCCAACCGGCCCGGTCACGGTCCGGGTGAGCTGCCGCAGGTCGGGCAGGTGCCCCCCGCGCAGCGCTTCGCCGGACGGGTTCGGCGCGAACACCGAGCCGTCGTGTGCGGCCACCGGCCGACCGCTCAGGCCGGCCAGCCGCATCAACGGCCCGACCAGTACGTCGTAGACGCCCGGCAGCACCGTGAACCCGACCCGCATCACGACGTTGAGGCGGCCCACCGACACCTCTCGGCGGGGCCGGTCGACGCAGTCCACGATCGCTCGGGCCACCCGCTGCGGGCCGGCGACCGGCGGCGGTGGCCGGCCGATGCGGCCCAGGTAGTTGGCCGCCTGCTCGTAGACCGGAGTGTCCACGCTGCCCGGGTTGACCAGGCAGAGCCGCACCCCCGGCGTGTCGCGCAGCTCCTGCTGCACCGCCCGGGCGAACCCCTGCAGGCCCCACTTGCTGGCCACGTACGGGCTCATGTACGGCGCGGTGATGTGCCCGAGCACCGAACCGGTGAGGATCAGGGTGCCCGTGCCGGTGGCCCGGAAGTGCCGCAGCGCCACCCGGGCCGCACCCGCGGCGGCCAGCAGATCCGTCCGCACCACCTGGTCGAACACCCGCTCCGGCAGCTCGTCGAAGCGCCCGTAGGCCATCACCGCCGCGGTGTGCACCCAGACGTCGATCCCACCGAATCGGTCGACCGCCGCGTCCGCCAGGGCGTCCAGTGCGCCCGCTTCGGTGACGTCCGTGGTCACGGTTAACACCTCGACGTCGGTGCACTCCGCGCGTACCTCGGCCAGGGTCTCGGGCGCGCGGGCCGCGAGGACCAGGCGGTCGCCGCGGTCGGCGAACGCCCGGGCTGTCGCCCGGCCGATCCCGCTGCTCGCGCCGGCGATCACCACCACCCGGCTCACGGCGCGAGCACGACCTTGATGCAGCCGTCCTCCTTCTTCTGGAACATCTCGTACGCCTGTGGCGCCCGCGCCAGCGGCACCCGGTGGGTACGCAGGTCCTCCACGCCCAGCGGGTCGTCGTCGCCCTCCAGCAGCGGCAGGATTTCGTCGGTCCACCGGCGCACGTGGCACTGCCCCATCCGCAACTGGACGCCCCGGTCGAACATCTCCATCATCGGCATCGGGTCGGCCTCGCCGCCGTACACGCCGGAGAGCGAGACGGTGCCGCCGCGGCGCACCGCCTTGAGCGCGGCGTGCAGCACGGCGAGCCGGTCCACGCCGATCCGGTCGGTCATCGCCTGGGCCAGCTTGTCCGGCAGCAGCCCGGCGGCGGTCTGGGCCAGCTTCCCGGTCGGCGAACCGTGCGCCTCCATGCCGACCGCGTCGATCACCGCGTCCGGCCCGCGCCCATCCACCAGGTCGATCAGCGCGCCGGGCACGTCGTCCAACTCGCGGACGTCGAGCACCTCCACGCCGTGCCGGCGGGCCAGCTCCAGCCGCTCGGGCACCAGGTCCAGCCCGATCACCCGGCCGGCGCCGAGGTGGCGCCCGATCCGGGCGCAGAACTGGCCGACCGGACCCAGCCCGAACACCGCCAGGGTGCCGCCCGGCGGGGTGTCGGCGTACTTCACCGCCTGCCAGGCGGTGGGCAGGATGTCGGAAAGGTAGAGGTAACGTTCGTCGGCGCCGGTCGACGGAATGACGATCGGCCCGAAGTGCGCCTGCGGGACGCGCAGATACTCGGCCTGCCCGCCGGGGACCGATCCGTAGAGAGACGTGTAACCGAACAGCGCCGCTCCCTTGCCCTCGCTGCGCACCTGCGTGGTCTCGCACTGCGCGTAGAGCTGGCGCTGACACATCCAGCAGCTCCCACAGGAGATGTTGAACGGCACCACCACCCGGTCGCCGGGCTTGAGCCGGGTGACCTCCGACCCGACCTCCTCGACGATGCCCATCGGCTCGTGGCCGAGGACGTCGCTGGGCTTCAGGTACGGCCCGAGCACCTCATAGAGGTGCAGGTCCGAGCCGCAGATCGCAGTCGATGTGATCCGGACGATCGCGTCGGTCGGCTCCTCGATGCGGGGGTCCGGCACGTCCTCCACCCGTACGTCCCGCTTGCCGTGCCAGGTCAACGCCTTCATGTCCGTCCCCTCTCGCCACCGCCTCCTCGACTGCTACCCGGGCTCGGGCGCTTGAACCGGCCTCAAGGCTCCGGTGGCAGTCGCTTCCGCTCCGTCGGTGGTCGCGCTGGGGGGCGCTTTCGGCTCCGTCGGTGGTTGCGCTTAGGGCTGGGGGCGACCGTCCCCGGCTCCGGGCGGTCAGGCTTGATCCCTCCGCCGGGAACGATCGCCCCCAGCCCGTGGGTGGTCGCCGTCCGCCCGCGCGCCCGCCGCTCGTCCGTCGTGCGTCCCACGCTCGTCCGTCGTGCGTCCCACGCTCGTCCGTCGTGCGTCCCACGCTCGTCCGTCGTGCGTCCCACGCTCGTCCGTCGTGCGTCCCACGCTCGTCCGTCGTGCGTTCGCCGCTCGTCCGTCGTGCGTCCGTTGCTCGTCTAGCCGGGGGGTCGGCGCTGGTCGCCTGTGGGGTGAACGCTCGTCGCCTGTGGGCCGGCGTCCGTCTAGCCGTGGGGTCGGCGCTTGTCCGCCCGTGGCTCGGCGCTCGTCCGTCCGTGGGGTCGACGCCCGTGCGCGCAACCCTCGTCCGTGCGCTGATGAGCTCTGCCGTCTGCGGTGCCGTTCCGCCCCTGCCGCTCCGGGGTGAGCCATCGAACCCGATTTCCGCGAGGTCGGGTGTCCTGGCTGTGTGGTCGGCCGTCCGGTGGCGTGGCCGACTTGATCCACTCGACTTCCTTGAAGTCGGGGTGTCCGGTGCGTGGCGACAGGCCGCCTTCAGGGAAATCGAGTCGATCTGGCTGATGTCGCCGTCGAACAGCCGCTGGGCTGAGGATCTCGCGGGCAGGGGGAGCCCCGAGAGTGGTCACGTTCGCCCTGCACGTTCTCACGCAGATCGCGGTCGTGCCGGACGTATGGCCCGGTGGCGGTCGATATCCGAATGAGCGCGATGACTCTGAGGCATAAATAAATATGGGTCTTGTGACGTGTCTGTGGGTGGTTGGGCGCGTCGTTTATGGCGCACGCCGTTGTCCTGCCTAGGTTCTGGCTTGTCGAAGGTCAGAACTGGATGGGCGGGAGAACGGCGTGCGTTCTGCCAGGGTATGGGCTGGGCTGCTCGGGGTCGAGCAGGCGGTGGTCGAGGGTGTGGAGTTCGACCCGGTCGAGTCGGTGTTGGTGGCTCGGGTGAGGGTGCGTAAGGGCGCGTCGCGGCGGTGTCCGCATTGCGGGCGGCGGTGCGCCCGCTATGACGCGGGTGTTCGTCGTCGGTGGCGGGCGTTGGATCTGGGAACGGTCCGGGCGGTGGTGGAGGCGGACGCGCCGCGGGTGTCATGTCGGGTGCATGGGGTGGTGGTCGCGGCGGTGCCTTGGGCGCGGCATGGGGCGGGGCATAC
>NZ_JBHSBO010000004.1:0-5948 GCF_042650685.1 Micromonospora sp. GCM10011542
GCGATCCCCCGTTGACTGATCCTCCGCTGCTTCGTCGGCGCAGACCCCTGCTCGTCGCCCATCAGCCAAGTGTATCCAGCGCACCAGCTAATCCCTGGCGAATGGGACCTTATAGTCCATTCGGCGTCATGTCGTACTCACGTGAGGTGAAGGACGAACGCGTGCACGGCCAGCTTGGGTGAGCGGGGTGCCACGTCCCCGAGATCATCGGCGGGACGAATCGTTTCCTGGGCTAGACCAGCGTGACGATCGCCACCGAGCTTCCCGCCCGCGCCAGCTCGATGCCCTCCACGGACATGCCGCCCGTCAGGGACACGGCCGCGTGCAGCGCTAGGCGCCGGAGCCGGGATGGACCTTATCGATGAGGTCGGTGTACTCCGGGTTGCGGGCAATGAACTCACCCACGACCGGGCAGATGATCGTGATTTTCTTCCCGCTCTCGCGGATCTCGTCCAGGACGCGAGAGACGAGTTCCGTGGCTACCCGATGGTTGCGGTAGGCGGGATCGACCCAGGTCATCAGCAGAACGACACGGCCGCCCACGAACCGGTACGGGAGCTCGGCGATCGCTTCGGCACCGAGGGTGGCGAGCCATCGCCCGTGCTCCGCGTCGTTGATGACATCGAGCTCCCAGCTGGACTCCACCTCGCTAAGACCTGACTTGTTCAAAGCGGCGATGATCGCCGCGTTGTTCTGTTCACGGGCGACCGCCTCGGCGTCGAGTGAGGTCTGGATGACGGTGGGGTCCATCACATGATCACTCACCGTGCTGGCTGTTCTCGGCCGTGTCGGTGTGCGCGTTGCGTGCGGCGATGGCGGTGAACAGGGTGGCGATGAGGGCAAATGCACCGTAGCCGAGCGCGATCTGCGGCAGCGAGAAGGTGTGGGAAAGTTGGCCGGCGATAAGGGCCGGGATCGAAGCGCCGCCATAGCAGAGTAGGTAGATCACGCTGAAGATCGATGCCCGGTCGGCCAGTGTGCTTCCGTGCAGCAGACCGCGAGTGGTGGCGCTGATGGCGATCCCTTGAGCGGCGCCGGCGACGATCGTTGCGGCGATGAACAACGCCAGTGTGCCGGTGGCGATCGCTGTGATGATGCCGATCATTCCGGCCAGGAAGGCGATCATGCCGAGACGTTGGGCTGCCGTTGTTGTAAACCGGCCGCCGAGGGGAGCGCCGAGAACGCTGGGACCCATGTAGGCGGCGAACACCAATCCGACGATGAGAGGGCTGCTGGTGTGGAGCTGATCCTCGACCAGCGCAGGCACGAACGCTTGGTAGAAGGCCCCGGCCGCCCAGGTGGCCAGGAACACCGCCGCCGCGACGGGGAGCAGATGCCTGACCCGGGCCGGCACGTAGACCCGGGGTCGCAGCGATCGCCAAGCACCCGGCATCCGAGTCACGGTCTCCGCGCTGACGGCAATGAGACCGACAGACAGGAGGAGAAGGCCGATGACAACCAGGAAGACGAGGTCGCGTGGCCACGGCCCGAACTGAACCAGGGCGCCGGAGGCGATGGCGCCGACGGCGAGGCCAAGCATGACCGTCTGGCTGGAGGCGACAGGGGCCAGCCACGCAGGCCTGGCGGGTGCGGCGTCGACGATGTACGCGGTGAGGCTGCTACTGGCCAAGCCGGCACCAAGGCCCATCAGGAGCCGGCCGGTGATCAGGATGCCGATGTCGTGCACGTTCAACAGCAGCACACAGCCCAAGAGGAGCAGGACGAGGCTGGCGATCGAGGTGGGCCGTCGGCCCAGATGATTGGACAGCCGCCCCAGCACCAGCAGCGTGGTCAGAGTGGCGGCGGAGTACGCGACGACGGTCATCGAGATGCCGACGTTGGTGAACCCGTCCTCGGCCCGATAGATGTTGAACAGCGGGATCGTCGAGCCCACAGCGGCAAACGCGGCCACCAGGGAGACCACCGCAGATATGAAGGTCAGCCGGAGTGTTCTGCCCCGGCTGACCACGTTGGTCACTGGTGCCGTGTCGAGCATCGAGCTGCGCCTTTCTGTTGTCCTGAACCATCCCGTGGCTCTCGTGTGGTCCCTACCCGAGTGCAAAGATGTCTCGCGACTAGGACCTTCGTTCGACCGGCGTCAGGCGCCCGGAGCCATCGCACAGGCTGAGACGCAGACCCAGGTGCCCTCACGCTTCTGGTACACGTCCGCGTACAGAGCTTCCTGCTCCGCGTCGTCCGCGATCAGGGTGCCCGGCGGTGACGGTCCAGATACGCGGATCCAGCAGCCGAGCCGCAGTCCGAGTGGAGCTGTGGCCGGGCGTATCACCGCGCGACCGGGTACCTCCGCAGGCTAGCCTCTCCGGACCATATAGTCCAGTTGATCGCTGCTGGCCAGAACCGCCCGGCCCTCGTGAACCATGACCTCGGGTGTTTAAGCTGCGATGAGAGGCGGTTCGGACCAAGACGCCCAGCTGAACTCGCTCAATGACAGACCCAAAGATGGACTAATGAGTCCATTAAGGCTGGGGCATGCCGCCGTCGTTCACGCATCAGGGACGGCGATCGTCATCGCCACCCGCGACTCGGGCGGACTCAAGTCAGGGCAACATGAAAAACATCGATACTCAGTGATCCGCGACAAGCCCTGCGTGGCGTATCCGCTGCGGCGGCGAGGTGCAACGGCAGGGCCTCGGCAAGATCGGCCCGCTACGCCACGCCGGACAAACCAACATCGCCAAAGCCCTGCGCCGCAACGCCCGAAATCACCGCAGACCTCTGCCGCTTCTCGGCATCACGTGACCAAACCGAGAAATCCCTACCTTGATCTAAGGCCCTGAAGGGGCGACCGCACCTGGACTACATGCATGATTCCGTCGACACGTTCCAGGTCGGCCAGCACGTGTAGCCCCGGTGATGCGGTCGCCGTCGATGGTCAGGGGCAGGGAGAAGGGCGGTGTGTCACGAAGGCGCTGGTCCCACATGACGCACGCGCACCATCATTTCGGACGATCTGCAACGTCCTTCTACCGCGGACGTCAGAACTCGAGGACGTGCTTGACCCCACCAGAGCGGCCGCCCGCGACCTGGTTCGCGATCGCGGCGCCGTCCTTGATTGGCGTCGTCTGGACGTCAAATCTCAGTTGGCCGGAGGCGGCGAGTGCCGCGAGTTCGCCGAGTGCACGTCCGTCGGGCTGCACGTAGAGGTTCGAGGTGGTGATTCCGCGAATCGGATCGGGTGCGTCCGAGGTGATGGAGGTGAGGCGGCCTCCGTCGGTGAGCAGTCCGATCGCGTCCTCGGCGGTGCCTTTCGCGGCGATGAGGACGGCGTCGAATCGGCGATCGCTCTTTTGCGCCCAACCGTCAGCGTGGGTGTCGATGACCGCGCTGGCGCCGAGGGCGCGGAGTTGATCGGCGCGGGCCGGCCCGGCACCGGCGACGATGTCGGCGCCCCGGAGGTGGGCGAGTTGCACGGCCAGTGACGCGGTGGGGCCGGACGCTCCGACGACGAGCAGGCGGGTGGTGGCGTCGACCTGGAGCTCGTCGAGGGCCTGCTGGGCGGTGAGCCCGGCGACCGGGAGTGCCGCCGCAATCTCCGGAGCCAGGTTCTCGGGCAGTCGTGCGACGTGCGCGGAATGGACCAGGACGCGCTCTGCCCAGGTGCCGCTGCCGCCTGGCAGGGGCGCCTCGTGCACCAGCACGAGGTCTCCCGTGCGGAATTCGGTCTCGTCCGGGCCGGTCGCGGTGACGCGGCCGACGGCTTCGACGCCCAGAGCTGCGGGCGGAACGAGGCCGACGTCCCATCCGCCCGTGTGAAGCAGGGCGTCCCACGGCCCGATCCCTGCCGCGACCACCTCCAGGACGAGCTCACCCGCGTCAGGCTGGCGGGGGTTCGGAAGGTCGAGGATCTCCAGAGCGCCGTTGGCGGCTCGAACACCGAGTCCGATCATGGTTCTTCCTTCTGAGTTGATTCTGTTCGTGCGTGTTTCGGGTTTCAGGCGGCCGGGTTCGTGCTCGGATCCACGGGCCGCTTGGATTTCGGGAGTTTGTCAACCACAAGCCGGTAGGAGTCGGTGACGAGTTCCTTCACCAGGTTCTCGTCGAGACTGGGCCCACCTGCTGCCGTGATCCAGTGCTTCTTGTCCATGTGGTAGCCGGTCGTGATCTCTGCGTACTGCTTGCGCAGCCCAACGGCCTCGTCCGGATCGGCCTTCAGGATAACGACGGGGTGTCCCGGCATGTCGGTCATGAGCATGAAGACCTTGCCGCCCACCTTGTACAGCTCCCAATTCGGGCCGACGCGGTGCTCGAACGTCACGTCCGGCAGCTCTGTCGCGTACTCGTTCGCGATCTTCTGGAGTTCCTGTCCGTCCATAGCTGTTCAACTCCTCTAGCGATCGGTTCGCCCGGGCCGGACCGCTCAGGCGAAGGTGAACAGACGCTCAGGCTCGAACCGCGACACCGGAGTCTTGTACTGCTTCGCCTCGTCCGGGTAGCCGAGCGCGAGCAGCACGGTGGTGGTGTATCCGGTCGCGCGGATGTTGAAGGCCTTGTCCACGCTGATCGGGTCGAAGCCTTCGAGCGGCATGGCCTCGACGCCGAGCTCGGCGGCTGCCATCATCGTCAGACCCATCACCATGTAGGTCTGCTTCTCCATCCAGTGGTAGGTGTCCTTGTAGCTGTATTTGCGCAGGCTCACGAAGTCACGGGTCATTGATTCCCACCGCTCCTGCTTGGCCTCATCTGCGAACCGGCCGTCGGCCCGCTCCTTGGCGAACACCGCTTCGAGGTGGTGCTCGGGCACATCGGCTCGAGTGGTGAGGATGATGGTGTGCGAGGCGTTGAGGATCTTCTCGGCGTTGTCCTGGAACCGCTCGCCGAGGTTGGCCGCCAGCCGCTCCTTGCCCTCCTGAGTGGACACGACGTAGAAGTGATTCGGCTGGATGTTCGTCGACGTGGGAGCCGAGCGCAGGAACCTCAGCAGCTGCTGAAGAGTCTCGTCCGGGATCGTCTTGCTGCCGTCGAAATACCGGCTGAGGTGCTTGCTCATGAGCTTGTCGAGATCCATGTCATCGTGCTTTCTGTGCGTGATGAGTTGAGGAGTTGTAGATGGTGAAAGTCGGATACGGCTAGGGTTTGCGGGCGAGTAGTTCGCCCACCCGGTCGAAGCTGATGCCTGTCGTGGCCGAGGCGATGTCGCCGGCCTTGAGCGCCGCGGCCGCCTGTTCGAGAGCACCCATCGCGTGCGTGTAGAGCGCAGGGCCCAGGCTGATGCGCTTGACCCCGGCCTTCTGCAGTTCAGAGACGGTCAGCACTTGGTCCGCCGGTGAGATGAGAACGTTCACGGGTGTCGGCGCGACGGCGGTGACGATCGCGACCAGGGACTCGAGGTCGGGCGGGAACGGCGCGTAGAGCACGTCGGCGCCGACCTCGGCGAAGGCCGTCAGCCGTCGGATGGTGTCATCGAGGTCAGGCCGACCCTGGATGAAGTTGTCGGTGCGAGCGGTGACGACGATGCGTCGCTTCGCCGTGGCGACCGCACTGCGAACCCGGCCTACCGCGTCGTCGAAGTCGCGGATCGGGTCATCGGGATTCCCGGTGGTGTCCTCGATCCCGATGCCGGCCAGCGCGTGCGCGACGGCACTGTCCACAGTCACGGCGACATCCTCGGCGGTGACGCCGTAGCCGTCCTCGAAGTCACCGTTGACGGGCAACCCCGTGAGCCGGCCGAGCAGCTGTGCGTGGTCGAGATGCTCGTCGCGGGTGATGCTGTGGCGTCCGTCGATGCGTCCGAGTGCGGCCGCCAGGGCCGCCGACGACGTGCCGATGGCCTCGAAGCCGGCATCCGCCAGGACCAATGCCGACACGCCATCCCAGGCGTTCGGCATGACGAGGCCCCCTTCTCGGGTGTGCAGTGCCATGAACTTTTCATAGAGCTCGGAACCGGGCATGTCGGTCCTTTCCGGGGGGGGGGGGGGGGGGGGGGGGGG
>NZ_JBHSBO010000004.1:5955-11245 GCF_042650685.1 Micromonospora sp. GCM10011542
GGGGGGGCGATCAGGGCGAGGGCTCGACCGCTCAGGCCGCTGTTCTCGCGAAGTTTGGTAAGCGCTCAGGCGAGGTCGGGGGCCGGGATGTCGACGTCGGTCAGGTTCACGTTGTTGAGGTAGTTCGTCAGCAGTGCCCGGACTTCGGTCCTCGCTGTGCCGGCGCTACCGCTCAGGAGCTGCTCAGCGATGCGTCGTGAGCAGTGCGCCGGAGGTCAGCGCGTGTCAACGCTCGTTGACTTGCACGTCGCACGCATCACCCGCAGCTGGTCCTGGTCCGGGCAGGACACAACAAGGTCGGCGTATCCCACTCCCGGCGGACGAAGACATCCCTCTTGCGTCGCGGCCTGCCCTGGAGGCCATCCAGACGCAGCTGGGTGGCGGTCCGGACATTCATCGCGTCCTGTCCACCGCCCGGCCGTACTGAACGGCTGGAATGATCTTCAGGGCACCCCTGGTCGCGCTCTCGATGCCACGGCGCGGCACGGCATCGCTCATGCTGTCAACTGACACCTCGGCCCGGGTGGGCGCGCGGACCGGGGTCCGCGCGCCGTGGGTGTCAGGCTGTCGCCCGCTTCGGGAGCTTCCATCCGGGGCGGGGGAAGTGGCAGGTGTAACCGTTGGGGTAGGTCTGCAGGTAGTTCTGGTGCTCGGGCTCGGCCTGCCAGAAGTCGCCTGCCGCGGTGACCTCGGTGACGACCTTGCCGGGCCACAGGCCCGAGGCGTCAACGTCGGCGATCGTGTCCTCGGCGACCCGCTTCTGCTCGTCGCTGGTGTAGAAGATCGCCGAGCGGTAGCTGGTGCCGATGTCGTTGCCCTGGCGGTTCCTGGTCGAGGGGTCGTGGACCTGGAAGAAGAACTCGAGCAGCGCACGGAAGTCGGTCTTCTCGGGGTCGTAGACGACCTCGATGGACTCCGCGTGGGTGCCGTGGTTGCGGTAGGTGGCGTTCGGCACGTCGCCGCCGCTGTAGCCGACGCGCGTGGACACGACGCCGGGCTGGTGGCGGAACAGCTCCTCCATGCCCCAGAAACAGCCGCCGGCGAGGATTGCCCTTTCGGTGGTCACGTCGCCTCCTTACTTGTCGTCGGTTTCAGTGTTGGTGTCACTCGTGAGCAGGCTGCGGTATTCGCCGTAGCCTGCGTCCTCTAGGTCGTTGACGTGGATGAACCGCAACGACGCGGAGTTGATGCAGTAACGCAGTCCACCCTTGTCGGGCGGACCGTCGTTGAAGACGTGGCCGAGGTGGCTGTTCCCGTGCAGCGAGCGGGCCTCAGTCCGGAGCATCCCGTGGCTGGAGTTCTCGCACTCGATGATGTTCGTCGTGGCGATCGGCTTCGTGAAGCTCGGCCAGCCGGAGAGTTGCTGTCGTGGCAAATGTACAGACACCCTACGGGCCGGCTGCATCCCCGCAGGCCCTCCATTGGAAGGACCAAAAGGTCCGTGGATGATTACCGCAAGCGGCCTGCCAGGGTACCCAGTTATGGCAGTTGAACGCAGTTGTCTCGCCCCCACTGTAGCACCTGCTTGACCTCAGACTGGACTCGGCAGACCAGTTATACCCCGACTAGGTTCGGGGCGTCCGACTGGGATGACGATCATCCGCGTTCGTCGCGAGCGACACCGTCGCGGCCCTCGACGACGCCATCGCCCCCTTCAACCCGACCAAGCTGATCCGAGGCGTCCTGGACGACGTGCGTGTGCAAGGCAGACGGTCACCGATCATGTGCCCGATCGTGCGCACCTTCATCGAGCACAACCCCGAGTACGCCGACCTCATCGACCCCGAGCACCGGGTGCAACCCAGGGTCACTCCCACTTGCCCTGAACCCACCTGCTAGCTCCCCCATCAGAAGGTGTGACAACAACGGCCAATCTCGAGGCACTTGGGCCTCTCCACCCGCGACATCCCCGCGGCCCTGTCCGCTTGCGCCGGTCTCCTCGTACTATCTGCCGCACTCATATTGGTCTCGTCCTTGCGCACCTCAACGGTGCCGGTGATCGCTCATGTTCTCTTTCTCGCCTTGTTCGTCTTCGGTCGGTGGCCTCGATCAGTTCTCGCCAAGCGCACGGACGGACCACCTGTCCAAAGCGCCGGCACTCGGCCGGTGCATGGCGAGCAGTCAAGTGCCATACTTGGACCTCATGGTCCAAAACGGGGCCCGTCTGATCGCGCGGCGTAAGTACACGTTCGAAGGGGTGAGCCGATGACCAATGAAGGACAGCCACAGGTAGCCGAGGAGCTGATCGACAGCCTCGATCATGGCCGCTTTGAGCTCTACCGCGACAGCGAGCTAGTCGGCTGGCTCTACTACACCCACCTGAAGCCCAACCGGTACGCCCTCCGGCACACCGAGGTCGAGTCGAGTCATCAACACCAGGGCGTGGCGGGCGCGATGGTGCGGCGAGTACTCGACGAGATCCGTGCCCGCGAGGGCACGATCACTGCAATCTGCCCCTTTGTGGTCGACTACCTCTCGCGGACGACCACCTATGTCGATTTGATCGACGCCCGACACCCCGGCTACTCCGATCGTGCTGCTGCCGAGCGGGCGATGGCCGGTAGCTGAGACTACCGGGCCGAGCGCCGGAGACCCCTCGGACAAGCCCTATCGCGGCCTCACGACGTTGTCGCGCCGTGGCCTAGTTCCTCCGCAGCATTCTGGGAGATCAACCGCAGCGCGCGATAGCCGCAACTGAACGTGTATCACCCGCTACACGGATCAGGCAGTGAAGATCACGTCGTCGGAGGTGTGACGGTACGCTGGCCGGTATCCGCTCCTGCGGGTGGCTGGCCTACCTTGCGTGGCGTCGACCCGATCTCCGCTCCCGCTCCGATACCCGGGCATGCAATGACGAGATGTACCAGGTTGCTTGAGCCGGCCCAGCGCCAGACGATGCAGCGGAACTTGGATGCGCCCTCCCGTGACCTGCAGCAGCCTAATCGGCACGCTGGTCACGTCCCGTCCTGGCGCACGTCATTGGTCGCTGGTCGCCGACGTTTCACGCTGTCTTGTGCCCCGTGTGTGCCCCCGATGGCTCCATGACCTTGAACGGCTCTCGGAATATGGCGGGCAGGTCGCCCAGGAAAGCGAAAGCCGGCCCGCCCCAGCTGGGGTCGGTGTCGTTGTGCTCCGTGGTCCGGAAGACGGTCATACCGACCGCTGCCGCCCCGGCCAGCTCACCGTCTGCGCCGTCGCCAACAAATACGCACTCCGCCGGCCCAACGCCCAAGCGCTCGGCAGCAAGGTGATAAATCGCCGGATCTGGCTTGGCCAGCCCGACATCGCAGGAGAAGATCGCGACATCGAACCGGCGGGCGAGCGGACTCTGCGGCCATGCCTCGGCAGTGTCCGAGGTGGCGTTGCTGATGAGGGCCAGCGGATGCCCGTCGCCGCGTAGCGCGTCGAGCACGTCCAGGGTGGCGGTCGAGACGGTGTCCAGCACCCGGCGTCCAAGGGCTCGCCGATGCGCACCGGCCCGTGTCACCTGTTCGTTGGTCGGTGTGCCGCCGAGGCGTCCGGCGAGGATGCGGATGGTCTCCTCCACGTCCCACCGGACCAGCCGGTCCCGCCAGGTGGCGTGGTACGCGGCGACCAGCTCGGCCGGAGCCACCCCGACCATGACCGCCATCTCGCCGACTACCCGGTCACGCTCCTCGTCGGCACCATGGATCAGGGTATGGAAGAGATCGAAGATCACTGGCCGAGACATCTCAGCATCCTACTGAGATCGCCACCGCTGCCACCTTGCTTGCCATCCCGGCTGCCATCGACCCACCCGTCTGGGGAGCAGGCCGCTGCCCGGCCCGCCACGTCATCAGGACCTGCGTGACACTCCGCCGCCTGTGGCACGAGCCCTACGCCAGGGTCAGGTCGCCGAGCTCATCCAGCGGCGATGGATGGAAGGAACTCGCCGGCCACTCCCATCGCCCGTCCGTCTAACGCCGGCCGCTCGATTCCAGGCCACGGCAGCACGTCCGCAGTTGCCACCGCTGCCGCATGTCAGAATGCTCCCAAACCTGGAGCAGAGCTGGCAGAACGGGCGACCCGATGAAGACGAGCAGAGCGGCCAAGCTGCTGCGGAGAGCCGGGGATCCGCAGCGGGCTACGTTCCTGGAACTCTTCTTCGACCTGGTGTTCGTCGTCGCGCTCGCTCAGCTCTCACGCGGACTGGTCGAGGATCTCGGGTGGAGCGGTGCCTTCCGGACGCTGGTGCTGTTGCTGGCCATGTGGTGGGTCTGGTCCAGCACCGCGTGGATAACCGACCGGACGAACACCCGACAACCGGCAATCCAGGCACTGGTCATCGCGACCATGGTCGGCAGCCTGGTGATGGCGGCCGCGCTGCCCGAGGCATTCGGCGACACAGGCCTGATCTTCGCGGGAGCCTACGTCGCCGTCCAACTCGGCCGCGGGCTCGTCCTCGCGGTCATCTTTCGTGGCCACGAGCTGCAGCGCCACGCCGTGCGCGGGCTGTTCTGGTACGGTCTGTCGGCGCTGCCGTGGATCGCGGGGGCGCTCGTGCACGGTACGGCGCGTGACGCGTTGTGGGCACTCGCGGTGGTCCTCGACCACACGGCAGGCTCACGCGGCTTCCCCACCCCGGCGGCGGGCCGTACGCCCAGCCAAGACCTTGTGATCTCGGACGAGCACCTGTCCGAGCGCTACCGGCAGCTCTTCATCATCGCGCTCGGCGAGCTGATCCTGGTTACCGGACTGGCGTTGAGCAACAGCGGCTTCGCGCCTGATAAAACCGCAGCGTTCGGAGTGTCGATCGCGACCACCGTGCTGCTGTGGCGGATCTACATATACCGCGCTGGGGAGGTCCTGGAGGGAGCGATTGCCGCGTCTACCGAACCGGCCCGCCTCGCCCGATCGGCGTCGTACGCCCACCTGGTGATGGTGGCCGGCGTGGTCGTTGCCGCCGTCGGCGCCGAACTCGTCCTCGCCCATCCACTCGGGCACACCCCACCGGCCTGGATCGCCGTCATACTCGGCGGACCCGCGTTGTACGTGGCCGGACGCGCCCACTTCGAGTACGCCGTGTTCGGCCGCGTGTCCCGGTCCCGATCGATCGGCGTGCTTGTCCTGGGCGCCCTGACACCGGCGATGCTCGCCCTTCCGCCACTGCTGGTCGCCACCGCCCCTGCCGTTGTCCTAACCGGGATCGCCATATCCGACGCAGCCCGCGCCCGTGGACGCCCGCCCGAGCCGCCGTCACCACCCAGCTAGTGCGGTGTCCACTAACGTTCACCGGGTTTGCGGTGGGTGTTGTGGATCCTCGCCGTGT
>NZ_JBHSBO010000005.1:0-18797 GCF_042650685.1 Micromonospora sp. GCM10011542
GCGATCCCCCGTTGACTGATCCTCCGCTGCTTCGTCGGCGCAGACCCCTGCTCGTCGCCCATTCGCCAAGTGTATCCAGCCGCGCGCCAGATAAGGTCCATGGCGGATGGGACCTCGGAGTCCTGCCGGCGTTATGTCGCATTCACGTGATCGTGAGGGACGAACGCATGCGCGGCCCATCTGATTGAACGTTGTGCTATGCCCGTAAAGATCACCAATAGGCGAGCTTTCCTGGACTATTTGGTCCTCGCCATGGCCGGGTGCGTCTGCTCTTTCAGCGCCGGCCAGCCGGGGGTAGCTGCCCGCGACCTGTCACGCTGGTGCGCCTGGTGGCGACGGTGGCTCGGCTGGATGTGCTCGGGCGCGAGTGGCGTCGGAGACGGCGACCCCAGCGAGGACTGCGGTGGCGGCGAGGGCGACCAGCAGCGGCGGCAGGAGAAGCATCGCCGGTGCCAGGGCGGCCAGCACGACCAGGCCGATCGGCCGATCGCGGGATACGCGGGCGAAGACCGCGTACTCGAAGCCGGCACGCCCGACGAGGAAGAGCGCGGGTCCGCCGAGAATGACAGCGATCCAGGCCGGTGGCGTATGCCCGAACGGGCGGGTGATGACCAGTTCGGCGCCGACGGCGGTGACGACGATGCCGGCCACCATGACCAGGTGGGCGTATGACGTCGATCCGGCAAGGCGGGCTGGGTCGGGGGCCGCTTTGATGGCCGCAGCCGCCAGTTCCCCGGCACGGTAGATGTAGATCCGCCACAGCAGCACGGTGGTGGCGGTCGCCACGAGAAACGCGGTGGTCCGGTCGGGCGTGAAGGCGGTGCCGCGAAGCGTCAGTCCGGTGACCAGGATCAACTCGCCGAGCGCGATGATGTAGAACTGCCGGTAGCGCTCGGACAGGTGTTCGGCCACGGCCGGCAGATCCGACGGGGGCGTGCGGCCGATCCCCGGCGTGGGGTAGTAGAACGCGTATGCGACGTAGTCCAGGGCCACCGCGAGTGTCCACAGCGCCACACGCGCCGTCCCATGTGAAAGCGCACCGGCGATCCACGGCACCGCGGAAACGCCGTACCAGAACAATATCCGCCCGGAGGTGCGCCGCAGTGCGTAGCCGCGCAGGACGATTACAAGGAATAGATTGGTGGCGATGAATAGGGCGACGAATACCCCTGCGAAGACCAGGCCTTGCCTGCCGAACGCATCGGGCAGCGCGATCGCGATCACCAGGCTGCCCACCAAAGTCGCGATGACCAGCAACTGGATCGCCGGTTGTTGCGGGTCGAACCTGTCTGTTATCCACGCCGTGTTGAACCAGACCCGCCACACCGTCAGCAGCAGCAACAGCGCCTGGAAGGCGCCGCTCCAGGTGAGATCCCGGACCAACGCGGTCGAGAGCTGGGTGAGCGCGAAGACAAACGCCAAATCGAAGAACAGTTCCAGGTACGTCGCCATCTGCGGACCACCAGGCATGCGCAGCAGCTCGCCCGCCCGGCTCGTCGTCATCGGCTCGCCCGTTCTGTCGGTTTCGTGGCAGCGTTCAGGCAGTCGTACCACGCTGCCGCGCCTCCCGGTGGCGACAAGACGATGCCCAGGCTTCTCGCAACGAATGACGAGCTGACGCGGCGTGGCGGGTAGGCCAGGCAGTCTGGGTGAGTCCGAATCGAGAGTCATGCCCACTCAGGGCCCCGGTAAGCCGTCAGGTGATGCCGTACAGGGCCAAGAGCCTGATCATGCGCCGGCGTCCAGCAGGCCCGAACACATCCGATACCGCCAAGGTAAGCGTTGGTGGGCCCGCTTCGCTGACGCGGCCGGCGATCCCGAACCCGGTTCTTCGAACGGAGGGCGGACGGAAGCCTGCACCCGAAAGGTCGGGTGGGCCCTTGAAGACGTGCAAGCGGGTGGAGTCGATCCTCAGCCGCCATCTCTATCCTGCGTTTGCTTCTTCCTGGCTTCCATCTGCCTACGCTTCCAACGCTGAGGGTGCCTTGCGGCGGATTATCGGTGGCGGGCGGCGCGCAGGGACTCCGCAGCTGTCAGGAGAGCGGCACCGAGGAGCACCGTGTCCTTCAACACGAATTGCCCCAGCATGGAGAGACTCAAGATCCCCTCTCCTTCCTGCCGAGCCTCGGGCGTCGTGGCCAGGAAACTGAGCGTGGTGAGGAACATCCCCACCGCCCCGAAACTACCGATCGCCGACGCTCTGGGCGCAAGCGGCTTCGCGGCGATCAGAGAGCCAACGGTGATCTCCGTGACCCCGATGAGTCGGTTGAGCTTGTGTGCGCCCAACTTCTTGCGGAGTCGCGAGAACAGCGGACTCGAGGTGACCAGGGGCTCGTCGTTCTCGACCTCGTACTGTTTGAACTTGAGCACACCGATCCACAAGATGTTCGTCGCCAGTCCGTAGCGCAGGACCGAGAAGCTCACGGAGGCGAGGTCGTCGGCCGAGGCGCGTCCTGTGCCCATCGCTCGCTCCTAGTGGCTGTGTCGACGGTCGGCGTGCTGCCGGACATACCCGCTGGGGCCAGCCACACGCCTCCAGTGCGCATGCGGATCACGTTGACCGCTGCGAGCTCGACATGACGCCCCGCGTGGGCAGGCAGGTGGTGTGCCATAGGCGCGCGTCGTGGCGCTCATGGTCGGAGCTGCAGCGCTCCGCAACAGCACTGACCGCCGCGAATCGCTCGTCTGAGTCACTACACCAGCGACGAGCAGAAGCGGGTCGCCGAGGACACGATCGCCGACGTTGGCCGGAAGCACTCCTGGGGCCGGTTGTCATCCCGGCTTGACTGGACTATACAGTCCGACAAACGGTCGGGTCCTGGCTGTGGCCAAACCGAGGGCAGTCCAGGGCCGGCGGTGCCGTCCGGATCGGTTTCGCCCGGCGGAAGCGGGGGTCCTGGCAAGCCTGACGTGCAGGTCCAACGGCGGTGTGCGTGCCGCGCCCGTCGTCGAGGCAGAGGGAGATGACGGGGGTTTCCCTCGTCCAGATCTAGCACCCCCGTGACCTCAAGAGTGGACTTGACCGACCAGTTAGGCCGAGTCTAGGTTCGGGTCGTCCGACTGGTCCCTCCGCTAGCGGTGGGCTGGGCGACTTGTACCAACCGGCGCAGATTTTCACGGACGTCGCGCCACTCCCAGGGACCGGGTTCTGTCAACACGAATCCCGATTCGGTGAGGAAGGAGCAACTGTCATGTGTGAGGGCTTCGAGGGCTGAAGGGGCCGCGGCTCGTCAGCGGCGGCAGGCCGGCGAGCCCGCGAGAAGGGCCAGGGTGATCGACCCGCCGCGGGTGCCCGACCCAGGTATCTGAGACGCCGAAATCTGGTGCCACTAATACTGGTGAATTCGACGATGCTGCGCAGGCGTCGAACTGGCTTTCCATTCCCACAACATTTCTACTGAAGAGACAAATGACCAAGGAGACAATTCATGAAAGCGATCGTATTGACGGACCCGGCTGCCGGAACGGTCGGGATGACGCTGGTGGAGCGGCCCGAACCGGAACCGGCGCTGAACGACGTCGTCGTTCAGGTACATGCATCGGGATTCGTCCCGACTGAAACGGCATGGCCCTCGACCTGGACCGATCGCCTCGGCCGTGACCGGACGCCGTCGATCCCGGGGCACGAGCTGGCCGGAGTGGTCACCGCTCTCGGGTATGGCACGGCGGGACTGTCCGTGGGACAGCGGGTGTTCGGCCTCACGGACTGGACTCGCGACGGCACCCTGGCGGAGTATGTGGCCGTCGAGGCACGCAACCTCGCGCCGCTGCCCGGCGACGTCGACTTCACGGTGGCCGCGAGCCTGCCGATTTCGGGCCTGACCGCGTGGCAGGGACTGTTCGAGCACGGCCGCCTTCAGGCCGGGCAGAGCGTCCTCCTGCATGGCGCGGCCGGCGCAGTCGGGTCGATGGTGACGCAGCTCGCACGCGAGGCCGGCGCCTACATCATCGGCACCGGGCGCGCTGCCGACCGCCAGACGGCGCTCGACTTCGGCGCGCAGGAGTTCGTCGACCTCGAGAACGACGCCCTGGAAGACGTCGGCGGAGTCGATCTGGTGTTCGATGTCATCGGTGGCGACATCGGGAAGCGGTCCGCAGGCCTGATTCGAGCCGGCGGAACGCTGGTGTCCGTCGTTGGGCCGCCGGAGGCGCGGCCCGTCGACGGTCTGGCGGTCGACTTCGTCGTCGTGCCCGATCGCGCTCAACTGGGTGAAATCGTCCGGCGGGTGCGGGACGGACGACTGCGGACGAACATCGGCAACGTCGCGACCCTCGACGACGCCGTCGCCGCTTTGAATCCGACCGAGCGGATCACCGGGAAGACGGTCATCCGCGTTCGGCCCTGAGGACTCGGCCATCGCCGAGATCGACTTCATGGCGGACGGCAACTGACCCTCGAAACGTAATGCCGGGATCACACCGCGGGGGCTGCGGACGTGCCGTACGCGTCCGCAGCCCGCTCCCCTGGCGAGACCACCAGCAAATTCGGCGAGACCGTCGCTCGGCCGACCCACGGTCGCGCTCGATGATGAGATCAGCGACTCCACCCATGCCGACCAGTTCGCCAAGGCCCACCCGGCCGGTACTTCGAGTGGTTCATGGGACGTCTACCCGGTCATGTACGGCGAAGCCGAGACAGTCGCGGTTGGTGGGTCGAGATCGGGGCGAGCGTCGCGGTAGAACAAACGCGCGTCCCGGCTGGCGGCATCGCGGTCGTGGGTGACAACAACCGAGAGCGGCCACGCCACGCCCGTGTCACGCAGCGGCACTGCGGCCGCGCCGGGCGCGACTAGCGGCACGACGTCGGGCACCACCGCGACCCCGAGCCCGGCGAACACGTACTCCGGCAGCATCCGCAGGTCGGCCACTCCGAGGAGAGCTCTGCGCCCGCCGCCTCGGCGGCCCGATCCATCGACCATGTTCACCGCCGGAGCGACCGGCACGGCCGACAGTGTGCCGGTGGACGTAGGCACCGTTGCCCCAGGGCCAGCCGGACGGCCTCGGCGACGACGGCCGTCGCTGCCGCGCACCACGTAACGGGTGCGAGCTGCCGCCGCCGCCTACAGCGCTTGGACGACCGGGTTGAGGCCGGAGAGAAACATCGCCGGAAATCCCTCGCCCAGCCACGGTTCGCGCCCGCGACGAACTCATCGACCGAGCGACCGGCGCAACCCTTCGGCATGTCCTCGACGACGATCCCGGCTGCCGCCAACTCCTCCCGCAGCGTCGGCCGTCGCGTAGTCCTTACGCGCCTGACCAACTGGCGCCGCTCCAGCGTGACGTCGACGGGCTTGCCGAGCGCATCGAGCTACTCGTCGCCGGCGCCCACCTGGCCGTCGAGCGATGTACCCCGCGGTTGGGCACGCCTGAACCTTCTCAGCGGTCGGCGCGCCTTCAGACGCGACGACACGTGTTCAGTGCCCATGCCCGGCTGACCGAGGGAATGCCGGGTCTAGGACGTCGGCATATTCCGGATGAGTATTGACGAAAGCTGCCGTGAACGGACACGTGGCGGTGGCGGTCTTTCCTTGCCTGCGCAGGTCGTCGAGGACGCCGCCGATGAGCCTGGCGGCTACTCCCCTCCCCCGGAACTCCGGGAGCACGGATGTCGCCAACAGTATGACGCGGCTCCCGACCTTGTTGTAGACGAGCCCAGCGGCTGTCCGGCCCCCTATCGCGGCCTCGTAGATGCCGAGCTCACTGTTGTCGGTGACGACGAAGTCCTCCGTGGCCGGCGCGGTGGCTCCCGACAGGTTCGAGCCACCCGAATCTTGCTCGGCACCGGTCAATGTGATCATGTCCTCGGCGTTGGCCGCCATGTTGTCTCCTGAATCTCGCGTCTGGGCAGCGACCTGGAAGTGCCCGGTCAGGTCGGATGAAGTGGCAAAAGTATCCCGCCTCGGACTATTGCGGCACTGGGAGGCTGAGGACGAGCGACCCACGCAGGTCGACCAGGAAACGGCTGGCCGTGCGCACCACGCGCATGACAACGTCCTCGCAGCCGGGACAACGGGCGACGAGGCCGGGCGCTCGGTCGAACACGCGCATCGCGGCCAGCGGACGGGTCGTCCGGCACCCGGCGCAGGTGAGCTCGGCAACTGTGAGGTCGGTCCCCATGATCTCGCCGAGCGGTCCGGCGAGGGCGTTACCGTCCACCCAGGGTGCGTCGTCGGCTCCGACGTGGGTGTTCGACATGGTCATCCTCCGGTGGGTCCGAAACGTTCAGCGCGGATGTTCGCGGGATCGTGGCCGATGTCGATGAGGAGGTCGGCAACGGTCTCGACGAATCCGGTGGGCCCGCAGACGAACGCCACAGCGTCGGCATCGCGGGGCCAGGCGACGCGGGCGAGGGCGTCCGCGTCCAGTCGTCGGGGTGGGGCAGGCCAGCCGGGGGGCGTGACCCTGGTATAGACGTGCGTGACGGTGACGAGTCCATCGCCTTCGGCTCGTGCAGATGCAAGATCCGAGGTGAACAGCGCGTCGGACGGGGATCGGGTCGAGTAGAGCAGTCTGGTGGGATTCGTCGCCGCACGCACCATCGACATCAGGGGCGCCACGCCGGACCCGCCGCCGATCAGCAACGCCGGGCGCGGATCGGCGGGTCGGCGTACGAACCAGCCGCCGAGCGGTCCGCGGATCTCGAGTTGGTCGCCCGGCTCTGCAACGTCGACGAGGTACGGCGAGACCTCACCGTCCTTGACCGCCTGGACGGTGACCTCGAGCCGGTCGGGCCCCGGGGCGGATGAGATCGAGTAGCTGCGGTAGGCCGTGTAGCCGTCGGGAGCCGTCAAACGGACGTCGATGTGCTGGCCCGGCACGTGACCTGTCCAGCCGTCGACGTCGAGGAGCAGGGTCCTCGACGTCGCAGTCTCCGCCCGGGTGGCGGCGACCGTCGCCGGCTGCCAGGTCAGTCTTCCCGGTACCGCTGCTCGCGCCATGGGTCGCCGTAGTTGTGGTAGCCAGCCGTCTCCCAGAACCCGGGCTCGTCGTCGAGACGCAGTTCCAGTGCGCGCAGCCATTTCGCGCTCTTCCAGAAGTACAGGTGAGGAACGAGGAGACGAGCTGGCCCGCCGTGCACCGGCACCAGCGGCTCGCCGTCGAACTCGTACGCCACCCAGGCCTGGCCGTCGAGAAGGTCCTCGATCGGGATGTTGGTGGTGTAGCCGCCGTAGGAGTGGGCGACGACGTACTCGGCCGAAGTCTCGACGTCGGCCAGCAACGTGTCCAACGAGACGCCTCGCCAGCTCGTGCCGAACTTCGACCAGTGCGTGACGCAATGGATGTCCACGGTCGGCTCGTCGGCAGGAAGGGCGGTGAACTCCGCCCATGACCACGTGCTCCGCTCGCCGGTCTCGGTGATGACGGCGAGCTCCCACTCGTCGAGGCCGATGCGCGGTGTCGGTCCCGCCGACAGCACCGGGAAGTCGTCCGTGCGGTACTGGCCGGGCGGGAGGTGGGTGTCGTCGCGTCTGCGGCCGCCGAAGCCGCGTGTGATCACTGCCATGCGCCCCTCCCCATGTGGCCGGGCGGCCGCGATCCCGCTGCCACCCGTGCTTCCACACGGCCGGTGGATGTCGATGTGGCACCCGCCCGTGACGTCATCGTCAGCGAGTGCCCGGTGATGAGATTCTCTGCGGTGAGGACGTGACCGCCCGTAACCCGAGGGACATTAAAGTGGACCATCACGTCCAGAATACGATGGCGTGGCACCGGTCGGCAAGCCGCGCTGGCCACCGGCGGTTGAAGTAACAAGCAGCGCGCCTGACGGTCGTGGCGGTTCGTCCTTATCTGGCGAACACCTCCCCCAGCAATAGCATGACGGACCATAACGTCCATACGGTGCGGCGGGAGATTGTTCCGGAGTTGTCCGTTCGACATGTCGTAGCCGCCGCCCCGACGGTGAACCACCCCGGATCTTGCAGAGCGGTCTCCACAGAACCCACGGCGGGTCATGCTGGCGGTGTAGTCGTTGTGACTTACAGGAGGTCATCTCTTGGATACCAAGATCCAGAACGTCCGGCTGAACGCCACGTCAAACGAGCAACTCATGGCCCTGGCGAACGCCGGGGCCGCAGCTTTCGGCCATACCGCCACGCTCCAGGTGGACCGGGCCCTGGCCCAGCTTCTGCGGTTACGCGTCGCACAAATCAACAATTGCAGCTACTGCCTCCTGGTGCACCACGCCGCTGCCCGCACCGCCGACATCCCGCCGTCCAAGATCGAGACCCTCACCGCGTGGTGGGAGACGCACCTGTTCACCGAGCAGGAGCAAGCCGCGCTGGCCTACGCCGAGGCGTTGACCCGAGCCGCCGACGCCACCGTCAACAACCGGGTCCAGGAGGCACACGACACGATGGCTACGCACTTCACGGACGACGAGATCCTGGAGATCGTGGCCGTTGTGATCAACATGAACATCTGGACGCGACTCAAGCTCGCCGAGGGGGCCATGCCCACGACGACGCCTCCCGCGTGAGTTGATACCCGGCCTGCCATCGGAGCAGGCCGGTATCCGTCCGGTCTACGGACTGAAGCCTCCCCCCGCAGGGCGGCTCCGAAGGGCCAACCTTCATCTCTCGCACAGCACCGCGCTCAAGAGCTCTGCCTACAACGGCTCCCTCCCGCACTCGTGGCGCACGACGTCTCGTAACCGGGTGAAGGCGTTGCCCGGCACCGGGTCGGTGGTCACCCAGCGAGGATGATGTTGTGGAGGTTGGCGACGCCGGAAGCAGCGTCGTTCAAATGAGCGGGCGGCGCGGCGGCAGCTGCGCACGATCTTGAAGTACTTCATCCCGCGTGGAGGCCGTCGAGCCGCAACCGCTCTGCGTCCGGGCCTTGCGCGCCCGCTCACCCGGCTGGGCTTCACCACGTTCACCGTGGCGCTCGGCGACGAGATGGCGTTCGGCCTTGATGGCTGGCGGCCGGCGGCCGAGGTGGCGACGTACCTGCGGGCGCTGCTCCACGAGGCCAACTCGGGCGACGTCTACGCCCGCGCCCGGCCCGCCTGACCCGCCTGGCGGACGGTCAGGCAGCGGCGAAGGGGCGAGCCGGTCCAGGCCGGCCGGTTCGGTCGTCGGATCCAGGTAGGCGCCGGTACGCCCCCGGACGACCCGGTTTCCTCGCATTGACGCTGGCCACATGCCGTCCATCAGCGTCCGCCGCGACAGGTAGTCAACGCCTGCCTCCGGGTGAGGAGCCTTCGGGCGTCCGAATGATCGGCGGCACAGATCGTCCTCAGTGACGACGCATTTCGCCGGGCGCCGGGGTCAGGAGGGAGTCGCCCGGGCCGTGACTGCCGGCCGCGTATTCCTGCAAGGGCACTGCTCCCGCCCGCCACGCCTCGAGCACCGGCTCCACGATGCGCCAGGAGTCCTCGACGGTGTCGCCCCGCACCGACAGCGCCGGGTCGCCCTCGAGGGCCCCGCGCAGCACCTCACCGTACGGCGGCAACTCCCCCGGCCCGAAGTCGGCCGCCAGGTTCACCTGATCGAGCTCCAGCGGGTTGCCCGGACCGTTGATGTTGACGTCAAGGCTCAGCCGGTCCGGCTCGAAGCCGATCCGCAGCCGGTCCGGCTGCTCGTAGCCGGTCAGCCCGGTGGGTACCCGGGGCGGCTGTTTGAAGGTGACGACTGCTTCCTCGCGCTCGCCGGCCAGGGCTTTGCCGGACCGCAGCCGGAACGGCACGCCCGCCCAGCGCCAGGTGTCCACGGCCAGCACCACCTCGGCGAGCGTCTCGGTCCCCCGGTTCGGGTCGATGCCCGGCTCGTCGGCGTACGCGGGCAGCCGCCGTCCGGCCGCCTCCCCGGCCGTGTACCGGGCCCGCCTGCTCCATCGCGCCGGGTTGTCGTCCCATACCCGCGTGGCCCGCAGCACCTGTGCCTTGCGGCCGCGCAGGTCCCGGGCATCGAGTGTGGGCGGGGCGTCCATCGCGATCAACGCGAGGACCTGCAGCAGGTGGCTCTGCACCATGTCGACGAGTGCGCCAGCGCCGTCGTAGTAGCCGGCGCGGCCCTCAAGGCCCAGGGTCTCGTCGAAGACGACGTCCACGCAGGCCACGTGCGTCGAGTTCAGCACCGGCTCGAAGATCCGGTTAGCGAAGCGCAGGCCGAGGATGTTCATGACCGTGGACTTGCCGAGGAAGTGGTCAATGCGGTGCACCTGGTCCTCCGGCACGAGCCGGGCCAGGATGCCGTTGAGGGACCGCGCAGTGATGGCGTTGGTGCCGAACGGCTTCTCCAACATCAGCCGGGTGCCGGGCGGCAGGCCGATGCGGGCGAGCGCGGCGGTGGCCTTGGCGGTGATCATCGGTGGCAGCGCGAAGAAGATCACCAGCCGGCCGCGACAGTCGGCCAGCAGCCGCCGCAGGTCCTCCTCGCTGGTGACGTCGGCCGAGATGTACCGACTGGTCCGGACGACCTCGGTCGCCCGGGGACCGCCGGCGCCGACCGTCGCGAAGGCGTCGGCCACGCGGCGGCGCCACCGCTCGTTGTCCCAGCCCTCAGTGCCGCTGCCGATCAGCGTGAGGCCGGGCTGGGCGCCGGTGGCCACCAGCCGGCCGAGCCCGGGCAGCAGCAGGCGCGCGGCCAGGTCACCGGTGCCGCCCAGCAGCAGCAACGTCTGGGAGACGCGGTCCCCGGCGACGGGAAGGTCGGCCACGGGACCGGGGGCGCTCGGAGGCGATGTCGTCATACAACCACCATGCCCTGCCGGTCGGGCAGGTTGGCGCCCGTTCAGGGGACGCGCCCCGGTCGTTGCGCATCGAAGCCGGCTCCGGTCAGGCCGGGATCAGCGTCCAGGAGTGCCGGCGGCCGGCGCACGCCATTCTTCATCGTGGCAGGCGTCACCAGCTCCGCCGACTGGTAGGCCCTGCGCAGGCATGTCGATGAGATCCGCGGGGTCCATCTGCGTGACCTGCTCGCCGCCGACCCGCGCCGGGACGAGCGGCTGGCCCTCCTGCTCACCGCGCCGCCGAGCGGGTGGGGCTGACCGACCGGATCGCCGCGACGTTCACCGGCGCGCACCTCAACGCCACCGAACACGGGGCCGTGCTGCACACCGCGCTGCGGCTGCCCTGCACCACCGCGCTGACCGCGGTCCGGCTCCGGGTGCTGCACCTCGGCGGCAGCCTCCGCCGCGACGTGCGCATCGAGCTGGCGACGCTGCTCGCCGGGCGGACCGCGCTGTCGCCTGCGGACGTGGACGACCTGAACCTGCGCCTCGCCGCCGAGGACCGCGCCGCCGTGTCGTGGCTGCGCGCCGTGTGCCCGTCCGGGAGTCAGAGGTTTGGTTCTGGCTACCCCCGGACCCGGTCGACCCGGCCGCCGTCGAGGCGCACACCTGGCGGTGCTGGTCGACACCGCCACCGACGTCCTCCGGTTCCTGGTCGCCCGTTCGGGCGGCGAGTCGCTGAGCGGCTGCACCCGGACGAGTACGCCCACCGGTGGCCCGCTGGCGTTCGCCGTGCTGCGCGACACCAAGCTCAACGTGCACCCTCCGTCCAGGGCGTCGGCACATCACCACCTACTGCGGCGTGCTCAGCAATTCCGTTTCGACGCCGCGGCGGGTCAGCAACAAGGTTGGCGGCCAAGCGGCGAAGAAGCCGATGATCAAACCGGCCTGGATAATAAGCCAAAACACCGGACCATTAGGCCGCAGGGTCTCGTGGAAAAAAACAAAATGCATTAGCGCCAGCCAACCTAATAGGGCGAACTCGAAGACGGACACGGTCAGCAGGTCGCGCATGAAAAATTTCCGCATTACGGCCCACGCTCTTCGACCACCCGTGCGCGCCTCAGTGTAGTAGCGAAATGCAACGCCTACGGCCGCTGCGCCTACATAGTCGCCGACGACTTCGGGCCACAGTGTGCTGCCGAACATTTCGAGGCCAAAGCCGTAGGTGACAGGCGTAGCAATGAGGACACCCAGAGTGCAGTGCGTCGCACAATGACAAGCTTTGATTGTCGTACGAGCATTTAGCGACCGTCTGGGCGGGCTGCCGTGCCGGTCCAGCCACCGGGGAGACTGGGGCCTACCCCACTTTCTGTAGCCCAGGACGGCTGCTGGGCCAAGGTAGAGGGCGTTTACCGGCCAGACCATCTCCATGACCTTGACCGGCTGACGATATCCAAGAACAAATTGGTCAACAACGACAACGGCGGTGCTGGCCAACCCCACAAAGAGCACAGCCCACGAAAGCATCACAAGCCACATCGGTTGCACAAACACCTCCGTTCGCTCCAGGGCACTCGACGCAATGTCACCTGGTGGCGGATGTGACGAACCCGGCCACCAGGTGAGGAGGCGACCCGGACGGCCGTCTCAAACATGAGAGCACATCTGGCGGTGAGGCATCCGGCATCGCCCACCTGCAACAACATCGCGCAGGAGTATGGATTTAATGGTGTTTCCGGCCTGATCCGCTAGGCGTTGTGCCTGGTGAGGAGGGTGCCGTTGACCGCGACATTGAACGACCGGACTGGACGCAGGAAGCGGCCCGAGGCGGCGGCGGCACGGATCCGGCTGAGAGTGACCTCGACCACCGCCTGCCGCTAGCCGCCCGCTCGGCGTCTACCGTAGTCATCAACTGATGACATCGCTTGATGACTTGTGCGCCGGACGCGGGCCCGGCGGTGAGGAGCAGGGGCCGGCATGACGGTGGTACAGGAGAAGCCGCCCACGTCTCAAGGGCGCTCGACACGCGGGCTGGTACCCACACTGATCTTCATGGGCATCGTGGTCGCGGTGGTGAGCAGCCTCGGCGCGCCGCTCATCCCGAAGATCGCCACGGCCGACGGAGTCTCGGTGACCGACGCCCAGTGGTCTCTGACGATCACGCTGCTGGTCGGCGCGATCGCGACGCCGATCATGGGCCGGCTCGGCGACGGCCCGGCACGGCGCACGGTGATGCTCACAGGGCTCGTACTCGTCACGGCAGGTTGCGCGCTGGCCGCGCTGCCGACCGGGTTCGCCGCCCTGCTCGTCGGCCGGGGGTTGCAGGGCGCCGGTCTGGGCCTCACACCGTTGACGATCGCGACGGCCCGCGACTCGCTGCCGCCGCACCGGGCACGACCCACCATGGCCATGCTCTCCATCACCACGGTGGCCGGGGTCGGCCTCGGGTACCCGGTCACCGGACTGATCGCCGAGTACGGCGGGCTGCACCTGGCGTACTGGTTTGGTGCGGTGGTCAGTCTGGTGGCGCTGCTCATCGCGGTGTGGATCGTGCCGTCCTCGCGTCACCTGCCCAGGGCCAGGCTCGACGTACCCGGTGCGGTCCTCCTCGGCGCCGGACTGGCGGCCCTGATCCTGTGGATCAGCGAGGGCGATGCCTGGGGCTGGTTCTCGCCACGCTCGGTGGTGGCCATCGTCGTCGCGGTGGTGACGACGGCAACCTGGGCCGGGTACGAGGTGCGCCACCAGCGGCCGCTGGTGGACCTGCGGCTGTTGCGCCACCGCGGGGTACTGGCGGCGGACGTCACCGCGGTGCTCGCCGGGCTCGGCATGTACCTGCTGATCTCCCTTGTGGTGCAGCTCGTGCAGACCCCTGTCGGTACGGCCGGCGGGCTCGGCGGCTCAGTCGTCGTCGCCGGTCTCGTGCTGCTGCCGTTCTCCGCCGGCAGCTTCGCGGCCAGCCGGATCACGCCGGTGGCGGTATCCCGCGGTGGAGGGCGACTGCTGATCCCGGCCGCATCCGCGCTCGCGCTCGCGGGCATGGTGCTGTTTGGGCTCCTCCGGCACACCATCGGGGAACTGGTGGTCGTGATGGCCGTGGTCGGGCTGGCGGTCGGTACGGTGTTCGCGGTCATGCCCGGAATGATCACTCGGGCCGTACCGGCTCAGGAGACCGGCAGCGCGATGAGCTTCAACCAGGTGCTGCGCTACGTCGGGTACGCCACCGGCAGCGCGCTGAGCGCCGCGGTACTGGCCGCGCACACCCCGAGCGGGCAGCCGTACCCGTCCGCCTCCGGGTACACCGTCGCCGCCTTCATCGGGGTGGCCCTGTGGCTGATGAGTCTGGCCGCCGGCGCACTGCTCCCGGCCCGGCACCAGTCGGCCGATCGGGAGGTGGACGCGCAGCTTCTCGGGGACGAAAAAGTCGCCGACACGCTCCCCGGACGACGAGAGAAACCTCGACCGGACCGGAGCGCTGCCACGATCACCCCGATGCGCGATCCCAGCGAGCGAATCAGTCAGTCGAGCGCGCCGGTGCCTCCCAAACCGAGCGGCGAGGAGTCGGCATGAGTGACTCGCGCGGCAGCGCGGCCTCCCCGCGGCGGCGCCGGGACGCGGACAGTACCCGGGCCGCGCTACTGAAGGCCGGAGCCGAGCTGTTCGCCGAGCGGGGCTACGACCACGCCACCACCAGGGACATCGGGGAGCGGGCCGGCGTGGACGCCGCCATGATCGCCCGCTACTTCGGCGGCAAGGCGCAGTTGTACATCGCCGTGCTGCGCGAGGAGATGGGTGACGACGTCCCCGTCGACATCCTCGACCCGGCTCGCATGCGGCACCTCGTCGACCGTGCCATCCGCCGTGGACCCAGCCCGATCTACCGGGTCGCGATCCGGCCACACGACGATCCGCAGGCGCAGGCCGCGACGCGGGCGGAGCTGCACAGGCGGATCGTCGGCCCGCTGATCGCCCGGCTGGCCGCCGACGGGGTGGACCGGCCGCAGGAGAAGGCGGAGGTACTCACCGCCGCGTTCATCGGCGTGCTCACCGCCCGGGCCTCTGGCGCATTCGACCGGCTGCCGGAGCTCAGCGCCGACGATCTGACCTCGCTGCTGCTGGAGCTGCTGCCACCGCAGCACTGACGCCTGCCTCACTGCGCTCCCCCCATGGGTCCGCGATGGATGCCGCAATGAAAGGGCAGCTCCGGTAAGAGCTGCGGCGGGCCGAGCTGCGCAACCTTGGGGCAGACCATGGCGTGGCGCTCGGCCTGAGCGACCATCTCGTTCGAGGCGATCGGCGAGCACCCCACGGGGCGTGCTTATTGACGGGTCGCTGGTGCCTCACGGCCGAGGCGAGCCCGGGCTCGGGCCATACGGATGGCGGCGGTCAAGGTCGTGATGTCGTAGGCGCCGTAGTGGCGGCGGCCGTTGATGAAGAACGTCGGGGTGCCGGACACTCCGCTGTTGTCGGCCGAGTCGATGTCGCTTTCGATACGGCCGGCGTGGACCTGGTTTATCAAATCGTCGTGGAAGCGTTCCTGATCCAGGCCGAGGTCACCGGCATATTTGATCAGATCAGTGATGTTCAGCTTGTCCTGGTGGTCAAGCAGCAGATCGTGCATCTGCCAGAACTTGCCCTGAGCGGCCGCTGCTTCGGCGGCCTCAGCCGCTAGCCGGGCTTGCGGATGCACGTCGGTCAGAGGCAGGTGACGCCACACGAAACGCAGGTCGGCGTGGCCCAGCAACTGCCGGACAACTGGCTCGGCCTTCCCGCAGTACTGGCACTGGAAGTCGCCGTACTGCACCAGCGTTACCGACGCATCGGCTGGGCCGCGGACGTGGTCGTGCTTCTCGTCGACGTCTGGGATGAGGTCGATCAGCTCCGTCGTGTCGCCGAAGAGCGCCCGGATTCGCTTGTCCTTGGGCAGCAGGTTGGTGACGCGGAACACGGTCCAGGTCAGCGCTGAGGATACGATCGCGGCGCTGAGCACCCCGATTTTGGCCTCGGCCAGTTGGTCGCCGGTGAAGGCCAGGCTGGCGATCAGCAGCGACACCGTGAAGCTGACACCGGCGATCGTGCCGCTGCCGAGCACGCCCGCCCAGCCCACGGCCGGACGAATGCGGCCGTGGGAGATCCAGGTGAGCCCGGCCGAGGTGCCGATCACGGCGAGCGGCTTGCCGACGACATACCCGAGCAGTACGCCCCAGGTGACAGGCGACGCGAACGCCTCGGCCAGGAACGGCCCGTCGATGCTGATGCCAGCGTTGGCCAGGCCGAACAGCGGCACGATGACGTAGCTGGACCAAGGGTGGTAGATGCGCTGAAGGCGGTCGTTGGGCGACAGCGTGTTCGCGAGGCCGAGCGAAGCCGTACGCGCGAGCTTGGGCGTCGGCTGCTCACGGAACGACCGGAACAGCCCGCTGACCTGCTCGAGCTCAGCTCGGCCGGGAGAGTAGGCGAACGCGGTCAACCCGATGGCCAGTCCGGCCACCACCGGGTCGACTCCGCTGACCAACAGCGCGCCCCACATCACGATGGCGACCGGCAGGTACGCCGCGCCACGTCGGACGCCGGCAGCGCGGATGGCCAGCATGACCGCGAACGCCGCTACGGCCACCACGATGGGCATCATCGTGATGTCGTCGCTGTAGACCAGGGCGATGACGATGAGGGCGATCAAGTCGTCGACCACGAACACGGTGAGCAGGAAGATCCGGACCCGGTCGGGCACGCCCCGGCCGAGCAGTGCCAGCAGGCCCAACGCGAGGGCGGTGTCGGTCGACATAGCCACGCCCCAGCCATGCGCGCCCGGCCCGCCGTGGTTGATCAGCAGGAAGATCAGCACCGGGATCAGCATGCCGATCACACCGGCCACGGCGGGCAGCACGAAACGTCGCCGGTCGCGTAGGTCGCCGAGGTCGAACTCGCGCCGCGCCTCAAGGCCGACGACCAGGAAGAACAGCGTCATCAAGCCACTGTTGATCCAGGTGTGCAGGTCGCGGGAGAGCTCGAGGTGCCCGAGGCGTAGGGACAGTTGGGTGCGCCAGACGGCTTCGTAGGAGACGAGGTCGATGTTGGCCCAGAGCATGGCGGCGACGATGGCCGCCACGAGCACGCCGGCGCTGCCGGACTCCGTTCGCACAAATGCTCGCAGCGGTGCCGCCAGATCCCGCATCCAGATCGTTCGGCCGCTCATCTTGGTCTCGGTCACACGTCACCTTCCGACGCGCTGGCCGGGCCAGCATGGATAGCTAGATCACGTGCCGCATGCGGGCACGCGACCCGTCGGTTCAGTACTGATCGCGCTGCCCCAGCTGTGGCCGGCGGCGGAAAGAGCGACGAGGCCCCCCGATGCCCTGCGGGATGCGGCAACTATCAGTGAGCTCATGGCCGGGACGACCGGCGATACGCCACGAGGAAGATTCGCCCGCGGCCGTAGCGGTCGCGGGCGCGGTCGCGGTCGCGGTCGCGGTCGCGGTCGACCGAAGCACTGTCGCCGCCTGGTGCGGAACGACAACCGCTTGCTGCTTGGCCGTGGTCGCCGAGCAGCAAGCGGCGTGATTTCAGCGCGTCCCGACGAACTCGGTCTTCACGCTCCATGCGAACTGAATCAGCAGGGTCACCGGGGACTTCTCGGCAATGTCATGCATCACCTTCAAGTCGTCGGGGTCAGGTTCTTCGCTCAGCGTGATCGTGCGCTGCAGGTAACGCTCCGCGCCTTCCTGAACGGGGTCGTGGTAGTCGATCTCGACGGTGATGTCACCGGCGGTGTCGTACTTATAGTCGACGTACTGCCGCAGCGTCTGAGCAGTGCACGACGCAAGCGCCATCAGCAGGTACTCCGTCGGCGTCGGGCCTTCTCCGAGTGCCCCGTTGTGCGGTTCATCGGCGACGAAGGTGAAGCCGCGGGTGGTCATGTCGGTGCGCCGGCGCTCAGTGGCCGGAAGGACAACTCGGGCGGATGCGACGACACGATCCCGATCCGTTTCCATCAGCCGGGCCTTCCTGTAGATCCTGGTAGTGACGGTGCAGATACTCGGATCCAGCAGCAGCCGAGCCGCAGTCTGAGCGGCGGGCTGCGGTCGGGCGTATCGCCCGATATCCGAGTACCTCCGCAGGTTAGCCTCCACCGGACTGGATAGTCCAATTGATCGCTCGTTGCCGGAGCCGCTCAGCCCTTGAGAACCATCATCGCAGGGGTGTTAAGCTGCACTGCGAGGCGGTTAGGACCAAAGCGCTCCCAGCTTAACTCGGTCAACGCCAAACCCGAAGATGGACCCATCGGTCCAGTAGGACTAGGATTTGCCGTGGTTCACGCGTCTCGGGCAGCGGACTTGAATCCGGAAGGAACATCGATGCTCGGTGGACCCGCAGTCGCAGTACGAAGCGATCCAACGACGTGAGGAACGACTCGATGACCGCCTTTTCACCGCGGTGAATACGACCGGCACCTACTGTCGGCCACCGTGTCGCGCCAAGACCCCTCGCACGGAAAACGTTGACTTTCGCCCGACAGCGGCCAGCGCCCAGCTCGCCGGATACCGAGCCTGCAAGCGTTGCTCCCCCGACGCAGCACCCCGGCCCAACGCCTCGCCGTCACAGCGTCTCCAGCCTGCTCGCACCCGCCGTGACCAGCCTGATCACGGATAAAAAGGGCTCAATTAACGGGTCGGTTCGCCGGACGGCTCCACGAGGAACGATTTGATGTGCTCCAACGCCATGTCCAGAGCAACTTCCATGGGTGCAACGTTGTGCGCGGCGTTCGCCAACAAATAGCCGCCCTGCAACGCCGCCATCAACCCCGTGGCCAACTTCTCCGGGTCGGCGTCCTGACGCAGTGCACCACTGTCGCGCATCCGGTGCAGACCATCACTGATCAGCTTTCCCCATTCCGCGAACGTCTCCGACAGCATCGATCGAGCCTGCTCATCCTGATCGGACAACTCGATAGCCATCGACCCCAGGCCGCACCCGTACTTGCCGCTGTTCAGCGAGTTGGCCTGGACCAACGCGTTACGCCACCGGACCAACCCTGAAAACGATCTCAGCCGTTCGAGCCCACCACGCTCACGCTGAAGCACGAGCACGCCTCGATACCTGACCACCGCCCGCACAAGCTCCTGCTT